>JAEWSC010000052.1 GCA_023398575.1 Bacillota bacterium | reverse complement strand
TGGTGCGGGAAACAGGACTTGAACCTGCATGAAGGAACCTTCACTAGAACCTGAATCTAGCGCGTCTGCCAATTCCGCCATTCCCGCGTGTTGGTGGATGGGGGTGGATTCGAACCACCGAAGTCTGAGACGGCAGATTTACAGTCTGCTCCCTTTGGCCACTCGGGAACCCATCCATATAAGGTTTTCAATGAGCTAGGAACCGCCCCAAAAAGGGGATGGAGCTGACGATGGGACTTGAACCCGCAACCTGCTGATTACAAATCAGCTGCTCTGCCAATTGAGCTACGTCAGCACACTGCTGATTGTTCAAGACCCTGAAGAAAAAATGGCGACCCGGAAGGGGCTCGAACCCTCGACCTCCAGCGTGACAGGCTGGCATTCTAACCAACTGAACTACCGGGCCACTAGGCTGGTGGGCCTTCAGGGACTTGAACCCCGGACCAACCGGTTATGAGCCGGCCGCTCTGACCAACTGAGCTAAAGGCCCATACCCTAAAGGGAAATGGTGACTCCTAGGGGACTCGAACCCCTGTTACCGCCGTGAAAGGGCGGTGTCTTAACCGCTTGACCAAGGAGCCGTGTACAAACAACTGGGGGGAGAAGGCATTATGGTCGGGGTGAGAGGATTTGAACCTCCGGCCCCATGCTCCCAAAGCACGTGCGCTACCAGACTGCGCTACACCCCGTTAAACAGCCGCTTCAAACGAGCGACGAAATGTATTGTACACGAAAGCAATACCCTTGTCAAGGCCCATTTTTGAATTTTTTGATAGTCTGTCTGCCCTGCTGGATGATACAGTGGCAACCCTTGCAGCGAAAGCATAAACTCTGGCGGCAAGAAACTGACGCGCTGATTTTCGAGTGTAAACTTGGGCCTATTTATCTTCTGGCGATCATTTCAATCTCAATGGCGGCATTGAGCGGCAGACTGGCAACACCGATGGTTGTCCGTGCCGGATATGGCTCTTGAAACTGCTCTTGGTAGACTTCGTTCATCGCCGCAAAGTTTCCCATATCGGTCAAAAACACATTCACCTTCTGCACATGCTCCATGGTCAGGTCGGCTGCTTCCAGTACCGCACGCAGGTTTTCAAAGCACTGCCGGGTCTGAGTTTGAATATTCCCTTCCGCAAGCCTGCCGGTTGCGGGGTCAATGGGTGTTTGGCCTGATAAGAACAAAAGGCCCTCTGTCTCCACCGCGTGGGAATAGGGGCCGATGGCGGCGGCCTTCATCGACGAGACTGCTTTGCGCATAAAACACTCCTCCTGCATTCACTTTCACAAAGTATAACACATACGCTTCTTCCTTTTTTACCAAGGCCGGAAAAAGAACAATGCGTGCTATGCAAATTTCCACAGCAAACGCCTTAGCACACATCCAGTACATCCATTTACCTTGACGCCTGGGCACAGGCGAAATATAATTCAATTACCAAACCATGGAAAGAGGGTGCCTTATGCCGTTTTCTAGCATAAAAGAGATTGTACGGGCGCAGCTTGCATCCAAAGAACTGTATGAGCAGGCAAAAATTTATGCCTTTGACTACATTGACAACCTCGAAAAAAGTCGCGTGTACCCCGATGAAAGTGTTATTGCAGCGCTCGAAAGCTTTGATGAACCGCTGCCTGAAGGCCCATCCGACCCAGCTCTCATGCTGGAAAAGCTGCACACGATAGGGTCCAAGGCCACCGCCGCCCAAAGCGGAGGCCGCTATTTTGGCTTTGTCAACGGCAGCCACTTTCCGGTAGCCATGGCCGCCCGGTGGATGGCCGACGTGTGGGATCAAAACAGCGCGCTGTATGTGATGTCCCCCATCGTATCCAAGCTGGAGGAAATCTGTGAAAAATGGATCATCGACGTACTCGGCCTGCCTCCCAACACCGCCGCCGGCTTTGTCAGCGGCTCCTCCACGGCAATTCTTTGCGCACTGGCCGCAGCCCGCAATGAGCTGCTAAAGAAGGAGAATTGGGATGTTCATCGCGATGGCTTGTTTGGTGCACCGCCCATCCGCGTGGTGCTGGGCCAGCAGGCCCATTCCTCCGTTGTAAAAGCACTTTCGCTGCTGGGCATCGGTAAAAGCCAGATGATTCAAGCGCCGGTGGATGCAATGGGACGCATAATCCCCTCTCTCCTGCCGCCTGTTGATGCACATACGCTGCTCATCGCCCAGGCAGGGAACGTGAATGGCGGGGCTTTTGACCCCATGGAGGAGTTGAGTGTCCTCGCGAGAAAGGCCGGCGCCTGGCTGCATGTGGACGGTGCGTTCGGGCTATGGGCCGCGGCCTCCAAGCAAAAGTGCACGCTGATTGCCGGCTTTGAAAATGCTGATTCCTGGTCGGCGGACGCTCACAAAACCTTAAACGTACCCTATGACTGTGGCATCGTGCTGTGCAAAGATCGCGCCGCCCTGACCCAAGCCCTGCAAGCCACCGGGTCCTACCTTCAATACAGCGAACACAGAGATGGCATGCTCTATACGCCGGATATGTCCAGGCGCGCAAGAAGCGTGGAATTGTGGGCTACCCTGAAGTTTCTGGGCAAAGCCGGCGTCGGGGAGCTTGTGGATACGTTGTGCGATAGCGCGGCATATTTCGCCCAGCGCCTTTTAGATAACGGGTTTGAGGTTGTCAATGAGGTGGTATTTAACCAGGTGCTGGTCCGCTGTGAAACGCCAGAAGTAACCAGAAAAACACTCAAAAACATTCAAGACGGCGGCATCTTGTGGTGCGGCGGCGCAACATGGCAGGATCAGCCTGTAATACGCATCAGCGTCTGCTCCTACAAAACCGGCAGGGAAGATGTAGAGGTTTGTGTAGCAGCTTATGGTAAGGCCAGGGAGGAAGCCCGCCAGAATGGATGAAGCCTTTATAACCGATGACCCTGCTCCAACTCCAGCAGCTTTTGCTTGATTGCAAGCCCCGCCGCATACCCTGTCAGAGAACCATCGGCCCCTACCACCCTGTGACAGGGGATCATGATTAAAATGGGATTCTTGTTATTTGCCATACCCACCGCACGGCTGGCCGACGGTCTTTTGATAGAGCCCGCCACCTGCTTATAGCTTCTAACCTGTCCATACGGAATATCAGCAAGTGCCGACCAGACAAGCTGTTGAAAATCACTGCCGGATGGCCGTAAAGGGACAGTAAAGTGTACCCGCCTGCCATCAAAATACTCTTGCAGCTGCTCCGCCGCATTATGCGCTAGCACATTGCCATCCCCTTTCATAAGAATATCGGATGCGCTTGCAAAGCGGATGCCAGTGACTGCCTCCCCATCCGCGGTAATTAGTATCTTACCCATGGCTGAATCAAACGCAAAGGATGCACACTGTTCCGCCTTACTGCGCTCGCCTAAGCGAAACGCAGCGGGCGTAACGCCTGTCAGCTTGCCAAAAAACGCATAGAAAGCCGTCACGCTTTCAAAGCCCAGTGCAAACGCGATCTCAACAACCGGCGTATTTGTTTCCTTGAGCAGCCTAGTCGCCTCCCTTATGCGCAGTGTATCCAAATACGCTCCCGGTGTCGTCCCGAATTGTTCCTTGAATATTTGAATGGCACGCTTGGGGGTAACCCCCAAGCTTTTTAACTGCTCAAAGACTTGGGCTTTGTCCAAAAAGCCACCGTCAATGATATGGCGCATTTTTTCCGCCAGCTCCAAAGCCGGCTGGTAAGCGAGCAAATCTGGCCGGCAGCGCTTGCAGGGGCGAAAACCTTTCTGCTCCGCTTGCAAAGCCGTATCAAAGAACAATATATTTTCAGCGTTGGGCAGCTTGGATGCGCAGGAAGGCCGGCAATAAATGCCAGTGGTTTTCACTGCATAGAAAAGCTTACCGTCCTGCGCCGTATCGCTACCCAGCACCGCGTTCCACTTTTCCTCATTTGTCATATTCCTGTTCACCGCCTGTCGTTATATCCGCTTTCCAATCATTCATTGCGCCGGCAGCAATAGCCCACAAATACAGGCTGGCCACGCTGGCATATGGGGAATAGCGCTGCCGGTAGCTTTCAAACTGCTCTCTATCTATAGATTTCTGTCCATACAGCACGCAAAGCCCGCGCCTGATGGCCAGGTCACCAAAGCTTATAATATCAGGCCGCTGCATGGACAAAAGCATCAGCATCTGGGCTGTCCATACGCCAACACCGCTCAAGGCTGAAAGTGCCGCGCACACTTCCTCATCCGATTTACTTTTAAGCGAGATAAGGTCAAGGTCGCCGCTTTGCACTTTTTCCGCAGCGTTTTTGACATACGCAGCTTTTCTAAACGTAGTGCCCAGAGCTTGAATATCTTCCACGCTAAGAAGAGATATCGTGTCCGGCGTAATAGACCCCAACTGGCTTTGCATCCGCCCCCTGATGGTCTGATAAGCTTTGACAGAAATCTGCTGGCCCAAAATAAAGCTGACCAGTGCCTCAAACAAATCGGGAATCACTTCCCGCCGGATAGGGCCAATGCTTTCTATGGCGCGCCACAGCACCGGATCGTTTCTTGTGAGATGAGAAATTTCTTTCTCCCCATAGACAAATATCACGTCTATCCCTCCTGACTGAACAGATTATATCAAATCACCTGTCGCATTTCTTTCTGCATAATCGCATGTAATTGGCAAAGCAAAAATGACTAGCAGTTCTTCATGAGGTATAAAATCAACTGGTCTCCTAAACACCTATAGCAGAGATAGAAATATTGCACTTTTAGCATTTTTTGAATTATGCTCATGGCTTGCACCCAAGATGCACACACCGCTTGGTCGATTTGGCAGGAGAATATGTGATATAATAAGTAAACTGATCACTACCCGCGTGTACGGAGGAATATACATGATAAAGCATCATCTTGACCTTGCAGGCTTTTTGCAAAAGGGGCATGTCCAAGCAGAATACAAGGAGCCGCTTTTGCAAGTATCTACGGGACGGGAGTTACCCACCCAGCGGTTTGATGCGGAGCATTTGTCCATTCAATCGTACATCCAAGCGCCAGGCACTTATCGCCTGCCGCTGCGCATAGACCTAACCGTCAAAATGGACGCGCCTGGGATGTACGTTTTGTTGGGAAAGGGACACATCAACTTTGGGACCATGTGGTCGGACAACCGGCGCATAGATGACATTGTATCCCCCGCGAGAAAGACGATCCTTTTTGACAACCGGATAGAAATGAATACGTTCACCGATATATCTCTCCTATATGATATGAAGGAAATGCAGGTGCTGATAAACGGCCAGGAACGGTACTACTCTCAAAAAGAACGGTACATGAAATCGCCGCTTTTTAAAGAAATAAACAGCCCTGATGGCGAAGGGTTTGAACTGAAAATCGCCTGCGACAAATTGGTTCAGTTATGCATCCAGTCCGTTACCGTCACAGAGTATGAGGATTCCTGCCGCATTGTGCATACAGGTGCAGAGCTTCCGCCGCCCATCACCAGAAACGAGGCGGTCCAGGCTGGTGAAAAGCCCGCCTTTGAAAGCTGCATCTCCCGCCTGCCCGTGCCTATTCAGCAAGAAATCCTCGCCATGGATGCATTCTTAAAATCTCTCAAAATGTTCAAATTCAAAAGGCAGCTAGAGAAAAACGGCAACAAAATCACCTATGTAGCGCCGGATTTTGGCTTTTCTTACGCCATTTATCTAAGCAACGAACTGTTCAGCCATTCCCTGCAATGGTACCTCATCACCAACGGCAAGCCTGAGACATGGCACCGCAAAGACAACCGCATGGAGGATACCCTGAATGATTTGGGCGAAACCGATTCAACCTTCGCCAGGCGCATGTTCATGAATCTGGATGACTGTGTGGGCTGCTATTCCCATTGCTTGGCCAAAACCCGATATGCATATGAAGGAAAAGCGAAATTGGCCTGCCATGGCAAGCTGAAATTCAACATGAATGTATCCGGCTTTCATGACGCCCGCAGATTCATTGATGCCATTGCATCAGTTGTACAAGGTACCCCTGCCTAAAACCACTTTTTTCTTTTGAAATAGTACACCATGCACCCAGCGATGATCAGCATCACCAGCCAGACAGCGCCATACCCCAAGGGCCAATTCAGCTCCGGCATAAAATGAAAGTTCATGCCATACACTCCGGCAATAAACGTCAAGGGGATGAATATGGTGGAGATAATGGTTAGCACCTTCATGATTTCATTCAATTTGTAGCTGGTATTGGAAATGTGCAGGTCTGTCAGGCTGGACAAAAGCTCCCGGCTGGTCTCCGTGGAGTCGATGGCTTGCACAATATGGTTGTATACATCCCGCAAATAAGGCTCTGTCGCCGGCCGAATCAACCGCATGGATTCCTTGCCCAACAGCGATGCCACATCCCGAAGAGGCCAGATACATCTGTTTACATGCAGCAGCGATTTTTTGATTTCGCGTATGGTTTGCAAATGCTCCTGGGAGGTATCGGCGGTGATCCTCTCCTCCAAGTCATCAATCTTTTCGTTCAGGGCTTCCAGCACGTCAAAATAGCCTTCCGCAATCGCGTCCAGCAATAAATACAAAAGGTAATCGGCCCCATTCCTGCGTACGTGGGCACCTTCGCTGTGTATCCAGCCGCGGATGGTATCAAACACGTCACCCTTTGCTTCGCCAAGGGTAATGACAAAGCGCTCTCCCAACAAAAAGCTTACATGCTCCACTACCAGTTCATCTTGCGCAAAGTAAATCATCTTGGCCACGATATACAGCACATCGGGATACACCTCAATTTTGGCCCGCTGGCTGCTGTTTTGCATATTTTTGATGACCAGAGGATGAATATGAAAAGCCTCCCCCAGCGAATCCAGCAAATCAGGAGCGCATTGGCCATCCGCGTTGATCCACCGCACGCTGCCAGAGGGAATATCCGAAAGGCGTATCAGCGATTCTTTGTCGGATGCATCCACCGTATAGGCATTCACATGCTTGATGTCATACTCAATCACATCAAACGCTGTGCAATCAAGGCTTAACTGAACATTATTTTCATCCATCGTACTGCCTCCGCACCAACAGGCTTTGAGCCTTGGTTTTGCTCATACATTCGATGAGGCCATGCAAAATCCTCTCTCACCTCATAGATCGTGGCATTGGGCAGCGGCTGATGCCTGGTTTTCCCCTGATGTGCTCATGCCCAGCCATATCATGCCGCCCATAATGCATAGCCCGCCCAACACCTGAAGAGGCGCAAGCGTTTCTTTAAGCAATAAAATGGAGAGCGCGGCAGAGGTGAAGGGCATCATGCCGGAAAACGCTGCGCCGGTCAACGCACCGCAGCGCGCAATGCCCGCATACCAGCAGATGTAAGATAGGGCTGTAACAAAAACGCCATACCACAAAAGCGCCAGCCAGCCGGAAAGAGGCAGGGCAGCAAGGCTTGTGAACGGCGTTTCTCCCACAGCACATAGCATGCACAACACCATTGCCATGAAAGAAACCATAATAGTCTGCACCGCCGGGTCCATAGGTTTCCTTTGTGCATGCCGCCCGCCTTGAGAAAACGCCTTGGAAAATATATTGAACAGCGCTTCACAAGCCGCAGCGAGAATGACCAGCACATTCCCCCACAGGTGTTCCTCTATCAGCCCGCCTCCCCCGTTTGCGGCCCATTGAACCAGCAGCACGCCTGATGCTGTCAACCCTATGCCCAGCACCTTTTTAGCGGTTAGCTTTTCCTTAAGAACGGTGACAGCTATCACTGCTGTCAAGGCTGGGGCTGCGCTTGTCAACATTCCCGCCTCAGCAGATGAGGTAAGGGTCATCCCATTGAGTAAAAACAGGCGAAACAAGAAAATGCCAAAGAGCGCCTGCACTCCCAGAAACACATAATCTCTGCCACCAAGCCGCTTGATTGCCTGCATTAACTTTTTCAGGCGAAATGGCAAAAGAAATAGCATGGCAATCATTAAGCTGGCAGCAGTAATCGTGAACACGCCTAAGTAGCCTGTTAAAAATCGGGCTGCCACAACACTTGTACCAGCCAGCGTAAAGGCAAAAAACAAAAATAGAGGTCCTTGCATATTACGGCTTTTCATTGACACCCTTCTCCTGTGCTTGTTTCACGGCTTTCAATTTCATGAAAGCCATGGTATGATTTTCACACAAGTAACTGGTCTGGTAAAGTGCCAGTAATTCCTGATTTTGACCAGTCCAGTTGGAGGGAGTATGCTGGGAATCGTACTAGACAAGCAATCGGAGCAGCCGTTAAAACGGCAACTGTATGTTGCCCTTCGGGAACAAATGATATCGGGAACACTGAAGGCAGGCACACCGCTGCCATCCACCCGTGAACTGGCACAGGTGCTAAACATCTCCCGCAACACAGTCTGTGAAGCATACGCCATGCTGCTGGCGGAAGGATATCTCAATTGCCGTCAGGGCGCTGCCACCGTAGTGGCTGATAATCTGTGTGTGCAAGAGAATACAGTTGCACCAAGAGAAGCGGCGGTTACACAACCCCCGATCATCGCAAACTTTCAAACAGGCCGGCCCGATGTTTCTCTATCCCCTAAATCGCAATGGATTAAGGCCATGCGCAGCGCCCTTGAGCAGTTGCCGGCAGAGGAATATGGCTATACCGGCCCCCATGGTCTGAAAGCTCTCCGTGATGAAATCGCATCCTTTTTGTATCGCGTGCGGGGGCTTCGCGTTTGTGCGGACGACATATTCATCACCGCCGGCGCGACCCACGCCATACACCTGGCAGCTGGAATCGTAAAAGCGAATGGCCGGGCATTGCTAGCTGAAGACCCTTGTCATACCGGCATGCTGAAGACCTTCCATCAATCTGGCTGCAGTGTTATCCCCATTCCAGCAGACAGCATGGGCCTGATGACAGAGCATCTGCCAAATGACACAACCGCCTGCTGCCTGTATGTAACACCCTCCCATCAGTTTCCCTTGGGTGGCATCCTCCCTGCTGCCCGGCGGGCAGCTTTGATTGCGTACGCCCGTGAAAAGAGCATGTATGTCATCGAGGACGATTATGACAGCGAGTTCCGTTACAAAGGAGATCCGGTGGCGCCGCTATATGCGTTGGACCCTCATCGTGTCATTTACATCGGCACCTTCAGTAAAACGCTGTTTCCAGCTCTGCGAATCGGCTTCGCCGTGGTGCCCCGCATCCTTCAAAAGCTCTGGATGCGCTTTAGAACCTATTCCGATGTCCAGAATCCGCCCTTTGAGCAAGCGGCGCTAGCACAGCTATTGCAAAGGCGTACGCTGGATAAGCACATACAAAAAATGCGCAGGGTGTATGGCCTGCGCCGGGATATATTGATAAACGCCTTACAGGCATCCTTTCAAGACAGCTGCATCCCCTTGGGAGACGCGGCTGGCCTGCACATGGCCGTCCGCTTTCCCGGTATGTGCTTTGACACAGCTTTTCACAAATACTGCCTTGCCAAAGGCGTGTTTGTAACGCCGGCAGAATATCACAGCATTCAAAAAGGTAGATATTTGGATACACTGCTTTTGGGTTTCGGGCATTTAACGCCGGAAGAAATTCAGCGCGGCATTCCGCTGCTTGAAAAGGCCATAACTACCTGGAGGCCAAGCGAAGCTAGACAAAATATCACCATTTGACAGTGAATGCCGTTCCCTTTTCAAGTTCGCTTTCCACCGTGATTTGCATGTTGTGCCTGCTGGCAATCTGCTTTGCGATAGCCAGACCCAGTCCAGAACCCTGGCGGTTTTCCTCCGTACGTGCCTTGCGGAACCTGTCAAAAATGTATGGGAGCAAGTCTATATCAATGCCTGGCCCCTCGTCCCGTATCACCGCTTGATCCGCCATAAGGCTTACGTATACTTTGCTGTCCCTTTTTGAGAATTTTACGGCATTATCCAGTATGATCAAATACATCTGCTTGAGCCGGCCATAATCCCCACGATAGGTAACCGGCTCCTGCGGAATGCTTCTATGGATTGTTATCCTCTTTTCCGCCGCCATTCGCCCGGCACTGCGCAGCGCATCAGACAGAACCTCGTTCATGCTCAGCACCGCATCCTCCATGGGGAAATCAGCGCTGTTCAGACGGGTCAGATCCATCAAGTCCGTTACCAGCCGCTCCAGGCTTTTTGTTTCCCCTAGCATCTGCCCATGGTATTCCTGCACCTGCTTTTCATCGGTGACGACGCCATCACAAAGTGCTTCCAGGGACCCGCGAAGCACAGCCACCGGCGTTTTCAGCTCATGGGAAACATTAGCCAGAAAATCCTGTCGTATCTGCTCCTGCTGTTCTCTTTCTTTTTTAGCCAGGCGCAGCTTGCCGCTTAAGTTATCAATGGCCTGGGCCAGCTTTCCGATTTCATCCTTTCGCTTAACGCCAGTTTGCACATCATAATCGCCGCCTGCCAGACGCAGGGCGGCTTTTTTCATACGATTCAGCGGCCCAGCGAACGCCATGGACAAAAGAAGTGCGGGAATAATGGATACAAGCAGTGCGGCGCCTGTGCTGTATACAAGGATCAGGGTGCCCTGATTCGATGCCTCCTTCATTCCCGATACAGCATCGTGCAAAAGCAGCGCGCCAACCACCTTCCCGTTGCGAAAGATGGGCGCGCCGACTGTTAAGGTTTTTGCGCCAAGCATGCTGCTAAACCCTTCGCTATAGGGCACCTTCCCGTCAAACACTTCCTTTACCAGCGCTTCTGCATCCTCCGGCAGATCGCTGTATGCTGGCTGTGCAGAAAGCATTTGCCTAACTGTAAGCAGTTGCAAATCCTCATCCACGATCCATACATCCGTCATGGCAATATCGTTGAGCATGCGTAGGTACATGCCATACCTGCCCTGGCCGCCGCCCATCATGTTACGATAAAGGGGGCTGTCCACATAATTGGTCAGCGTATCCGCCATTGCCACCGCCCGCTTTTTCAGCTCCTCCCGCTGCACATTAATCACGTGCCGCGCAAACAGTGTTTGGAACAACGTGCCGGCTATGAGCGCAAATATGAGCAGAGCCGCGGCAAAGTACAAGATCAAGCGGAGCGCGATTTTATTTTTCATCGGTCATCACCTCAAACTTGTAGCCCACTCCCCAAATGGTCCGTATTTCCCATCCGCTGGGATGATATGCTTCCAGCTTGGCCCGCAGCCTTTTGATGTGGGAATCCACGGTCCGGCTGTCACCGAAATAATCATATCCCCACAGGCTTTCCAGCAAATTATCTCTGGAGAAAACCTTGTTCTTGTGTGTTGCCAATGTCCACAATATCTCCAGCTCTTTTTTCGTCAAAGGCACTTCCTGCCCATCAACCCTTGCTGTGTAATCATCCAGTTGAATCTGCAAATTCCCATGGATAAACGCCTGCTTTTTTGACTCTTGCCTCTGCTCCAGCCGGCGCAGAACCGCCCTGACCCTTGCCATGACCTCAGCCGGAGAAAAGGGCTTGACGATATAATCATCAGCCCCGATATCCAGGCCCATGATTCTCTCAAAATCTTCGCCCCTGGCTGTGACCATAATGATTGGTACAGTAGAAGTTTTTCGTATTTCCCGGCAGACGGCAAAGCCGTCCAGCTTTGGCATCATCACATCCAAAAGCACCACATCCGGGTTTACACTTTGAAATAGCTTCAGTGCTTCAAGACCATCCGCAGCAACAAATGGCGTATGGCCTTCGTTTTTTACGTATTCTTCCAATATGGAAGCAATTTGATGGTGATCGTCTGCAATCAGTACCTTTGCCATACGCTCCTCCGCTTTTCTTTTATTATATCACAGCATACCGCATAAACGTGGCAAAATTGTGTCATAGCACGTCTTGGCCCTTTCTCAAATCACCACAAAAGGAGGCGTAAAAAAACAAACTTCCGCCACACTTTTTCGTTATTCTTTGATCAGCGCAAAAGCGCAGTATATAAAAGAAAGAAGGCTGCTCAATGAAACGTTCCTTGATTTTACTGACCACACTCGCTCTGCTGCTCACATTCACGCTGCCCCTTGTGTCCCAGGCGGAAGGAACCTTTGGTGCCGCCTCCCTCGTGCCCGGAAAAACGTACACATCTCAAGAGATGCTGACCATGGCCATAGAGGATGAGTACAAGGCCCAGGCAGAGTATGAAGCGCTGCTTGCCGCCTTCCCAGGAACGGTACGCCTGAATCAATTGATTCGTGCGGAAGGCGTGCATATCACAGCCCTTACCGCACAGCTGGAGGCCCTTGGTTACCCGGTGCCTGAAAACAAGGCAAAGGAGCTTGTTACCGTGCCGACAACACTGGAAGAAGCCTATGCACTTGGTGTAAAGGCAGAAACGCAGAACATTGCCATGTACGAAGCATTTCTTGCTCAAACAGATCTGCCTGCCAGCCTTGTAACTACCTTCACCGCCTTGAAAAATGCGTCGCAAAATCATTTGAATGCCTTTATTCGCGGTGCTGAAATGGGAAACAATGGCCGCGGCGGCATGGCAAACCGTTTTATGAACAACCGCCGGGGAAGAATGATGCAAAACAATGCCTGCCCGCTCTGCGGATGCGAGCAAGCCGGTGTGGATGGGAACTGAAATAGTCCTTTAATCACGCAACAAATCCCTCCCTGCTGCCTTTGGACAGCAGGGAGGGATTTGTTTCTTATACGTTCCACATGGGTATGATATTATAAACAAAACAAAAAAGGAGCAGACGCTATGGCAAGCAAAATCGCAAGAATTGTACCCAACCTATGGTTCGACACGCGCGCTGAGGAAGCGGCCCGCTACTATACCTCCATTTTCCCCAACTCCGCCATTGGCAGAATCATGCGCTACGGTAAGGCCGGCCATGAGATACACGGCATGGAGGAAGGCGAAGTCATGACAGTGGAGTTTACGCTGGATGGTCAGGATTTTCTAGCCCTTAACGGCGGCCCTGTGTTTCAATTCAACGAAGCCATCTCCTTCATCGTCAATTGCGATACCCAGGAGGAGGCTGACTACTACTGGGACAAGCTGAAGGAGGGCGGTGACCCCGACGCACAGCAATGCGGCTGGCTTAAGGATAAGTTTGGCGTATCCTGGCAAGTCACCCCCATCGAATTTAATGAACTGATGGAGAATGCCAGCCCAGAAAAAGCAGAGCGTTTGATGGAAGCCATGCTGCAAATGAAGAAACTGGATGTAAATGAACTGCGGAAAATATATGAGGCATGAAAAGCGGCAGTGATTTTTCTAGTGATCCGCCTTGTATATTTACCGCAAACCCACATGCCAAGATGATATCCCCGTTTCACTTTTTGGCATAGAAGAAGACTCGCCGTCAAACTGCGCGAGTCTTTTTTCACGAGGAATTATTTCTTAGATTGGCATTGTCACGGTTGGCATCAAAGGCACATAGCGAAAATCTTCTGGATATTGTCTTGATTCAGGTGCTTGAAACCGGGCAGAATACCACCCCCACAGGCTTTCTTTGCCATGACAGGGAATTTTTTCTCTTCGATTCCGACCTCGGTGAAAGTGCTCTTGAGCCCCAGTGTGCCAAACAAAAAGTCGGAAAGCATCTTGATGCTCTTCTTCGCAACAGCCATCGGTTTCAATGCGGGGTCGATGCCGAACACATTGGTACCGAACTGATAGTACTTCGATACGGTGGTCTCATCCAGGCAGTATTCCATCCACCGGGGCGTCAGTATGGCAAGCCCCAGGCCATGGGTAATATCATAAATGGCGGACAGCTCATGCTCCATGGGATGGCAGCTCCACGCTTGACGCTTGCCGCCATTAGCAAAGCCGTTAATCGCCCAGGAGGAGGTCCACATCAGGTTAGCGCGGGCTTCATAATTTTCCGGCTCTTTCATGGCGATAGGCGCATATTTGATGATCGTTTTCATCATGCCTTCCATAAAGCAATCCAGCATGTAAAGGTCGGGTTCCATATTGAAATAAATCTCCAGAATGTGTGACATCATGTCAGCCGCGCCGCAGGCTGTCTGATAGGGGCTCACCGTATAGGTGGTGGTGGGATCAAGAAAGGAGACCTTGGGCAGAAGCTTAGGGTCACCCCGACCGATCTTGTCCAGGGTTTCCGGGTTAGAAACCACGCCGCCATTGTCCATTTCCGATCCGGTGGCGGACAATGTTAAAACCGTAAGCACAGGCAGCGCACGCTCAATGGGCGCATGCTTTGAAAAGAAGTCCCATGGATCAAAGTCTACACAGGCGCCGGCGGCCATAAACTTGGTCGCGTCCAGTGTAGAACCGCCGCCTACTGCTAGCAGTACATCGATCTTCTCGTCTTTGCAGATCTGTGCCCCCTTGCGCACGGACTCAATACGGGGATTCGGCTCAATGCCAGACAATTCAAACAGTGTCAGGCCAGCTTCTTTGATTTGTGCCACCACCGCGTCATACAGCCCAATCTTCTTAATGGAACCCCCGCCATAGGTTAGCAGCACACGCTTGCCATACCTGGATAATTCTTCTCCCAGATGTGTGATCTGATTTTCTCCAAAGTACACCCTTGTTGGTACATCGTAGATGAAATTATTCATTGTCACAAACTCCTTTCAAAATGAAAGCTTTAAGTGGATATGATTCTCCACCAGCTCCAGCCATTCAACGGCCGCCCTCTCTGCCGGCATTGACACAACCAGATGTGAAAATCAACTGTCTGCCGCAGCCCCATGCCAGTGTTTTACCTCTGGAGAAATATTGACACCATCTGCGCAGGCTCACCCCACACCTGATACCACCCCTGGCCGCATTTGTGGTGAATGCCCAGTTATTCGGCCACCAAATTCAAACATCACATTGTAAATCGACCCGGCCTTGCTTGTAATGGGATGCAAATACGCCTGCCCAATAAAACACTTGCTATACAATTTCAGGCAGCCACACCCATTGGGAATACGCCAGGATTCTATTCCTGATGTATACTGTCCGCCTCCCATCATTCACTCTAGAATAGAATAACACCTGGAGTTTACTCCGTGTCAAGCCTTTCGGGAGATACTAGGCCTTCTTTGATACAAATTTGACTTATATTATGCGTTTATAACCTAATACAGATTCTGCAATTTCTTCTGTGTTTCCAATTACTTGAATTACTTGCGGGAGACAATAAAATGAGCATGTATTATCATCACATTTGAAGTATGTATCATCTGCATGACACAAGAAGATGGTTTTATTAAGCGCTATTGCCATTCCCAACTCTATATGCGTACCTCTGCCCTGCGGTGTCAGTACGATGATTATATCCGCGTCTGATACACCTTCAAACTCCTTCTTACCTATAGACTCTAAGGTTTCTCTATTTGATAAATGTACAGAACCCTGTTTTGTCCAATCGTAAGTCCAATCAAAAGTATGTACCCATCCGGCAGCTCTTAGTTTTCCGGAAAGAGCCTGTACTTGGGTAAAATTTTCAAGTCTAGAAGCGATATAGAACTTCATTCATACCACCATCCTCAGAAAATATACATGCTACGCATATAGAAACTGTTCGAAATACTCCCGCATGCCGCCGTCATCATTATACTAGCGCGCCCATGAAGGGACAAGGGACAGTAACATTTTTGCGCATAGGAAACAGTTTTCATTTACGCCAAGCCTTTGCTTTCCATCCGTAAATATGTAAGCCATTACACGACGTCTATGACATACAAGGAGGGCAAGACATAACAAGGCAAAAACATGAATTCTGGATGAATGAGACAGAGCATCGGCTTCTAAATTGTAATAGTGCTTACGGGGACCTACAAAGTTTTACAGTTGCTACACAAAGATATACGCTTCATTCGACATCTATTTCTATGACAGCCGCTTTCGGGAACCTCCGAAAGAACAGAAACTGCCTAATGATTGGGAGGATTGCAAATGAAAAAAGCAACTATACTCATGTGCCTGTGCCTGACTCTGTTTACCCTGATGCCTTTGGCCTTGGCCGCGCCAGGGGATGCCATGCTGTTTACAGAGGATCAACGAAACGAATGGGGGATCAAATCGTACGTATCATCAACAATGGCGTCCATTGAGGATACGGTATATATCCTGTGCGGGAAAGAAATTTATTCCTATATGGCTGGACAGGAAAAACCAATAAAGGTGGCTGCCGGCTTGGAATACGGCTATTACGCCAATTATGAAGAGGCGAAATCGATCCTTAATGATAAGGCGGATACAATGATTTACGCTTTGGTCAGCAGCAAGGATACGATCTATGGTTTGAACTGGCTGAACGGCAAGCTGTTCCCACTGACATTTGACAATGGAAACGCGGTATTAGGCACTCCGATTCAGCTTGACTTAACAGGCCTTGCGCAAACCAAGGATGAGAAGACAGTTGTCAAGGAGGTTTACCGGCTTGGAATATCAGGGAACAGGCTGTACGCCATGTTCCGTGATAACGATGCGGATGAAAAGCCTGTGCTCACCGGCTTTGACCTTGCGACCGGGGAGAAACAGGTGCTTGATGTCCCCGGCGCACAGGATATGACGCCCTATAAGGATGGCAAACTGCTGGTCAAAATCTTCGATGCTGAAAAAACGGATAAGCCGTCTTTGGCAATAGTTGATCCGGTAGACAACTCCGTTTCTGTCAAGGTGACCTTTGGGGATTCAGAGGCGTTCGGCTTTGTATACCAGCAGGAAACCGATACACTGTATTATGCCACCACCAGCAAACTGATGGCTATGAATGGTTTTGGCAACGCTGCTCAAATCGCATATGTGCCCGCAGGCAACATGGATGGCAACGCCGGGGCCTTAAGCGCCGCATTGCTGCCTGGCAGCCTGTATGTGCTCAACACACCGGGCGGTTTGATTGTACGCAATACCAATTCGAATTTTACCCCTACAGGAACACTATCCGTCTATGGTGGACAACTGGAGCCTGCCGCCTCTACCTTTACCCAGAAATATTCGCAGACGCCTGTCACCTATAAAGATGATGTAGACTATACCAGTACGGATACGCTTGTGCAAACCATGGTATCCGGCGACAATTCCTATGATATCTATAGTTTGCTCATACAATATCAGGATCTTCAAAACCTGATCAACAAGGGTTATTGTCAAGACCTGTCCGCTTCACCCGAGATTGGGACGGAGATTGCGAACATGTATCCCTTTATTCAGGACACCGTTTCTAAGGACGGCAAGGTCTATGCCGTACCGGTCTTTATGGACAGTCGTGGCCTTTGCATAATGCCCGACGTATGGGAGGAGGCCGGGCTGAAAGACAAGGTTCCAAGTTCTTTCCTGGGCTTATTAGACTTTCTCATTTGGTGGTCAGAGGAAGGCCAGGATCAGTACCCAGATGTGCAATTGTTGCAGGGTGTTACGGATTATGGCGAAACCCTGTTCAAAATTACGATGAGCCAGTATGTATACACTTGCCAGGCGGAAAAACGGGAACTGTCCTTTGAAACACCGCTGTTCCGTACGATGATGCAGGCTTTGGAAAAAGTGGATGTGCAAAGACTTAACAAAACCATCACAAACAATTCAAGGCAGGATGATAGGGACGCCAATGCACTGCTTATCGATTACGGCGATTGGATCAGCGCACATGCCATGGTACGGAATCGTTCCAATGCTGAGCCGTTGATCCTCCCTATAGAAGAAGGCGGGCCAAAGCACATCCCCGTCTTCATAGAGGTGCTTTTCATCAATCCCCTCACACGGAATATGGATCTTGCGCTCAAATATCTGGAAAATGCGCTGGAGAGCATGAATCCCGACCAGCATGTCATGATGTATCCAAATGATAATGAGCCTGTTCCATTACCGGGAAATGAGCAGCTGGTGGCAGGGTGGCAGGAGGAATTGGATAAGCAAAAGAAATTGCTGGAAAAGGCCAAGCCGGAAGTAAAGAAGGATATCGAAACCGATATACAGTGGTATGAGGATATGCTTGCGAAAAAGGATGACTTTCTCTGGAGTGTCTCCGCGGAGACGATTGCTAGGTACCGTGAGCTTGCGCCCTTGTGTTTTACCGCCACCGCGAATCTGTTGAACTATAAGGCCCAGGATGGCAGTTCGGAAATTAATACACTGATTGAACGTTACCGCCAAAAGAAGATGTCTCTGGATCAGTTTATCACGGAAGCGGATAGTAAAATCCAAATGATTCTTTTGGAACGCCAGTAGATTAGAACAGAGGAAAATTGTGACAAGAAGTGCAAAAGAGCGGTAGAATGGCGATAATAATACTGACTATGCAGTGATATCGATCAGTACTACAATACAAATATATAGATTGTGGAGAAAAAAAGGGGGGGATAGAATTCCCCTCCTTTGCTTCCTGCGCCTTCATTTCCCAGTCTATAGTCAAGCTAACAAGTTGTTAATCTTTCTTATGATCAAACATTCATTAAAACAAATGTGTTAGGCTTTGTTATGTAGATAAAGAAAAATATCGCCAAATTTGAGGAGTACATAAATACGCACCTGTCTGGCACAAGGGCTTAACACGCTACAAGGGTTTGCAGGGGTGTGCATGATTTTCAGAACGATTCAGACCAAATTCTTGAGAAAAATAGTATCGTGAGTCTAGCCGTGTATCCCTGAAAATTATCTCACGAAACGCGCCATATCAACCCCTTTTTGCCGGTACAGAAAAAGACTCGTCGCATTCGACGAGTCTTTTGTTGGAACTAATGTCCCTTTTCATGGCGTTCCCGGCGGGATTCGAACCCACGGCCTTCCGCTTAGGAGGCGGACGCTCTATCCTGCTGAGCTACGAGAACATGCGCGCGGATCATTGTAGCACAGATGCATGTGTTTGGCAAGGATTACAGCATCTGGCCATTGGGCATGCTGTATGTAATTGCAGTGTACTCTGACTCAACTTTTAACAGATTAAATTCGCCCAAATGATAGCAGCCTTTTGCAGATACACGGCAATCATGCTGACGCAATGGTCTGCTTCATGACCCTGGCCGCTTCCAAATCCCCAGTCAACTTCGCAGATAGTCGCTTTCAAAAGGAGCCAGTCGAAGCCGTTTATGCCTCTTTTCCGCCTTCCGAAAGCCACTTGTGTATCTCTTCTTCAATGATATCGGCGGCAATCCTGGTGCCGTTCTCTTCGCGAAGACGCATACCCAGTTCCTTGGCGGCCACGCAATAGGACTTGGTCTGTGTCAGGTTGACCAGCGCCTTTGTCAACTTTTCTGCAGTCAAAAACTCCCGGCGGATAGGCTTAGGCCCTAGGCCCAACGCCCGTACCCGCATGCCCCAAAACGGTTGGTCACCGCCAAAGGGTATAATCAACGTAGGTTTGCAAGCCTTTAAGCCAGCGGCTGTTGTACCGGCGCCGCCATGATGCACCACGGCGGCCACCTGTTCAAATAGCCAGTCGTGGGGAATGTAGTCAGCCACATAAATGCGGTTGGAATTAGCCGTAATGTCTGCACCGCCCCAACCCTTTTGCAGTATCGCCCGCACACCGGAAGCTTCCACCGCCTCCAGCACAATGGAAAGGGTCTTGCCCATATCCCCGGAAACCATGGAACCAAAACCAATGTATACAGGCTTTTCTCCCGCCTTCAAAAAGGCTTCCAAAGCAGCATCCGGGGTAAAATCTGGCGTTACATTCTCCATCCAGAATCCGGTCATGTGAATGTGCTCTTTCCAATAGGTGGGCCTTTGCATCAGCAACGGACTGACGGCATATAGTACCGGAATTTGATGGCCATTCACGGTGTAATCGGGCTTGGGCCGGATTTTTCGCACCCGCATGCCCTGCTCCTTGCGCCAACCGGTCAGGTACCTGCGCTCCAGGGAGTTGATGAGCAGATAACCCACCTTGTAGGTCATCTTATTCCAGGCCTTACCGGCCTTTAACCCCGGCGCGGAGGAAATGGGCACCGCGTCATTATAATCCATGGGATAATACTGTGTCTGTATGCAGGGCACATTATTCTTTTCAGCAATGGAATACATGCTGGAGCCAAAGAATGTCGTGATAATGGCCTGGGCCCCATCACAGGCGGACTGCATATTTTGAAGCAGCGGACCGGCCACTTCCTTGATGGCGTTTTGTACCCGCTGCAGATAATTGATGCCGTTGGTGCCCGGCTTCATGATGCTGGCCATAAACTTTACCACATCACCCGCCAAGGGATAAAAGTCAAGACCTGCCTCTCTGATCATTTTCTCAAAGGGGCTGAAAGCCGCGATACGCACTGTATGGCCCCGCCGTGTCAGTTCCTGACCCAATATCACATAAGGTCGTACATCACCTGTTGAACCGATGCTGATCATGGTCAAACGCATGATGCCACCTCCTGAACGCACAAATTAACACCCAAGATACAGGGTTCCCCATCTGGAATCTTTCACTCAGTATACTTCATGGCGGGAAGGAATGCAACCATGGATGAGTTAGGATCGGTAAATGGAGCATGGTACGGTCTGCATTTTAAGGGGTATTCATACTGATTCCACACATCATAATAAAGGACGAGGCCCCCCATTCATCGTCTTGGACATCTCATGTTTTCCCTTTAAGTGCCTAAGCCCTTCTAGCCTAGATACGGGGAATCGATGTTTGCTGTATGTAAGCAAAGAAGGGAAGCGCGGTAAAAGCACTTCCCTCCCTGAATCGCTTCTAACATATAGTAATAATTTTACTCGTTTGGGTTATCCAGCCGAAAATAGTGAAAGGGCAGCTCTTCCGTTTGCCCATCATCCAGCATCATAATGGTTTTGACAAGATGGAAGCCAAGCTTTTTGGCCACAGCAATGGAAGCCAGGTTCCCTGGCTGAATGGTTGCAATGATAAAACCCATACCATACTTTTTAAACGAGGCATCCATCAGAGCCGCCATTGCTTCCGTTATATAACCCTTGCACTTGAATTCCTCATCAATGAAATACGCAGCCGCAACCTGGTTTTCCACAGAGGAGCAAATGCCCGCATTGCCAATCAGGCAGCCGCTTTGCTTTTCCACAACCGCATAAAACAGCATTGCCTTTTTAGGATCGTCGACCTGGTAGCCATTCATAACCTTGCCTTCAATCCAGGGTGTGGCCCATTCACTGGCACCAGCCCAGTCCGGCAGCCATTTTACGATAAAATCTTTACCCGCAAAACTACCCAGTGCTTCGCCATCCAGCGGAGTATATTCTCGGACGATCAACCTTTTGGTTTCACAAATTACTTTACTCATGATATCCTCCATATCAGTGGCATGCTCCCATTATACAATCACTGGAGCATCATGGATGATACCATTGGTTTTGTGCAGTCATTAAGCTGTCATCGGTTGCGGCTTATTTTCCGATGGACGTAATTGTCACGTTCCCCAGCTTTTCAAAATGCTGCACCAAGGCGCTGTGATCCTGCGTTCCGTCCAGCTCCGCAAACATCGAAAGCATGCGCTCCGTCAATTCCAGGGGCATTCCTGCATCCTTGCCTGCTTCCAATGCGTTGTTCAAATCCTTGATGTGCAGCGCGATACGAAAGCCCGGCTGGAAATTTCGGTTTAAAACCATGGGCATTTTGGCGTTTAGCACGGTGGACCCGGCCAGGCCCCCTTTAATCGCATCGTACACCCTGGCTGGATCTACGCCGGATTTAGCGGCCAGAGCCATGGCCTCGCCCATAGCGGCAATGTTGACGGCTACGATGATCTGGTTGGCCAGTTTGGTCATGCTGCCACTGCCCACATCCCCCACCAATACAGCGGAAGCACCCATGCATAAAAGAATATCCTTAACAGCCGCAAAGGCTTCTTCCGGCCCGCCGCACATCACTGACAAGGTGCCGTCCACCGCTTTGGGCTCACCGCCGCTGACGGGGCAATCCAGATAAGTAACGCCGGCCACTTTGCATTCGCTGGCAATTTCCTTGGCCGCAACCGGGGATATGGAGGACATATCAGCCAGAATGGCGCCTTTTTTCGCTCCGGCTAGAATGCCGTTTTCTCCGCTTACGGCTTCTTTGACATGGGGGGAGTTGGGCAGCATGGTAATTACCACGTCTGCCCCTGCCACCGCCTCCCGGCAGCTGGCAGCCGTCTTTGCGCCTGCCGCGGCCAGAGCGTTGACAGATTCGGGCACAATATCATATACCGTCAGATCATAGCCCTTTTTGAGAAGATTCTTCGCCATGGGCCTGCCCATGATGCCAAGGCCGACAAAGCCGATTTTCTGCATTGTATCTCCTCCTTACTTAGCCTTTTTCAGCGCTTCCCGCACCTTGATGGCAATATCTTCCGCTGTAAGGTGATAGTGCTTCATCAAATCATCCACATTTAGGGCCGACTGGCCAAAGGTATCCATCACTGCCACAGCCTCCAAGGGCCGGCCATCGCCCCTAAGTGCCCAGGATACGGTCGCGGATAGTCCGCCGATCACCGAATGCTCCTCGGCGGTAACAATAACCTTCACCCCTGTAAGCATGTCCTTCAGCGGTAGTTCGGGGAAGGGCTTTACGCAAGGCACGTTAATCACACGAAGGCTGATATTTTCTTTTTGCAGCAATTGTGCAGCCTCAAGCGCCTTGGCAACCATGACGCCGCAGGCAATGACAGCCGCATCGCTACCTTCGTGAAGTACACAAGGGGCCAATGGATCAGGATTTTCGCCCGTGACCTCCGGCAAATCATTGCGTGAAATCCGAAGGTATACCGGCCCGTCATACGCTGTGAGCCAGCGCATCATGGCGCGCAGCTGCGGCGCGTCTGCCGGCACCAACACCGTCATGTTGGGAATGGCCTGCATGATGGCTATATCCTCAATGGCCTGATGGGTGGCCCCATCGCCAAAGTCGGAAAGCCCCGCGCTGGAACCTGCGATCTTCACGTTCAGCCGGCCGATGGCAATGCCCTGGCGAATTTGATCATACGCCCGGCCGGCGGCAAACACTGCAAAGGAGTTGGTAAAGGCAACCTTACCAGTGAGCGAAAGCCCTGCGGCAAAGGAGGTCATATTGGCTTCGGCAATGCCCATTTCAAAAAAACGTTTGGGAAATGCCTGTGAGAAACCAAAGGTCATGGTGCTTTTTCCAAGGTCGGCCTCACACACCACGATATCGGGGTTTTCCCGGCCAAGGCTGATCAGTTCTTCACCGTAGGCCGTTCGCTGATTGGAAAACTTCATTGCACAACACCGCCTTCCGCCATGGCCTGTTCAAACTGCTCTTTTGTCATAGCCCCGTTGTGGAAGGCCACTACATTTTCAGCAAAGGCAAAGCCCCTTCCCTTTATGGTTTTGGCCAGTATCACGATGGGTTTTCCCTTTGTTTCACGGGCAGCATAAAACGCCTCACGGATTTGCTCTATATCGTGGCCGTCAATCTCCATCACATACCAGCCAAAGGCCGCCCATTTTTCTTTGTAGGGCCTAGTATCAAACCGCTCTGCTACCGTGCCGGTAGCCTGCAGTCCATTAATATCCACCACAGCAGTCAGGTTATCCAGTTTAAAGGCTGCGGCAGACATGGCCGCTTCCCATATTTGACCTTCCGCCTGCTCGCCATCACCCACACAGCAGTAGACCCTTGCATCCTGGCCGCTGCATTTCAGCCCTGCCGCCATGCCGGCGGCAATGGAAAGCCCTTGGCCCAGGGAGCCGGTATTGGCCTCAATCCCCGGCAGTTTGCGCATGTCCGGGTGGCCTTGCAGCCGGCTGCCCAGGGTCTTTAAGGTCGCTTCCTCATCTTTGGGATAATAGCCCAAATCGCCCAACGCAGCATACTGTATCAGCGCCGCGTGGCCCTTGGATAGCAAAAACCTGTCCCGCTCCTCCCAATTGGGCACAAGCGGATCATGGCGCATTACATCATAGTAAAGCACTGTCACAATGTCTGCCAGCGAGCAGGAGCCGCCCAGGTGCCCCACCTTCTCCGGCCCAATCATGGCAGCTACGTCACGGCGAAGCTGCGCCGCCTTTTTTACCAACTCTTCTGTTGTCATGGTATGCCTCCTTCCCAATGGGTTTATGGTACATTATACCTTTTCGATTGTCAAAAAGGAAATACCATGGGTAGGCAGGGTAAAACGGCGCTCTAATTTACCTTCATGGACTAGCACCGTTTCTGGCGCTTCGCACAGTTCAATTCCTTCTTTTCCCTTGATGGCCGCATACTGCCCCTCGTTTGGATAATTGGGCTTGCCCTGGCGTACCCACTCCTGATAAGCGTTGGAGTGCTCCGCGTCGATTCGGGCGTGCTTTACCTTGACCTTGCCGTTAAAAGGCAGGTTTGCAAGCGTAAGATCAATGTCGTAGGTTTCCTTCACATCCCAGTCGTCATGGTGGCAATAGAGCAGTACCTGTACAGCATTTTCATTGGTGATGGTAGCCCAGCCATCCACCTCGGGGCCTTCCTTATAGCCGTTTAGGTCTTCGAACTTGCAGGGGTCCACATCACGGCTACTGGTTAGGGCAATGCGCTGGGTACCCAAGCGGGCGTAAAGCTTAAAGAGGTTGAATACCGCTTTGTCAATGCCCTGGGTGGTAAAGGTGCGGGTGCCCTCGAAGCAGCGTTCACCTTCAAACATAAACGCCCAGGCCAGGGGCCTGATATCCATGTTCATTTCTTCCGCCAGGTCGTATAGGTTTTTATAGGAGGAGGCCACATAGGAAGCATAGTACTCAGTATTGCGGAAATTCAAGTTAAAGTTGTCATACCGGCCGCCGGCGGCCCAGCCGTCAGGATCAGCCTCGCTCAATACGCATTCCAGGTCACCGTAACCCAGTTCCTTGATAATCGATGCCTGGGTGCGGACGTTTTCCACCAGCGCCTTGACGGAGGGAATCTGCTTTTTGGCCAGGGTGTCAAAGCGGTATCCGCCGCCCTTGGTGTGAAAGGAGGTGTAGTCGATACGGGTGCCGGTTTCACCGGTTACATAGTTTTTGCCCTCCTTAATATGGGTGAGGAATGCACGCAAAAACCGGCTGGCCCGTCCGTTGGGGTCCATCTCACCGCAGGTGGCTGGGCCGCCAAAGCGGGCAGTAGGCAGCACTTTATGAACAGCAGCTTCAGTATAATCATAGAGCTTATTGAATTCATCCACTGTGCCGCGCCAATAGAAGATGTCCGGCTCGTTCCACATTTCCCAATACCAGGTTTCCACTTCCTTTTGGCCATAGCGGCTGACGCAGTGGGAAACCAGGGCGTAAATCAGGTCGTACCACTTCTGATAATCCTTGGGGGGCATGGCCCAGCCAATGCGCTGGTATTCGCTTATGCCATAAGCCACCTGGTAGCTCGTTTTGTTTTCGGCATCACGGGGGTCGGCCAGATCGCGCGGCATAAAGCCCAGCTCAAAAAACGGCTTGCAGTTATTATTCAGCCAGATATCGATCATTTCATCGATCAGGTCAAAGTTATAAATGGGGTTGCCGTTTTCATCCTCGATGTAGGCGTTGGTGGAGCCCCACTTGTAAAAGCCATGTAGGATGCCAGTGCATAGCATGTGGTGGGCCCGCATGTAATAGGGCTTTTCCAGCTTGCCAAACTTTTCGATCAGCGCGATACCGCCGGGAGAGTGGGTATAGTTGCACTCATCATAGCCGATGTAGTTCCAGGTGTGGTCCAGTTTGTTCAGCCATTTGCCAGCGTCTACATGTACGGTAACTTTTTCAGACATAAATTTCTCCTCCTATTATGCTTGCGCCTGTATGTCAGTCATTTCGTTAACGCCCCGCAATTCAAGCTCCTGGGCCCGGTGACAGGCCACATAATGGCCGGTGGAAACCTCCTGCCACTGGGGCACTTCCTGCTCACATTGCTTTACGCGGTACCTGCACCGGGGATGGAAACAGCAGCCTGTGGGCAGTTTGGCGGCGTTGGCCACCTCCCCCGGCAAGAGAATGCGTCTTTTGCGCTGCTGGCCGTCGGTACGGGGGATGGCTGATAGCAGCGCCTCGGTATAAGGGTGCCTGGGTCGCAAATAAATTTCATCAGTAGGCGCCAACTCTACCATGCGGCCTACGTACATCACCCCCACCCGGTCGCTGACATGTTCAATCACCGACAGGTCATGGGCAATAAACAAAAAGGTGGGCTTGACGGTTTCTTTTAAATCCTGCAACAAATTTAAAATCTGGGCTTGCACCGAAACATCCAGAGCGGATACCGCCTCGTCGGCCACTACGAACTGGGGTGATAAGGCCAGAGCCCTGGCAATGCCGATACGCTGCCGCTGGCCGCCGGAAAAGGCATGGGGGTAGCGGTTTAGGTGCTTGACCTCCAAGCCCACCATATCCATCAGTTCTTTGACCCTCTCACGGGCTTCCTCCATTTGAAAGCCATTTAGCAGCATGGGCTCAGCAATGATTTGAAGCACCGTCATCCTGGGGTCCAGAGAGGAATAGGGGTTCTGAAAAACAAGCGCCAACTGCCGGCGTATTTTCTGCAGTTCCGCTTTATCCAGCCCCACCATTTCCACTGGCGGCTTGCCTTTTTCCATATGAAAGTAGATTTCACCGCTGGTAGGCTCAATAGCCCGCAGTATGCACCGGCCTAAGGTCGTCTTGCCGCAGCCAGATTCACCTACCAGTCCCAGCGTTTCATTGCGGTTGATGTACAGACTGATGTCGTCTACCGCCCGCACCATACCCACCTGCTTGCGCAGCATGCCAGCCTCAATGGGGTAATACTTTTTCAGGTTCTTGACTTCCAGCAGCACTTCGCCGGTATTGACAAACTTTTCAACAATCACCCTTTACTCCCCCTTTCCTTCAAGCGGAAGCAGCGGGCAAAGTGGCCGGGCTCCACCTCATAAAGATCGGGCACGCCCAGTTCACACAGACCCTTGTCGGCCTCCAGACAGCGGGATGCAAAGCCGCATTCAGCCTTGGGGTCAAGGGGCATGGGCACATTGCCGCGAATGGCGTCCAGTCTTGCCCCCGGTACCCTGCGTCCCAGCCTTGGTATGGATCGCAAAAGGCGCACCGTGTAGGGATGTGCGGGGTTCTCAAAAATCTGCCGATTGGAGCCAACCTCCACCACCCGGCCCAGGTACATGACACAAATGTCGGTAGCCACCTCGGCAATCACGCCCATGTCATGGGTGATATAAATCATGGACATGCCCGTGGTCTCCTGCAAGCCAAGCATTAAATCAGTAATCTGCGCCTGCACGGTTACGTCCAGGGCAGTGGTAGGTTCGTCGGCGATCAGAATAGCAGGATTTAAAATCAGCGCCATGGCAATCATGGCCCGCTGGCACATGCCGCCGGATAGCTGGTGGGGATAATCCTGCATCCGCTGTTTTGGATTTGACATACCCACCTTGGTCAGCATCTCAATTGCCCGTTCTTCAGCCTCCCGGCGGGTTCCCTTATCCACCTTCGGTTGATGGGTCAAATACGCCTCGGTGATCTGCCGGCCAATGGTATACACCGGCGACATACTGGTCATGGGCTCCTGAAAGATCATCGAAATCTCCCGGCCCCGAACGCCACGCATCAGCGGACTGTTAGGCTCCTGCGCCGCCAGATCATGCTCCTCACCCTTGCGGTTTCTGTACATGACGCTGCCGCCGTATAACTTGCCCGGCGTCTGCACGGTGTTTAATATGGAGTGGGCTGTCACACTTTTACCGCAGCCCGATTCGCCGATAATGCCCAGTGTCTTGCCGCTGCGAAGTGTCAAATCCACATCATCCACGGCCTTGAGCATGCCTTCTGACAGCTTGAAATACGTTTTCAAGCCCCTAACCTCGAGTATATTTTCCTTCAGCATACGCGCCCTCCTTTCCCTTACGTCACTTGTAGGGATCGGCGGCATCCCGCAGACCGTCCCCCAGGAAGTTGAAGGCCATGACCGTCGCCACAATGAAAAGGCCGGGGATCATGAGCCATGGGCTGGTGGCAATGGCGCTGATGTTCTGTGCGTCTTTTAAAAGCACACCCAGCGACACCGCCGGCGACCGAAGCCCGATGCCCAGAAACGACAGCGCCGTTTCACCCAGAATCATGCCTGGCACCGACAGCGTAATGCTGACGATCAGGTAGCTGCCAAAGCCCGGCAGCAGATGTTTGACGATTACATACCAGTCGGTGGCGCCGGCCAACTTGGCCGCGGTCACATAGTCCTCGCCCCGCATCTGCAGTATCTTGCCCCGGACCGTTCTTGCTAGGGAGCACCATCCGATCAGCGAGAGGATGATGGTGATGGCAAAATACACCTGCACTGTTGTCCACTCCTTGGGCATAGCTGCGGCCAGCGCCATCCACAAGGGGATGGAGGGCATGGAGGATAGAAACTCGATCACCCGTTGGATGATAATATCCGCAAACCCGCCATAAAAGCCAGAAACGCCGCCCAGAACGCAGCCCAGGATAAAGGTAAAGAACACGCCCACCAAGCCCACCGTCAGCGAAAGCCGTAGCCCCTGCATGGTCCTGGAAAACAGGCATCGGCCGGAGCCGTCGGTGCCAAAGGGATAATAAGGTGCGCCGTCCACCGTGCCCACAAAGTGCACATCTGATGGGATGATGTCCCACAGCTTGTAGCTATCGCCCTTTTGAAACAGCCCAAGCTTGTGAACCTCCGCCTTGTTTTCGGTATAGGTGCGCTGCAGGGTCACAGGGTTGTTGCCCCGGTCGTAGGTGTATACAAAAGGCCCGATAAACTTCCCCTCATGAAAGAAATGAACGGCCATGGGCTGGTGTAAAATATGCTTTGTCTCCCGCTTGCCAAAGTCCTGTATGGCAAAAAACTCGCTGAATAAAACCACCGTGTATAATATGACCAGCACGATCAGCCCTGCCTTGGCCAATGTATGGCGGCGGAACTTGCGCAGCATCAATTGCCATTGGGTGGCCATAAACAGCCGCTCCTGGGCGGAGGCTTCCTCTTTATTTCTGTTAATCCACCGTTTGAACATAGGCGTACCCCTTTTCATAGGATCCCAAGGCTACTGGTCGATGCGGATGCGGGGGTCAATGAGCATCAAAAGCATATCGGAAAGGAACATGCCGATCACCGTCAGAAACGATAGAATCATAATGCAAGCGCCCGCCAGATACATATCCTGGGACAGGAGGGAGTTGTACAAAAGCGTGCCGACAGTGGGAATGTTTAAAACAATGCCTGTCACCGTCATACCAGATACGATGTTGGGAAGCATCCAGCCCATGGAAGATGCAATGGGATTCAAGGCTACCCGCACAGGATACCGGCGGATCATTTGCCCTTCCTCCAGGCCCCTGGCCCTGGCTGCCACCACGTAAGGCCGTTTTAACTCATCCAACAGCGTGGAGCGCATAATGCGCATGGTGCTGGCAATGCCGGCAAAGCCGATCACGAACACGGGGATGGGCAGGTGTTTCAATACATCCAGGAGCATGGCAAAGGAAAAAGGCGCGTTCACAAACTCCGGCGAAACAATGCCGCCTACGCTGACCCCAAACACGGTACTGGAAATAAACATAAGCACCAGGGCCACAAAAAAGCTGGGCGTGGCAAGGCCGATAAAGCCCAGCACGGTAAAAATGTAATCCCGAACGGAATATTGCTTTCGTGCGGAAAAGATGCCAAGGGGAATGGCGATTGCGTACGTCACGATGGTGGTGAGAATGGACAAAAGCAGTGTAATGGGCAGGCGGTCGCGGATTAATTCCACCACGGGCCGCTTCCATTCAAAGGATCGGCCAAAGTCTCCTTTGAACATGTTACCCACCCAAAGGAAGTATTGCTCCACAGGCGATTTGTCAAGGCCCATGGACACCCTGAGATTTGTGATGGTCGCCGGATCTACCGTACCCATTTCCGCCTGCAAGCGAGCAATGTAAGTGCTAAGGTAGTCGCCCGGCGGCAGCTGGATTACGATAAATGCAAATACGGACACAACAACCAGCAGCACCGCCATATAGAAAAGCCGCCGGAGGATATATGCTTTCATTCGGGCTACCCCCTTTAGTCATGAAAACCGCTTGCGCGTTTTTCACGAGCCTTTGCAGAATTTCCTTGTCCTGCCATGCGCGGGGCTTAGGTGCGCTGCCCGTGCATGGCAGGACGGGCAGGAAATTCTGTAAGGAAGGAATTTCTTCAAAATTCCTGCGAAAATCACCGCACATGTCGCTGATTTTCGATTTTCTATTGGAGGGCCTTGGCCCTCCAATACCTCCCAAGGCTTTGGTTCCAGGCTATTATTAAAATGCATGTCCCCTGGGCTGTATCGGAAAGGCAAACCCCTCCGATTGTCAATACGAATTCGGCTACAGGCTTTGCCTGTCTTATTGGTTTTGCCTTGATGAATTGGATTGGCGAAGCCGGAAAAATGGGCAAATCCCCGGCGATTTTGGGGGCTTGCGCAGCAAGGTTACCTTGCACCCTTCATCGGCCGCATGCTCAGCATACAGATGAAGGGTGCAAACTCGATAAAGTGGCAACGCCACTTTATCGAAAAAAGCATTACTGTTTAAAATACCAAGCGTCGCAGTTAAAGGGATACCAGAAGTTATAGTCGTTGGCGAAGATGCCTTCTGCCGGAGCATTGCCCAGGTCGCGGTTCAAAATGATTACGCGGGGGGCAACAGTAATACCGATAAAATACAGCTGCTTGGTAAAGTAGGTCAGAATCTCTTTGCCCAAGGTCAGGTATTCCTCACTGCCCTGCTTGAGCGTAACCACCTTATCAATGTCCGCGCGCAGCTTCTTTATCTCCTCCGGGGGTTCCATGCCGCTGGCGCCCTTGGTGTTGAACCATTCAGCCCACAGGGGTGCCTGGCCGATTTCGCTATTCTCAGAGAAGGGGGGATAGATTTTGTCAAAATACTGGGCATACAGGCTAGGTTCAGCCACGTTGTCAAAGGTGAACACCTGTGCGTCGCGCTCGTTGGCGGCGTAACGTTCACGTGCGTAGGAGCGCTCCTGCTGCTTAAACGTGGTTTTCACACCCACTGCGGTCCACATTTCAGCCACCATTTCACCAACCGGCGCAAACTCTTCGGTGGATTCCACAATGATATTGAAGGGCCGGCCATCGGGCATTAAGCGAACGGTCTTGGCTTCATCCCATTTGCAGCCCAGTTCATCCAAACGTTGGGCAGCACCTTCGGGATCGAACTGCACCATGTACTCGCCCATCCAGTCCTCATAGAAGCTGGTGTTGGCAGGGGGCACAGCCTGCCTGACTTCCGCCAGGCCAAAGTACAACGTTTCGTTAATGGCATCGCGGTCGATGGCCAGGGACATGGCTTCCCTGAACTTCACATTCGTAAACAGTCCGCTCAAGGTATCATCCTTCAAGGTCTGGGTAAAGGTGAAGGCGGCGTCGGAACCGCGGCTGTTCTGGAACAGATACACATTGTAGTTGCCGTTGTTCTCGTTTTCCTTGTACAGGGTGTAATCCTTGACCGGCAGGGGGTTTTCACCGGCGGCATCCAGCTCGCCGCTGATTAGCTTTAAGGTACGGGTCTGGGCATCAGCCACAATGACACACATCTGCTCGTCGATGTAGGGCAGCTGGTTGCCTGCTGCATCCACCACAAAGTAGTAGGGGTTGCGTGCAAAATACTTGTTGCCGTTGGTATCGATGTTGTACATGACCCAAGGCGTGACATCCGGGCCGAGGTCCGTGCCGGTCTGCCCACGGTCTGCATGAGCTTTGAAAGCCAGCGCCCAGTTTTCATAGTTTTCTTCCTTGGCCAGCTTGTCTGCGTCGGGATTGTACTTGATATGCCACTTGGTCAGGTAGTGCTTAGCGGCGAAAACACGGTTGACGATATCGCCCTTTTGCATTTTGACCAGGAAGGAAGGCATGGAACTGGAGAAGAGCACCTTCACCGTATAGTCGTCTGCCTTCTCAATGCGGCCGGCCTGCCACAGCGCCGGCACGGCGGCGGTGATTTCCGGATTCATGGTAATGTCTTCATACCAGAATACAAAGTCGTCCGCCGTAAAGGGCTCGCCGTCGGACCACTTCATCCCCTCGCGCAGATGCAAGGTATACTCGGTAAACGCCTCGTTGACCTCATAGCTTTTCAAAATGAAAGGCTCGGTGGTGATGGCATCGGGCAGAAGGCGCAGCAAGCCTGTAAAACGCATGCCTTCGGTATCCAATTGCCCATGGGTCGGGCCAAAGCCCGCGCCGCGGAACGTACCGCCGTACACGCCGATTTCAGCAGCCTTGGAAACATAGGGTTCAAGGGGAAGGCGGTCCTTCACCGCGGGCAGCTCGCCTGCTGCAACCTTTTGCGCCAATAGCGGAGATTCGTTGTACGTGGTCTCCGCAAAGCCGCCATAGGGGATCAGGCCCAGGATGAGAACTAGCGTCAACGCGTAAGACAAGAGCTTTTTCACCTGTGGTTCCTCCTTTTCGGTATATTCAACCCAGCCGTTTTTCCGGCATGGATTTGCCGAATCAGTAAGAAAAGGGTGCGCCCCGCTCTTTTTAGGTACAGCAAATAAGCCACCGGCGAAAGTGTTCTTTTTTACCGAACGCTTCAGTCGATGATTTCCTCGCCTGCCTCTGTGGGCGCCGTGTACTGGTGGCCGACAAACAGGTCCAGATATTTCACTTCGCTGGGCACAGATACAATGCCGTGCTTTTGAAGCGCATCGAAATACAGACTGTCGCCTTTGCGCAGGAGATGCGTCTCCTCGCCCACCTTAAAGTTCATTTCACCTTCGAATATAAATAAAAACTCATCGCCCTGATGGGATACCAGATGGCGCTTGACCTCACCTTTTTTCGCGCAGATCATGATAGGCTGCATACGCTTATCCATTTTACCGGCCGCCGGGCTGAAAATACTGTAGCCCAAGACCGTCATCACAAACTTGCCGGGATCGGCAAAGGGGTTTAGGGTCATGACCGTTCCGTTTTGGTCGTCTGCCTCCATTAGCGTTGCGACCTTTACCTTTAAGACAGCAGCAATACGGGTCAGTGTGCCCAGCGCGGGTACGACGACACCATTTTCCACCTTAGAGATCATACCCTTGGTCAGCCCACAGCCATTGGCCAAGTCCTGCTGGGTCAGCCCAGCCTGAAGCCGTATTCTGCGGATGTTGCTGCCTATTTCCATCCTCATTCTCCTATCACATATGGCTTTTGCCTTCCAGCATAGAACCGTATACGTGATTTGTCAACGGCTCCCTATTTTTAGGAGCGCTGCTCCCTTTATTCAACCCGGTTTCCACTTGAGGTTAGTATAATTCAACCTGGTTGAATTGTCAACACCTTGTCAAATGTTTTGTTTGCTTTTTATGTACGACTGTTTATTCTGGCGCAAAGCAAAGCGCGGCCTACTAAAAGGGCCGCGCTGAACAGGAACGCTGAAATGCATACAAACCAGTTTAAAAGCCCATGCAGAGTGGGCATCAGCGCCAGCAGCCCGAACACCGCCCCATGAAGGGCGAAAGAACTACAAGCGCTTGCCAGCAGCGCCGCCGCGTTTTTAGCCCTGCTGAACCGCCTGTCCGCAAGGGCGGTGCCTACCAAAACACCCACTGCCAAAAGGGCCAGCAACACGAACTGCAGGCTCCTCACCTGGCTGGATCTTATACCGGACAGAACGAGCATAGAGCGCAGCGCAGTATCCGCCATCATGCAAATCGCCCCGCTGGCGGCCACATGTACCGCCAGCAGGCCATATTTCAGGCAGGAAAGCAGCTTCACACAACGTTCCTCCTTATCAAGCAAACAGATTACTCCATCTCCAGCAGCATCTGCCTGGCCCGCATAAAGCTTGTGCGGCCGCTGTTGTACACAGGTACCCTTGTATTTGTAAGCTCAGGTTCCAACGCAGACATGGATACCTGGGCCAAAACAATGGCATCCACCTGCTTGGACAGTGTGTCTACCTGTTCCAGCAGCATTTGATTGTGAAGCTCCCTGTTACCGGCCCGGAGCGCCGTAAACGCCTCGGCACACAGCACGGGAAACACCTCAACTTCACGATTTGCATCTCTGGCCGCTTCTCTTAAAAGCCGTTCGGAGGAGGGCATGGTGGAGGGCAGCGTACCGATCATCCCCACCCGCTTGCCGTCCATTACCGCCAGGTCCATCATGGGCCGGTCAATGTTCAGCAGCGGCGTTGAGATCATGGGGCGGGCGTGCTGCACCGCCTGGTTGAACGTAGAGCAACCGAGCATGATCAAATCACAGCCTGCTTCCTCGAGAAACCGTGCGTATGTGGCAAATTTAAAAAAGTTCACTTTGGGGATGGTGCCCACCGGCGCAGCGAGATTGTCCCGCTGAATGGTATCATCGCCCAGGTGCATAATTTGTACCTCAGGCATGATTTCTTGTGCATACCTTTCAACAACACTTGCGGTAAATACAGCAGCATGAATGATACCCATGGTTTTCTCGGCAAGTCCCTTTCCCATAAAACAACACATCCCAACGTTTGATGCGGGTTTTCCGCCATGAATTGCGGCACATCTCCCCGCTTTTTCTGCATTATAGCACAGGCCTTTGCATTTGGAAATAGAAAAATGAAACCTAGTTGACAAAAATTCAACTTTGCATTACAGTGGAAAAAGAGGTACTATAGCACCATATACAACTGCATACTGGAAAGGGGACCAAAAAATGCAATTCGGCTATTGCGTCAGCATGGGCGCACAAGACTCGGCCGGTATCGGCTACGATCGCATCCCCGTACTCAAAAAGCTGGGCTATGACTATGTGGAGCTGCCCCTGGCGCAGGTGATGAGCCTGGGAGAAACCGCTTTCCGTGACGGTCCTCTGGAGATGCTCCACCGCTGCGATATGCCCTGCTTGACCATGAACAATTTCTTTCCCGGAAGCTACCGATTAACCGGCCCCGGCGCCGATCACACCAGCGCGTTGGCTTATGCTCAGGCCGCCATGGAGCGGGCGCAGCGGCTAGGGGCCAAGCTGATCGTGTTTGGCTCCTCCGGCGCGCGCAACAGACCCCAAGGTACCTCGCTGGATCTGGCGCTGGACCAGTTGGCTTCCCTCTTGCTTAAGCTTGCTCTTCTGGCCAAAGGATACGGCCTTGTGATTGCCATTGAGCATTTGAACAAGCAGGAATCCAATGTCATCAACCGCTTTTCCGAAAGCTGCGCCCTGGCAAGAAGGATGAAGGACGAAAGCGTTGGCGCGCTTTTAGATACATATCACATGAATTTGGCCTGCGAGCCATTGACCAATGTGCTGGATGGAGGCAGCCTGCTGCGTCACGTGCATGTGGCACGCACCTTATCGCGCAGCCTGCCCCGTGAAGGCGACGAGGAAGATTATGCCGCGCTGATGGAACACTTAACGCGCATCAACTACAACGGCACCATTAGCATGGAGGCCAATGTCCGGGTAAATTTTGAGCAGGAAGCCGCAGGGGCTCTTTCACTGCTGAAATCCTTCGCGGGGTGAAAACCGCCGCGTGTATGGGGAGATATGTGCCATGCTTGCAAACAGTGTTACTAATGCTGCCAGCCTTTGCGGGCAGGTTTTCCCCTGCACCTGCGACCGGCAGCATACGATTTCCATCCGCCATATTCAGATTGGCAAAGGCGCAATAAATAGCCTTTGTGAAATGGCCAAGCCTTTTGCAGGAAGGACCGTCTATCTTACGGGCGATGAAAACACCCTTCCGCTTGTTTTGCCTTACGCCATGAAGGAGCTTGATGCCTCGGGCTGCAAGGTGATACCGCACATATTCCCCATCCCGTCAGGCCGGCATCTGATTACAGAGGAAAGTCTGATTGGCAGCATGCTGTTGCATATGCCCTCGAACACTGGCCTGATCGTGGCCGCCGGTTCTGGCACCATGAACGACACCGCAAGGGTAATAAGCGCAAAGTGCGGCATCCCATACATTATTCTCGCCACTGCCCCTTCCATGGATGGGTACGCCTCCATCACCTCCGCCGTGGTCATGGAAGGCAGCAAAAAATCCGTGCCGCTATGCGCACCCTATGGCATCATCGGCGATACGGATATCGTAAAAACCGCGCCGGACCATATGCTGACAGCCGGCGCGGGAGATATGCTTGGCAAATACACAGCGCTTCGGGACTGGGAGCTTGCCGCAAGGGAAACGGGAGAAGCCTGGTGCCTTGAGATTGCGGGCCTTGTGTCCCTGGCCGCCGGCCGTGTTACAGAGCGCCTTACTAACCTGCTCAGCCGGGATGAAAAGACGCTGGAGGAACTGGTGGATGCCCTGGTCCTCTCCGGCCTTGCCATTTTGCTCAATGGCACCTCACGCCCCGCCGCCGGGCTGGAACATCAAATAGCCCACTATTTCGAGGTGGATGCCTTGCGCCGCAATTTCTTTGGTGGTCTTCACGGCCATTACGTGGGCTTATCTACCCTTGCCGCCTGCCGTTTGTATGAAATGGCGGAAGCGGAGTTCGACCTGCCTGGCAAAGGCAAGTACCCTACCTACTTGGAAATGCAGAATCACATGGCCTTTTTACAGCCACAAATCAGCTGCAAGGCCCTTGGCATCACACCGGAGTGCTTTGAAAATGGGATCCTGCATGCCGGGCAGCCAGAGATACGCTACACACTGGCTAGCTATTTGCTTAGAAAGGGTCGATTACAGGAGTACGCCCGGCGGCTGACTGAGGAATTTTTTTCGTAGTGCTTATCTACCATTGTGGGAAAAGCCCGCCCAGGCTTTCGTTTTTGAGCGCCGTATAAAGCCTTGGCACAAGGTTGCCTGCGTTTTCAAAAAGCAAACGCATATACGGCTCACTCTTAATATCCATCATCTTGATGAGTCTTATCAGTGCCACATTTGTTACAAGCCGTATTTCATCCTCTGACTTACCCCCCATCATCCATAGCAGCCCTTGGTGATCTTCCCGCGTTACGCGCAGGGAGGGTCTTTCTTTTATAAGCAGGCTGCAAAGCATTGCGCAAGCAAACACCGGCTCAAAAACGTTGATGGGCACAGCCTGTCCCCACAGCCCGTGAGCTTTAAGCGTGGACTCCACATCGCAGAAGGGAAACCGGCGGCAAAAAAGACTTTCCCAGTACATCGCTTCCAGAAAGCTTGCCATCCAGGTAACGCCTGAACCATAAAGGGCAACACTGACAGGATAATCAAAATCCGCCGGCGTCTCATGGGCGAAAAAAGAAGGATCGTAGGCCTTAAAAAAACTTGGCGCGCCTTTTTCGATAGCATCAATATAGCAAGGCGCGTCGATAGGCAGCATGGCAGATTGCACCATGGCAAAAAGACGCCTGGCCTTTATGAGATACTTGTCCAGTATAGCCCGGCCCCTATCATACAGTGCTTGAAGGGGCATGTTATCATCCTCCGCCTCTTTTAGCGCCAACTGCACCGTGTAGTAAAGAGAGTTGAGCAGGCTGCCCGCCATTTCAACAGGCAGAGAGCTGCTCTCACCCCTGGTATAGGCTTGAAAGGTTAGATCAAGCAGCCGATACCACTCCGCCTGGCGGCCCGCACCATGAATCCCCATGGCCGGAGAAAATGCGCCGCCATTTGCTAACTCACGCGTCAATTGAGCCGTTTTTGTCTTCATCCGCTTGCCCCCCTTCTTCTTTTTCAAGCTCCACCCCGTGGGCGCGCCGTATCAACTGATCAAACGCCGCGTCCTTAAGAGTTTGTATACAGCCATGACAGGTGTCAAACAACTCCCGCATAGCATGTACCAGCGCGTCGTCGCTGAGCATGTCAAAGGTTTCACTTTTCAGCAAATAAAAAGTCTCTATCAACTCACAAAAGGTTTCTTCTGCCAAGCTTAAATCAAAGAACGGAGAATCGCAAAAGGCAAGAATCAGCTTTTTCATCACACCACCATACATTTCAAGGCGGCCTGCTGCGATAAGCGCCTTGTCCCGGGCCTTGATCAGCGATGAAGCCATCATTGGTGTAAGTAAAAGCCCTTGCGCCGCTGTTAGCTGATTGAGCGATAGAATATCCGCGGCAGATTCCCGGCTGTGCAGCCCACTATGAAACAGGGAAAGAAGGTCCTCCACGATGAACATCATCCTTCTCAAAAATAATTCTTGACAATCTTTAAAAAATGTGATAAGATTAAATTTAATAAAAATTAACTACTTAGCGGTAAATAATTATATTCAGCTGACTTCGCTTTGTCAAGACAAGCGGCTTTTTTTATTTTGGAGCTGCATTCTTGCGCAAGCTGCACCTCTATCCCAAACTGAACACAAACTCAGCAATATGATGGCGCCAATGCGAACAATCAATCTGGCAAAAAACGCAAATGTATGTTATATTTTGATACTGGATATACATTCAGTTTTATTGAACGGATTACTGGAGGCATCATGCAGCCCTATAAGCGGCACATTCTTTTTTACAAATGCGCAAGGGGCCTTATATCCCCACTGCTCAAAGGACTTTTCCGTTTTCAATGGCAAAAGGCGCCCGATATACAAGGACCGGCTATTATCGTCGCCAATCATACCACCGATCTGGACGCCCTGTTTGTCGCCTTGAGCTTCAAAAAGCATATGTACTTTGTAGCCAGTGAGCACATTTTTCGCGGAAAGACCTTGGGCCGGCTGCTTGTGCATTTTCTGGACCCTATCCCCAAGCAAAAGGGTGGGGCAGACATCGCAACCGCCATGCAAATGATGCGGCGGCTGAAAAAAGGCATGAACATCGGCCTGTTTCCGGAGGGAAGCAAGTCTTTTCATGGCAAGCCCTGCCCGGTGGTCCCCGCCACGGGCGGCCTAATCAGGGCATCGGGCGCATCCCTTGTCACCTACAGGCTGGAAGGCGGCTATTTTTCCAGCCCTCGCTGGGCGCGCACCTTTCGAAAGGGCCGCATGAAGGGTTACCCGGTGAAGGTATATAGCCCCGGACAATTACAAGAAATGACCCCTGAAGAAATTAACGAAGCTATCGCCCTAGACATCGGCGAGGATGCGTACCAGCGGCAAGATCTGGAGCATACCGCCTTTCATGGAAAACGCCTTGCAGAAGGGTTGGAAAACGCGCTGTATCTGTGTCCTGCTTGTGAAAAGATTGGCACGCTTACGGGTACGGATAACACCTTCACCTGCACCTGCGGCATGAAGGCCGCCATGGATGAATATGGCTATTTGTCCGGTGTACCCTTCCCAAAAGTTGACGCATGGGGTGCATGGCAAAGAGAGAAACTGCGGGATCTGTTTTTAAAGGACACAGATGATATCATTTTTACCGACTGGGAACAGGAAATATATATCATCCACTCGTTAAAAGAAGAAACGCTTTTGAAAAAAGGCACGATAACCGCCACCAAGGCTGGCCTATCCATGGAAGATTTTTCCCTGCCATGGGAAAACGTAATGGGCATGGAGGTTTATGGCCGCAACCGGGTTGTATTCTCCGACACCGCCGGTAACCATTACCGGCTGCGCAGCGAACATGAACGCAGCGGACTAAAATATATGGAAGCATACCACATCATGAACGGACAATAATTTGCTGCCTGCACAAATAAGAAAGAAGGGAACCCTTTGGATTACTCAGCCGCCAACACAAGCCTTTGGAACTTTTTTATCAACATGGGCATATTGGCCGGAGCGCTACTCATCGCCAACGTTCTGTTGCGCAAAAGCAGCATCATCCGCAGATCATTAATGCCCACCGCCGTGCTTGCAGGGTTTTTGCTGCTAGTGGTGAGAAGCTTGGGCCTTTTAAAGCTACCGGCAGCTTTTTTGGAAATGGTCACTTATCACGGCATCGCCATTGGCTTTATCGCCCTGTCCCTTCGCAGCGAGGCAGAGGGCGACAAAACAAAAGGAAAGGGCTTTTTGTCCGGCGCGCTGATCATCAGCACTTACATGATGCAAGCAGTGGCGGGGCTGCTCATTTCCCTGGCGCTGAGCTACACCTTTATGCCGGATTTGTTTCAGGCCTCAGGCATCCTTTTGCCCATGGGCTACGGTCAAGGCGCCGGCCAGGCCAACAATGTGGGCAGCACCTATGAGGCGTTGGGCTTTGCAGGCGGCCAGTCCTTCGGCCTTTCGCTGGCTGCGGCCGGTTACCTGTGCGCCTGCGTGGTAGGTGTCATCTACTTGAATGTGCTGACACGCAAGGGCAGACGCGTTGGCAACAAAGGTGAGATGGTCTCTGGTTCTGTGACGGTCGATACCTTTGAGGACAAGGGTGAAGCACCGCTTTCCGAATCGGTGGACAGGCTCTCCATACAAATGTGCCTGGTGCTGCTGGCTTACCTGCTTACCTACCTTGTGACCCTGGGGCTAACAAGGGCAATCGGCGCTGCCTCCCAAAGCCTGGGTGATATGCTGTCACCTTTACTGTGGGGCTTTAACTTCATTATCGGTTCTATGGTGGCTCTGCTCATTCGCGCCGTCTTCAAGGCGCTGCGCAAATCCAATATCATGACTCGGCAGTATCAAAACAATTACCTGTTAAGCCGCATATCCGGCTTGGCTTTTGATTTGATGATCGTGTCGGGCATCTCCTCCATCAATTTCTCCGAACTGCAAGGGTTGTGGGTGCCCTTCCTGCTGATGGCGGTTATCGGCGGCGTTACCACATTCTACTATCTGCGCTGGCTGTGCAAGGTGGTATATCCCGGTTATGAGGAGGAAGCGTTTGTCTCCATGTACGGCATGCTGACCGGTACCATCAGCTCGGGCGTGATCCTGCTTCGGCAAATAGACCCCGCTTTCAAAACTCCGGCAGCCAACAATCTGATTACCGGGTCAAGCTTCGGCATTGTGCTTGGTGCGCCGCTTTTGATACTCATCGGCCTGGCCGCAAAATCCCTGCCCATGCTGCTTTTGACCCTATCACTTGCTGCGGTGTATATGGTGGCACTCATATTTGTACTCTACAGGGGAAGCAAAAGGGGCTAAAGCAAAAGAAGAACATAACCTATAGACAAACCCTTCTTGTATGACAGCTATGCGTACAAGAAGGGTTTACTTTTTCTGCTCGTTGTACGGTATAAATTCTGTACTTTTTTTCATCTAGTATTTGACAACATAATTCGGTTGATATATGATAGAATCGGAGTAATTTTTGAGGAGAATGCACATGCGGCAGCGAATAGCCAGGCGCATTGGATGGGTAGCCATCCTGTTTGCGTTTGTCTGGCTTTGCTCTGTGTACATGCAGGGTGGAATGGGCACGGCTCTTACCGCATATTCTCCAACGGTATCTACCTTTACGCAGGCTGGTGGAAAGACGCCAGGGGAGGACGGCCGGAATGACAACCGCAATGCCGCCTCCCGCGGGGGCATGACGCCAGCGCAGCCCAGGGACATTACGCAGGAAGAGGAAGTGCTTACACCCTCTACTCATCCCATGCTGCCCAGCCAGCGGTTAGCGGCCCGTCACGCGGTTCACTGCCTGATCATTATGAGGCCGCTGAGTGAATTGGCTTCCCGGACTGGAGGTCATGCGCCGCCTTTATGATATGCAGGTAAAACCAAATACCATTTGGCATGCCAGTCTGGCCGGCTTGGCATGTCCGGGTAAGCACGGGCATTATCAGGAATTATGCGAATAATTAAACAAGGAGTGGGATTGCTATGAATTGGGCATGGATCGCTCTGGCCGTTTCTGTTATTTCCTTTATCGTGGCCTTCTATTTCTACCGCTGGGTGGAGAAACTCCCCACCGCGGAGGGCCCCCTTGCCGGCATCGGCCAATTGATCCGCAAGGGCGCTTTCACCTTCTTAAAGCGGGAATACAAGATCTTGGCTATCTTTATGGGCGTGGTATCCGTCCTTCTATTCCTGTTCTTCCCCCATCCCATCTGGAGTGCTGAAGGCAGCGTCATGCAGGGCGTCTGGATGGTGGTTGCTTATATTGCGGGCTCCGTTCTTTCCGCATCCGCTGGCTGGGTGGGCATTTCCATCGCCACCATCGCCAATGTGAAGGCCGCTACCGCCGCCAGGGAAGGTCTTGCTCCCTCCTTTATGGCCGGCTTCCGCGGCGGCGCCGTTATGGGCATGGCCGTGGTAGGCACGGCCCTATCCGGCGCGGCCCTCTTATCCATCATCTTCCCCGGCAACCATGATGTGGTGCTGGCCTTCTCCTTTGGCGCCAGCTCTCTGGCCTTGTTTGCCAAGGCCGGCGGCGGTATCTTTACCAAGACCGCCGACATCGCCGCGGACTTAACCGGCAAGGTGGAACTGGGCATCCCAGAGGATGACCCCCGCAACCCCGCCGTCATCGCCGATAACGTAGGCGACAACGTGGGCGACGTAGCCGGCATGGGCGCTGACCTTTTCGATTCTCAGGTGGCTTCCATCGCCGCTGCTATGGTTATCGCGCTGAGCCTTGGCCAGAATAACCTGAACCTGATCTTCTGCTTTGGTGCACTGGGCCTGCTGGCTTCCATCATCGGCGTGTTTGTATCCAAGGTTGGCAAAGACGGCAACCCCGGCAAAGCGCTGAACAACGGCACGTACTTGACCTGCGGCATCTTTGCCGTTTTGACCTTTGGTGCCTTCATGATCGGCGGCACGGCTAACGGTTATGACATGCGCCTGTGGGGCGCCGCTATGCTGGGCATGGTCGCCGGCGTCGTGATCGGCTTCACCAGCGAATTCTTTACCGGCGATGACAAAAAGCCCGTAGCCAAGGTGGCCGAAGCCTGCAAGAGCGGCCCCGCCTTCACTATTCTTTCCGGTATCAGCTACGGCTTCATCTCCGCTTTCCCATCCTTGTGCGGCATCGGCCTGGCGGCCCTTTTATCCTATCACCTGTGCGCCCCCATCGGCGAAGGTTACGCCATGCTGGGCATCGCCTTTTCCGCCATCGGCATGCTTTCTGTGGTTGGCATGATCATCTCCAATGACGCTTACGGCCCCATCGTAGACAACGCTCGCGGCGTTGCCGAAATGGGCGGCTTGGGCGAGAAGGTGCTGGAAATCACCGACGAGCTGGATGCTGCCGGCAACACGGCCAAGGCCATCACCAAGGGCTTTGCCATTGGCGCCGCTGGTCTTACCGTTATCGCCCTGCTGGGCGCTTTCCAGGAGATCGTACAGCAGGCAACCGGCAAAGCGGTTTCCTTTGACCTGATGAACCCCACGGTGTTCTTCGGCCTGCTGGTGGGCGTAGCCGTTCCTGCCGTGTTCTCCGCCATGCTGATGATGGGCGTCAACCGCAACGCGCAACGCATGGTAGCTGAAATTCACCGTCAATTCAAGGAAATCAAGGGCCTACGCGAAGGCAAGCCCGGCGTGCACCCCGAGTATGAAAAGTGCATCGACATCGCCACCAAGGGTGCTTTGAAGGAACTGATCCCCGCCGGCTTGGTGACCATCCTGGTCACACTGGTAGTGGGCTTTGTGGGCGGTGTCAACGCCATCGCCGGCTACCTGACTGGCAACATCACCTGCGGCCTTTTGCTGGCACTGCTCATGAGCAATGCGGGCGGTCTGTGGGATAACGCCAAAAAATTCGTCGAAGCAGGCAATATGGGCGGCAAGGGTTCCGACGCTCACAAGGCGGCCGTTATCGGCGACACCGTAGGCGATCCGTTCAAGGATACCGCCGGCCCCTCCATCAACACCCAGGTCACCGTGGTCTCTCTGATCTCCTCCCTGACCGCGGCCATGTTCCTGGCTTCCTCCCTGATTAAGTAATTCTGGCCAAAGCAAAGCCCCGGAGTGCGGCACGCATATGCATACTCCGGGGCTTTTTGATGTATCGCCCTATCTCCATATGATCCAGATGAGCACATATCCCGTGAGTACTGCCGCCAGGGTGAAGGGCACGCTGATCTTCATGAACGTGCCGGTCGCCACTTCATGGCCTTCCTTGCGCAATATGCCCAGCGCCGTAATATTGGCCGATGCACCGATGGGCGTCAAGTTTCCACCCAAGGTGGCTCCGGCCAACAGGCCAAAGTACAAAATGGTCGGATCAACACCAAGCTGTGTCGCTATGCTGGAGGTTACCGGCAACATGGTGGCAACATAGGGGATGTTGTCGATGAAGGCAGACAAGATCACCGATGCCCATACCAGCAGCGTATAGATCAGAAACGGATTATTACCGCTGATTGCAACAAACAGCTTGGCGATTTCATCCACCACGCCGGCTTCCCGGATGCCCTCAATCACAACGAACAGGCTTCCCAGCAAAAGCAAAGTGAAAAAGTCGATCTCCTTGATGACCTTCATAAAGGCTTTTGTGTCATCGGTACGTATTGTTTCTCTTGCAATACCGATCGCCATCAGGCCTATGCAGATCATGCCGTTGGTAGTGGCCGGTTTTTCGGGGATAAAGGAGGCCAGGATCAATAGCACCACAGTGCCAAGCAGAAGGAAGGAGGGAAAATAGTCCGTAACCTCTGTTTTATCCGTCAAGCGTACCGGCTGGCTTTGGTTTTTGAACACCACCAGAAGAATCAGGGCCGATACGAGTGCACCTAGCTGAACGACAAAAAACATGCCAATGCGCCCTTTAAAGAAAAAGAAATCCAGGAAATCCATGCCGGCATAACCACCCAGAAGTATGGAGGTGGTGTCTCCCACCAGAGTCGCAGCTCCTTGCAAGTTAGATGAGATGGCGATGGCAATGATGCTTTGCACCGGGGAAATTTTCAGCTTCTTGGCAATGGTCAATGCCACAGGCGCAACCATCAGCACCGTGGCCACATTATCCACAAAGGCGGAAATGATACCGGCGAACAGCGCCAGGGCGATGATGGCCCATTTGACGTTAGGTGTTTTATCAATAATGTAGTCTGCCATTTTGGCCGGCATCTTCGATTCAATAAACAGGTACACAATGCCCATGGTACCCGCAATCATCATCAGCACATTCCAATCCACTGCGGAAATCACGTTTTGCCCAGGCAAAATGCCCAGCAAAACAAACGACACTGCCGAGACCAGTGCAATGTACGCACGGTATTTGGGGAGCAGCAAAAGCAGGACATAGGTAGCAATAAAAATTCCCAACGCAAGTGCCATGGATGAACCTCCTTGTTCATGTGTTCGATTCGCAGAACGGCTTATTGTATCATACGCGGGATGAGGTTGCATACTCCGCCCCCCACTGTGAAAACAATAGCAAGATTCAGCCGCCATATCATTTACAGATCCACCTGCCTTAAAAGCTTTCTGGCAGAATACCATGAAGATCACTGCAATTTCACATAGCCTCCTTATTACAGTCATGCATTTGTCGCAGGGGAGCGGTATATTGTGCATGTCCGAAGAAGGACGAAAGATATAGAAAAGTAGGAGATGAAAAGCATGTCAGAAAACAAGGCAATGCAAAGCACGAGAAAGGGTGCGGTATTTTTTGCCGTGGCACTGGCAGCCGTAATACCTTTCGCGGCTCTGGCAGAGACGACTGCGCAGGGGGCAGCCACAGCGGATGTAACCGCTGGCGCTACAGTCCGGGCAATGATGCCCAATCGGGGAGACCATGGCGCAGCCTATGACAACTACATCGTGGATACTAGCTCCCTCACCGAGGAGCAAAAAGCGGCCTACGCAAGGGCATTGGCATTGTATGAGCAAGTCGAAGACGCAGTACTAAGCGATCTTGCAACCGCCGGCGTTGTGGCCCAAGCCGATGTAGACAGCTATATCGCACTGCGTGCCGCAGAAAAATCAAAGGTGGATTTTAACTCATCCAGCTGGACCGCCCAGCAGTACAAAGCCTACTATGAAGCGAACGCAAAAACCGGCGACGAGCGCAAGGCGGCCATGCAAGCCCTTGTGGAAGCGGGACAGTTGACTCAGGATCAAGCTGATGCGTTAAGCGCCCAGGGGCAAGGCAGTCTGTGGGCAACCATCCAAAAGAACGCCGAAACCAACTCCGCCATACAAATAGCCTTGAGTACTATGCGTCAGGCCCAAAGAACCTTGAGCAGCACCTTGAAGGAAGCGGGAATCACAGGCCTTCGCAAGGGATATATGCCGGGCGGCATGAGTGGCGCCGGTTTTGGTGAAAAGAATTCCAGGCAGGGCATGGACAGAAACAGCAATGGAACCGGCAGCAATAAAAATGACAAAGGCGGCCGGAAGTAGGGTTCCAACCCAAGCTATCCATTGATATCGGAGCACCCGCAAGCGGTGCTCCTTTTTTGCATACGGAACAAATAAAATCATGTATAAGGGCAGCGCAGGACGGTCTGCATCGCAGTTGCGAGTAGCTATTTTTCATGTCATAAGACCATTTGTTTTCTTATGTGTTTGTCACATGCCGCCTTGCCAGACAGATTGCTTCGGGCCAATCCTTCGAGTACAATGAATAAAGAAAATATATCCAGCCTGTTTTTTATGATCCCTGTAACGAAACCTATTTTTTTGTTACTAATAGGCAAGGAGGTGATGTGGTGGAGCAATTTGAGGAGGTATATGTAAAACACTTTCAGTTTGTGTACCGCTTCCTGCTGGGGCTATGCCGCAACGCTTCTCTGGCGGAAGAGATTGCCCAGGAGACGTTTGTCAGGGCGATGACGCAATGGGAAAAGTTCCGCGGGAAATGCACTGTGAACACCTGGCTTTGCAGCATTGCGAAAAACATCTACTTCGCCCACGCAAGGCAGCGGCACTTTGTTCCCCTGGAAGAAGTGCAGATGGATGATGGCATACGCGTAGAGGAGGCGATTTTCGCGAGTGAAAAGCAGCTTTCCCTGCACCGCCTGCTTCACAAGCTGCCGGAGCCTTACAAAGAAGTGTTTGCCCTGCGAGTTTTCAGTGACCTTTCGCACCAGCAAATAGGCACGCTGTTTGACAAAACAGGTGCCTGGGCCAGGGTCACCTTCTACCGGGCGAAAGCCCTGCTGCAAGCCATGATGAGGGAGGAAAAGCTAAATGAACAACAATGAATGCAATGTGGCGCGGGATTTGATGCCCCTGGTCATCGACCAGGTCGCCAGTGAAGAAAGCCGCACGCTTGTGGAAACGCATGCGGCGGCCTGTGAATCATGCGCCCAGGTGTATAACGATATGCTAACCCAAACACCGGAGAAGAGCGATGCAGCGGAAGACAATTCATTCTCGGCGGCCATGCGGCAGCTTCGCCGGACGGTAGGCTGGCGGCGCATAAAGGTGATTATATTGAGTGTGGTGATTACATTGTGCGTGCTTGCGACCGGCCTATGGGTCAATCAGATACTGTACATCGATGATAATAGGGATATGCCCCTGGATTGGTACAACGTGACAATCTCCCGTGCAAAAGATGGGGAAGGAATTATCACCTATGATTTCCTCTCCGCAGTTGGATCGTATGAGTTCTATGCAGATACTTCATCCGGGATAATCGTTTTAGGCAGCAAGTGCCCCTATATTGCATCCAGACTGGAAGATGGACGTATATATCATGGACTTCCAGGCCAAGTGGGTATTTGCTGGAAAGATGGCGTAGGGTTTGTCTTTAAGGTAGATGAGTCTCAAAGAAATACCACCGATGCTATCGTCAAGGAAATCCGAATGGGTACGAAGAAAGAGTACAAAATTCTATATCAGCAGGGCAATGATGTTCCTTTGTGTTCAGAGAAGATGGAAGCCACTTTTTTGCTGAAGAAAAAATGTACTGATGCCTATATAGCATTAAACAAAGTTGAGGAAGAACTAGCCGCTTTATATAACAGTATGGATACGGAATGAAATTGACATATAGCAGAGGTCTTTCTTTTCTTTGGGTGATCATATAAGAAAGCAAATATCACTTGGCCGCACAGGATCCACGCATGAAATCAATTTTTCTCTCGCAAGCTCATCTCCCTGGGCTTGCGGGATTTTTCATTTATCGCTTCTGTGGATTTCATCCTAATTTCTTTTTCCACATAGTTGACAAATCAATCAGACGGGAATATGATTGATTTTTCAACCACTTTTGAAGCTTTTATATCCGCAAACAGAAAAGCAGTTGACGGGAACAAAGGCATCGGAGGAATACAATGAACGACTGCAGAGTTTTGGGCCGGGATATCTTTGTAATTGACAAATACTTTCGTCTTTTCTTTAAAAATGCGTTAAAGCCCTATGACCTAATCCCCACTGAGGCCATGGTTTTGTTGGCGCTATACAAAAAAGGCGGCCATCTTCGGGAAGACGTCTTTGACGATATTCATGAACATAAGCTTTCAAAATCACAGGATCAACTCATCGCCGATCTGCATTACGACAAGGCGGCCATGACCCGAACCATGCAGTCACTGGAAGGCAAGGGGTTTGTCATTCGTCAGGATCATCCCAGCGACAGCCGCTCGTATTTGTTTAGCGCAACAGAAAAGGCGGATACCTTCAAACCTGCGCTGATTGGCATCCTTCGGGAATGGAACATCCTGCTAACCTCCGGCATTGAAAACCTTAATGTAGTAAACACGGCAATCCAACAAATGGCAGAAAATGCAAAACAGGCAGCAAAAGGAGAATAACCTATGGCAGCGGCAGGGAAAAAGCAGAACTTCGCCCTGGTCATGATCATTTACCTGGCGGGTATCTTTATGGGTGCCATCGATACAGGCATTGTAACACCAGCCAGAACGCTCATTCAAAACCAGTTGGGGGTAGATGCCGCCTCCGGCATCTGGATGATTACCATATATACCCTGGCCTACGCAGCCTCCATACCGGTTATGGGCAAGCTGGCTGACAAGTATGGTCGCAAATACGTATACCTTTTCAGCATCTTCCTCTTTGGTCTGGGCTCACTGTTCTGCGGCCTTTCAGAGAATTTCGGCGGCTTTTCGATGCTGCTTGTGGCACGGGCGGTGCAGGCGATCGGCGGCGGAGGCATACTGCCCATAGCTACGGCAGAGTTCGGCACCACCTTCCCTCAGGAAAAGCGGGGCATGGCCCTGGGCTTGGTGGGTGGTGTGTATGGCCTTGCCAATATTTTTGGCGCATCGGCCGGCAGCGCCATCATTGATCTTTTTGGGCAAAATAACTGGCAGTTTATTTTTTATGTCAACATCCCGATTACGCTGTTTATTGTTGTTGCAGGCTTGCTGGTACTTAAAAACAACAAAACCGGGCAGACCGGTAAGATTGACATCTTAGGCATACTGACCCTGTCAGTGATGATTTTGTCGCTGTTGTACGGGCTTAAAAATTTGGATTTCTTCAACTTCCTAGGCACGATTGGCACTACAGGTGTCTATCCTTTCCTGGCTGTGTTCATCGTCCTGTTGCCTGTGTTTATTCTGGTAGAAAATCGCGCTCAAGACCCGGTGATGAATTTAAAATACTTTCAAAACCGCAACATCATCTTCACACTGCTCATATCCTTTGTCAGTGGCTTTGTAATGATGGGCGTGATCTTTATCCCCCAGTTTTCCGAAAACGCGTTGAAGATTACAGCAGGCTCCGGCGGGTATCTGGTGATCATTCTAGGTTTATTCGCCGGTATCGGTGCGCCTATATCCGGTAAGCTGATTGACAGGTTCGGCGCGAAGGTTGTGCTGGGCTTCGGCTTTATCGTGTCCATTTTAGGCGCGTTATTTATGGTGCTGGTGACCACCGCGTATCCAAGTCTTATGACAGTGCTTGTAAGTCTGGCACTCATGGGTACCGGCATGGGCTTTACCATTGGTACACCGCTCAACTATATGATGCTGGCCAACACAGAAGAAAAGGAATCCAACTCCGCCCTGGCCACACTGTCGCTGGTGCGTTCCATCGGTACTGCCATTGCTCCCGCCATCATGATTGGTTTTATCGCCCATGCCGGAGCCGCGCTGCAAACCAATGTAATGGAGCTTTTACCCAAACAGGTCACCCTGCCGGAGCTGCCTTACACGCAGGAAATCAGCGACTCATTCACTCAGTTGAAGGCTGATCCCAACATGCAAAAGAAGCTGGCCGGCATGGATTTCCCTGACCTTGCTTCTATGACCACCATGGACATCGATATGAGCAGCAACTCCAGCTTTCAAATGCCGGCAGATTTGCTGGATTTAATGCAAGCCAGCGATGTAACCACCATCACCCAAAACGCCAAGACACTTGCTTCACGCATGTTTGACTTGATGACCCCTGATGTGATTGCGAAAATCCAGGACGGCATCAGCATGGGTATCGATGGTATTTCAACAGGCGCTGCTGGATTGAAAGATGCTGTCATGAAGACGCAGGAAGGCTATGACGGTATTGGAAAGGGCATTGATGGCATGAACGCCGCCATCGAAGGGCAGAAGGCGGGGCTTTTGCAGCTTACGACTGTAGCCGATATGCTCAAACAGCAGGTTAATCCCGAAATTCCGGAGGGCAAGAGCATTGCGGATATCATACCTGCATTCGTCAAGCCTATGATTCCCACGGAAGCCCTGGAGGAGCTTACGAAGATTACATCCGTTCAAGAATTGAACACCAAAATAGATGAATTAGGCAGCGCTATTGATACGCTGACCCAAAAGGTTGTGGAAAGCAAAAAGAGCCAGACAGATATGAAAACCGCCATGGATCAAATGAACATCGCTATAGCAAATATGCAAGATATACAAACCAAGATGGCCGTATTAAAAGATGCAATTCCTACAGCTTTTGCACAGGCGGAGGCAAACTATCTGGCCTCCATCGACCAAAAATCTCCTGCAATAGAAAGCTCCTTTCAGAGTACGCTCAACGGCGGGTTCAGCAACGTTTACCTGACATCCGCAATAGCCGCGGCAGCAGCCATGCTCCTGCTCGCATTTTACAAAAATGTAGTGGCCGCAAAAAATGAGACGGCCAATATTACGGGAGCCTAACAGACAGTAGGTCTTCCAGCCAGTAAATGCCCCTTTTTCAATCAACCAAGCATCGCATGCTTGCCACACCCCTATCTTTGTGCTATGCTTTTCTTGGAAAATACAAGGAGGTACGATTTATGCAAGCGCTGGAACTGGCCGTTGCCCATATTAAGGCTTTATGCGAAATTCCAAGCCCTACCGGCTTTACGAAAAAGGCGGAGCAATACCTTATTAACGCTCTTGCGGAAATGGGCTATACCCCCCACAGCACCCCCAAGGGAACGGTAATCTGCAATATCGGCGGCGAGGGTAAACCACTTTTGCTGTCTGCTCATGTGGATACGCTGGGCGGCATGGTCCGCAGCGTAAAGTCCACTGGCCGGCTGCGCTATACCAAGATTGGCGGCTATAATGACAACGCCATCGAAAATGAAAATTGCATTGTGCACACCAGAGATGGGCGCACTTATTCCGGCACAGTACAAACCACCAAAGCCTCCGCCCACGTGTACGGCGACACAACAGATATGAAGCGCAGCGATGAAACTCTGGAAATCGTACTGGATGCAATTGTGCGCAGTGCCGATGATGTACAGGCGCTGGGTATTGAGACCGGGGATTTTATCTCTTGGGATGCGCGTACCGTCATCACAGAATCCGGCTTTATTAAAAGCAGGCACCTGGATGACAAGGCCTCCAGCGGCATACTGCTTGCCCTGGCCAAGATGGTCAAGGAGGGCGAAGTCACCCTTGCGCGCAGCGTATATTTAATGTTCACCGTCTATGAGGAGGTAGGCCACGGCGCATCCAACTACCTGCCCAAACAGATTGATGATATGATTGCGGTGGATATGGGCTGCGTGGGCGATGATTTAGCCTGCGATGAGACCATGGTCTCCATCTGCGCCAAGGATTCTTCAGGACCGTTTAACTACGATCTCACCAACGAGCTGGTGGCCCTGGCAAAAGACAACAACCTTCAATATGCGCTGGACATTTATCCCCACTATTCCTCTGACACGGCCGCGGCCCTTCGTTCCGGCATGGAAGCCCGGCACGCACTGGTGGGCACAGGGGTATTTGCCTCCCACGGGTACGAGCGCACCCACAAGCAGGGCGTGGAAAACACGCTAAAGCTGCTGGCGGCCTTTGTGCAAAAAGGGTAATATATGCAGGGATATAATATCATCATGATCTACAGCAGGGATGCGGACAGGCTGCTCATGTGCAAGCGGTTAAAAGACCCTTACAAGGGCCTGTACAACCTGGTAGGCGGCAAAATTGAGCCCAATGAAGACGGGCTAGCCGCCGCCTACCGGGAGCTTTTGGAAGAAACCGCCATCACGGGAGAGGATATTGACCTTCATCACCTGATGGATTTTACGTATTACTGCCAGAACTGCTATGTGGAAGTATACGCTGGCCGGCTGAAGCGGGATGTGCAGGTATATGGCGATGAAAATGAGTTGTTCTGGTCAGACCTTGACCACAACTTTTTTGATATGACGCTTTATGCCGGCGAAGGAAATATCGGCCACATGCTGGAGCAAGTCAAGCTGAGCGGCATTTTGAAAAACGGTTGATCATTAACCGCAGGGAGGCTTCTTGTATATGGGGAGCCTCTTTTTCTATTTATTTCGATCCGCTTTAACCGACGGCCCCTTTATAGTTCCACTTCCTCAGCCATTCTGTATCCAACACCCATTTCCGTCAAAATGTACTTGGGCTCGCCGGGGTTTACCTCGATCTTACGGCGAATGTTGGCCATGTTCACCCGCAGCGTCTGCTTTTCGTTGGCATAAGGGCCCCATATTTCCTTGACCATGGCATCATGGGTCATTACTTTGCCTACATTCTGAGCCAGCAGCACCAGAATTTTGTATTCAATGGGGGTCAGATGTACCTTTTCCTCAGCAAAGGTCACGGTACGTTTGCTTTCATCGATTTCCAGCTCGCCCACGATAAACTTTCCTGATCGCGCCATAGCGCTTTTTGTAAGCTTCATGTTGTGCCGAAGGGCCGTCTTAATTCTGGCCAGCAATTCGCTCGTTCCAAAGGGCTTGACGATATAGTCGTCTGCCTCCAGGTCAAAGGCGTCCACCTTGTCCCGCTCGTGGCTTCTGGCGGTAACAACGATCACCGGTGTCTTGGTAAAGGCGCGAATGCTTTTTAGAACGTCCATACCATCCATATCCGGCAGCCCCAGGTCCAGAAGTATAATATCAGGGGCATGGGAGGCGATCAGTTCCACCGCAGCCCGGCCTTGTTTTGTTTTGATGACGTTGTAATCGTTTGCAGCCAAAATAGCGGAGATAAAATTACCGATGGTTTCATCGTCTTCCACGATTAACACCATTGGTTTGCTGCTCATTGTACATCGTCCCCTTCCAATGGTAACATAAACCGAAATACAGCCCCGCCCTCCGGCTTATTATCCGCTTCCATCTTACCGCCATGAGCCTTAATGATAGATTGGCAGATAGAAAGCCCAATGCCCATGCCACGCATGGAGTCAGAATCCTTTTTGTCACCAGCCAGATACCCTTCAAAAATGTGGGGCAGGTCATAGGGCGGTATGCCCGTGCCGTGGTCGATGACCTCAAACAGGCCTGCATGTTCTTTCTTGATTAAATGCACTTCCACAGTGGAATCGTCCGGAGAATGCTTGACAGCGTTTTCGATTAAATTCATCAGCACTTGGGCAATCAGCGTGTCATCCATGGGGATCATTAGTAATTCATCCGGCACCTTCACCGTGACACTGCGGGATGGGTAGCGCTTGCGGATTCGGCTGACAGCCTCCGCCACCACCTCTTCGGCGGCTTCCGGTGTTTTCAAAACACGCATAGAGCCTTCGCGGATACGGGTGACGGATAGCAGGTTTTCTACCATTCGAATCAGCCACTGTGAATCATCCCGAATATTTCGCAGGAGTTTATTGCGGGTGGGCGTATCGATGCCTTTTTCATTTTCCAGTATGGCGGAGCTGGCCCCCCATATACCGGCAAGGGGCGTGCGCAGGTCATGGGAGATGGCTCGCAATAAGTTACCCCGCATCTTTTCTTTTTCTGATTCGATCATGATGCTGCGCTGCTCGTCGGATAACTGCTGCCGCTCCAGCGCCATGGCCACCTGGGAGGCAATCATGCGCAGAAACAATCGGGCGTTGTGGTCAAGCCGTTCCCGCCTACAGGAGACGCCAATGACAGCAAGCACTTTCTTTTGCGAAATCACCGGCATGTAAAACGCACCGGCACCCATTAAGGTATCTGTTCCCGAACCAGCTCTTTTTTGGTTGACAAATGCCCAGTGGGCCACCGCCCGTTCGTCGGGCAACTCCATAAAGCCATCATCTGGGTTGTCCGGTGCCTGGGCAAATACCCCCGTCTCCCCTTGCGTGGGATCGGATGCGTAAAAAATGACGGACCGGTTGAACAAGTTGATTACATATTCGTTGGTCAGGCTGATAATGTTCTCCAACCCTCTTGTAATCAACAGCTTTTTATTGATTTCATACAGCACATGGGTGCGGTGCTCTCGGGTAACGGCCATATTGGCTTGTCTTTTGATACGAACCGTCATAGCACTCATCATCAACGCAACTACCATCATAATGCCAAAGGTAATCGGGTCATCTGGCGCAATGGTATTGAACGTATAGTAAGGCTCGGTAAAGAAGTAATTGAAGGTAAGCACCGATAGAATCGACGCCGCCACCCCGTATACATACCCTTCTGTTATCCTGGAAACAACAGATACGGTGAGTAGGTAAACCATCACAACATTTCGGGCATCAATTTGAAATTCCTTCAGCCCCTGGCACAAAAGCGTCGCTGCAGCAATCAGCCCAAGCGTTTTATATGTATCCATTAAAGACAGGTGAAATCTCGGTTTTTTCTTGCTTCTTTTCTTTTTGTAATTAGGAGAGGAGGTACCGCTGGAAATGATATGCACCTCAATGCTTGGCAGCTTTGCCACCAGTTCGTCTTCCAAGTCCTCCTGAAAAAGGCTTTTCAATGTTCTTTTGTTTTTGCTTTTACCAATAACGATGTTGGTGATGCCCGACAGGCTGGCGTATTCCGCCACCACATTGGCAATGCTGTGGCCAGAGAGGGTAACAATTTCCGCCCCCAGCTTTTCGGCCAGGTCCATATTGGCGCGAATAGCCTTTTGCTGCTCTGCGGTCAGCGCATCGCTTTCCATGTTTTCCACATACAGCGCCGTCCACGGCGCGTGAAAGGATTCCGAGGCCCTGGCCGTCCAGCGGATGCAGCGGGCAGAGGTGGGCGATGGCCCAATACACACCAGCAGTTTAACGCTGGCCATCTTCTCAGACAGACGGCGCTCGCTCTGATTGTCATGGCTGATGCGGTCAGCCGCCCTGCGCAGGGCGATCTCCCGCAAAAGCCGCAGGTTTTCTTTGGTAAAAAAGTGATTCAGCGCGGTCTTGGCCTTGTCAGGGTGGTAAACCTTTCCTTCTGCAAGACGCCGCATAAGCTCGTCCGGCCCGATATCAATCAAGCGTATCTGATCCGCGTGGTCAAAAATATAGTCCGGCACCGTCTCTTTTACATCAACCTTGGTAATATCCCGCATCACATCATTCAGGCTTTCCATGTGCTGCACATTGACGGTGGTGTAGACATCGATGCCGGCGTTTAAAAGTTCCTCAATATCCTGATAGCGCTTTTGGTTTCTCTGTTCCGGGGTGTTTGCATGTGCCAGCTCATCCACCAAAATGAGAGCCGGCTTGCGCTTTAATGCCCCATCCAGGTCGAATACCTTGAGCGTTACGCCTTTATTTAGTACTGTCTTTGGGGCAAGCGCAGGCAGGCCATGCAAAAGCTGCATGGTCTCGGGCCGGGTATGGGGCTCCAGGTACCCCACCAATACATCCATACCCGCTTTATACTGCTGCTGGGCATCGTCGAGCATAGCGTAGGTTTTGCCCACGCCGGCCGCGTAGCCAAAGTAGATTTTCAGCCTGCCTAGGCTTTTTTGCTGCTGGTCTTTGATTTCATCCGGCAGGGCATTCGGATCAAGACGCTGCTCGCCCTTATCCATCGCTGCTTCCCCCTTTGGTATATCATACCACAGCGCAACGAAAAAGAGATACTGTCACTTTTTTAGATATTTGTGCAAAAGGGATTGACAACTTACTTAAGGAATGCTATCCTCTCATTGAAACGTTTAAGTGATCGAAATGATGTGACTGCATGAGACGCGTAAATATCAAGGATGTAGCAAAGGAAGCAGGCGTTTCGCCGGCCACCGTCAGCTATGTGTTAAACCAGAAATCCACCGAAACCATCAGCGCCGAAACCAGTGAGCGCGTTTTTCAGGCTGTCCAAAAACTCAATTATGTGCCCAACCTCAACGCCCGCAGCCTTTCCAGCAAAAAGACCAACCTGATTGGCGTAGTGATTCCCCAAACGGAGCCCGGTAAGGAAATGATGTTTGGCAACCCCTTTTACGGCGAGCTGCTTTCCGCCATTGAATATACGGCCAGGCGGCAGGGGTACCATTTGCTGTTATCCGGCCCCGAAACCAACCAAAGCTACATGAACATTGCCAGAAACAGAGGTGTGGACGGCATTATTATTGTTGGTGCCTACCCCACCAAAAGCCTGGATGAGCTGCATCAATTGTCTGTGCCGGTGGTGCTCATCGACACCTATGTCAATGACCCGGTATTTCACACCATCGGCATCGACGATCGCGCCGGCGGCCGCATGGTGACACGGTATTTGATCGAGCGGGGACATCAAAAAATCGCCTTTGTCTCCGGCGATATCAGCGGCCAGGGCGTCAATTACAAACGGTACCTTGGCTATCAGGAGGCGCTGACGCAGGCCGGCCTTGAGGTGGATGAAAAGCACCTATACCTTGGTACTATTGAGTTTGAATTCGGCATGACCGTGGCGGAGCAGCTTGCCAGCCGTGGAAACGGCGAAACAGCCGCCTTTGTTACTGCCGACATCCTGGGTGTGGGGCTGGTAAAAGGGCTTCGGAAGGCCGGGCTGAAGGTACCTAAGGATGTATCCGTGGTGGGCTTTGACGATGTAAGCCTATCGCGCATGTGTGACCCTTCGCTGACTACCGTGCACCAGGATATCGCCGAAAAGGGAAAATGCGCCGTTCGCATGATCCTTGATTCGGCCCAGGGCGCCGAGGGCAAGCAGGAGCGCATTTTACCCATACGGCTAATCGAGCGGGAATCGGTACGTTCGATTTAGATAAATATTTAATTGCATGAGGTGCTATATGATCAAGCATCTGGGAGAAAGCCTGACACCCTTTGAAGAGGCTGGTTTTTCGCGCACCCCAGAACTGCCCGTAACCGGCGAAGCGGTATCTGTGATCTGCCGGGTGGATGGCAGCGATTTGACGCCTTCCCTGCATTTGCATACAGGCAATGAGGTTATCACTCTTTCGGGGAAAGCGCTTCCGGGCCGCCGCCATCAATTCGACCTGGGCGTGTTTGTAATACCCCAAAAATTGCAATATCGTTTTTTCACCGATGACGAAGCGACAGACTGGTTTTCCTTTGATGTGCTTACAAAAGAAGATCATTCCACGTTTTCTGCGATGTATCGGGATGGGCAGAAGGTGTTCTTGCGCTACGGCGAGGACATCGTTGTGTCCTTTGCAGGCAGTGAAACATTGGAGATTGTAACCGAGCAAGGCAAACCTACGGGTGTACCAAGCGCTTTTGAAAGCATTTCACTGCCCGAAGGCTTTTTATTGGAAGTATCGGTGTCGGAAAAAATTTGGAAACTGAAACGGTTCAGTCACATTGTATGTGAAGGACACCGGCTGACGCTGTACCGCCGTGCGGATCTTAGCATCGCTAAAATACAGACCCATCTGTCCATGGAATGTGATTACATACTGGGCACCGGGGAGCGTTTTGACGCCGTCAATCAAAAGAACCGGTTTTCCAATGGCCGAGTGGTGGAGAAGTTCACCCATCAGGGCGAGCAGGCCTATTTGCCCATGCCCTTCTTCTTTACAGAAAAAGGCCTGGGGTGGTACAGGGTAAGCGACATCCCCGCCGCCATGCAGTTTGGAAACCAGCTCACCATCACGCAGGAAGCGGAAGGCACATGCCTCGCAAAGGATATACTCTTTTTCGGAGCACCCAACACAGTGCTTTCAAAGTTTATCCAGCACACCGGCCGGCCGGTGCTGCCGCCGGAATGGGCCTTCGGTGTGTGGATCAGCGCCAATGGCTGGAACAGCGACGCGGAAGTAGAGGCTCAATTATCGGCACTTAAACGTTTTGGCTATCCTGCCAGCGTCATCGTGCTGGAAGCCTGGAGCGATGAGCGTACCTTTTATCAATGGAATGATACAGATCATTGGAAGGACCCGGCGGCCATGGTCGCAAAGCTTCGAGATAACGGCCTGCATCTTGTACTTTGGCAGATACCTGTCATCAAGCACGAATGGGATGGTACGCCGGGGGAGGCGCTTACAAGCGACATCCAGGAGGCGGTAGAAAAGGGCTATGTCATCAAAAGCGCCGACGGCAGCCCGTATCGGATTACCGAAAACTGGTTCCACAACAGCATGCTGCCCGATTTTACAAACCCTGAGGCCAAACGCTGGTGGTTTGAAAAACGGAAGTATCTGCTCGATATGGGCGTAGAGGGCTTTAAAACCGACGGCGGCGAGTTTTTGTTTGAAAAAGGCGCGAAGCTTTATGACGGCAGCACCGGCCTTGCGGCCCACAACCTGTATCCCGGTCAGTATGTCGGCGCGTACCATGATTTCCTTTTAGAAAACGGTGTGAACGGCGTATTGTTCAGCCGCGCGGGCTATGTAGGAGCTCAAACCCAGCCCATCCACTGGGCGGGGGATCAGTTAAGCGAGTGGAGTGAGCTTGTGAGCCAGCTTCGGGCGGGTATTACCGCGGGCCTTTCCGGGATTTTGTTTTGGGGCTTTGACATCGGCGGCTTTGCCGGGGCGCTGCCAAGTGCCGAACTGTACCTGCGGGCCACGGCCATGGCTTGCTTCAGCCCCATCATGCAGTGGCATACCGAGCCCAGAAACGGCCAGTTTTACGGCACATATCAACAAGATTACATCAATGACCGCAGCCCCTGGAACCTTTCTGAAAAGCTGGGCGATGACCAAATCCTCACCATCTCCTGCGAATTTGCCCGGCTCCGCCAGCGTCTGCGCCCCTACTTATGGGAAGAAGCACAGCATTGCGTGCAGGCAAACCGCCCGATGATGGCGCACCTGTGCCTGGACTATCCCAAAGATAAAAGGGCCTTTTCCATAGACGATCAGTATATGCTAGGCCGGCGCTACCTGGTAGCCCCCATTGTGAATGAAGGTGCCTTGGGGCGGCGCGTATACCTTCCCCGCGGCACATGGCGGTATTTCTTTACTGGCGAACTGTTTGAAGGAGAGCGGGAGCTATACGTTGATTGTCCGCTTGACCTGATTCCTGTATTTGAAAGGATGGGTGCGCTTGGCGAAGGTCCGCATTGAACCGTGGGAAATATCCACAAAGTCGCCGGCAGATGATTTTTGCCAGAGCATTTTCTTTACCGGCAACGGGGTGCTGGGCGTGCGGGGCTTTGCCGGACATGAGCAGAAGAAAAATCCCCAGGAGCATGGCATTTTCCGGGCGGGGCTGTTCGATGATATCAAGCCTGGGATCACCGATATGGTGCAATTGCCGGATGTTTTGACCCTGCGCCTTTGGGATGATGATCCAGAAAGCCTCCACCAAACCCTTGACATGCGCCGGGGCATTTTGACCCAGTCATGGGAAAACGAAAGGGCAGGCGTTACGTTTGAGCGGGCCGTGAGCATGAGCGACAGCCAACTCATTTTGCAGCAGCTGACCGTAACGGCAAAGCAGGCAGGATTGTTTACAGTGGAATCCATCGCAGACGCCGCTGTCAAAAACCTGCCGGTGCATGACGACCAAATGATCAAGTCCACGGACTTAATAATGCTGTTGGAAGTGGATGTAATCCAGGAAGATGGCCTTCATATGCACACCGTACCCACCGGGCACGCCGTAGACATCCATTGGGAGCTTTCTAGCAGCCAGCCCGCTGAAACAGCAACGAAGATCAATGGAGAAAAGGTGACCGCCTGCTTTACCCGCAGTCTTGCGAAGGGCGAGACATGGACTGTGGAAAAGCGCGTGCGGGTGCTTATAAAAGGCGATAATGCCCACGAAAAAGAGCCTGACCCTTGGGCCGCCCATATGCAAAAGTGGGCAGCCCTGTGGGAGGATTGCGATATCCAGCTAGACGCGGAGGATGCGCTGCAAGGCGCGGTGCGCTACAACATCTACCAAATGCTTTGCAACAACGCGGCCGATGACCGCACCGCCTCCATTGGCGCCAGGGGCCTCACTCATGGGCGCTACAAAGGCAACACCTTCTGGGATACAGAGATTTTTCTCTTTCCCTTTTACCTGTACACAAGACCGGATGCCGCCAAAAACCTAATGCTATACCGGGCCGACAAGCTGAATGACGCCAAGGCCCTGGCCGCAAAGCAAAACCTTGGCGGCGCGCGCTATCCGTGGATGTGCTCTTTCACAGGCCATGAGCAGTGCGAAAGCTGGGACATTGGCTTTTGCGAAACCCACATCACCGCCGACGTTGCCTATGCCATGCAGCAGTATGCTATTGTCACCGGGGACGAGGCCTTCGTAAAGGAGCACGCCGTCAGCGTATGGGGGGAGACAGCCCGCTACTGGCTCTCCCGCCTGACATGGGAAGAGGCTGCAGGCCAGTACAGCACCTTCTTTGTCAAAGGTCCCGACGAATACTGCGGTGCGGCGGTTAATAACACCTACACCAACTACATGGCCCGCAACAACATTTCTCTGGCACTAGCGTACAGCCCGCTGGACCCTGCCGAGCGGCAAAAGATGCAGCATGTGAAGGACCACATTGCCATCCTGTACGATGAAAACCGCGGCCTATACCTGCAGGATGAGCTGCTGGACCGGCTGGAGCCTTACCCTTTCTCCATGGATAGCGACCGGCCTGCCTACAAGCAGGTGTGCTTTGACCGGATGCAGCGCTACAAGGTGCTCAAACAGGCTGATTTGGTGCTTTTGATGACCCTCTTTCCCAATGACTTTACACAGCAGCAAAAGCGCAACGTGTTCGACTGCTACGAGCCCATCACTCTGCACGATTCTACCTTGAGCTATGGTGTGCACGCCCAACTGGCGCTTACACTGGGCCTTTTTGACAAGGCGGAAGCGTATTTGCACAAGGGGATATACCTGGACCTGTATGACGTGATGGAGAACACGGGCCACGAGGGCATACACATGGCGGCACTGGGCTCTGCCTGGCAGGCCCTGGTATTTGGCGCGGCGGGGCTTAGCATTCATGAAGACGGCACCGTAAAGGCAGTCCCCCATCTTCCGCCTTCCATCCGGGCGATGCATTTTCAGGTAAAGGTTCGTGGGAGGAAGCACAAAGTTTCGGTGTTCGCCTCCGGGGCAGCCGAGGTTCAAGCAATATTGTAAAGGGGAGGTGGTCTGCTTGTATCTATCCAACCGGCGGGAAAAGCGGACAACGGTGGCTCTGTTTCTTGCCCCGTCCCTCATTGGGCTTTTTGTGTTCTGCCTGATTCCCATGGTGGCCTCCATTGCCTATAGCCTGCTGGATTATGATTTGCTAAAGCCCATAAGCAGCATCAAGTTTGTAGGCCTGCGCAACTTCATCAAGGTGCTGACAGGCCGGGAGCTATATGAAACAGGGCTTCACACCCTCAGCTATGTGGCGCTTTATGTGCCGCTGGTGTTGATCGTATCGCTGTTCCAGGCACTGCTTCTAAACCGCGAATTTCGCGGCCAGGCCGCCTACCGCATCATTTTCTACACCCCGGTTATCACCTCCTGGGTAGCGGCGGCGGCCGTATGGCGCTGGTTTTTAAACGGGCAGTTTGGTGCGTTCAATCAACTATTGGGGCTTATCGGCATCGACGGGCCAAGCTGGCTCAATGATAAAAACTGGGCCATGCCGGGCATCGTCATTGCCGCGGTATGGAAGGATTGCGGGTATTTCGCCCTCATCCTGCTGGCGGCGTTAAAGTCCATAGACAAAACCTACTATGAAGCCGCGGACCTGGACGGTGCGGGATTCCTTCGAAAGCTTTGGTCCATTATCCTGCCGCTCATTTCCCCCACGCTCTTTTTGCTGGTGGTTATGCTCATCATCGGCTCCTTGCAGGTATTTGACTCCGTATTCATTATGACCGGCGGCGGTCCGGCGGGAGCCACCACCATCTTCATGGAGCGCATCTACCGCTACGCCTTCAAAATGTACAAAATGGGCATGGCGTCGGCTTTCTCCTGGGTCATGTTTGTGCTGATTATGCTGTTCACTGCTTGCCAGTTCTGGCTGCAGAAAAGGTGGGTCAATTATGATACATGAACAAGCCTCCAAATTGATTCCAAGAAGGCGCGCTCATCAGGCACTTGGGCATGCGGTAAGCCAAACACTATTCTATCTGGCGATTACGCTGCTGGCGGCATTTGTGGTACTGCCCTTTTTGTGGATGATCTCCACCTCGCTAAAGAGCCATGAGGGCATTATGACCGTGCCCATCCGCTGGATTCCCGAGCGCCCGACGTTGGAAGGATACAACCGCGTCTTTTCCATGACCAATTTTTCCTTTCCAAGGGCCGTATTCAACAGCTTCTTTTTATCCACCATGGGCACGCTGGTCAGCGTACTGTCCGCTGCCATGGCAGCCTTCATCTTTGCCAAGGTTCCTTTTCGGGGAAGGCAACGCATTTTCGGCTTGTTTCTAGCGACCATGATGATCCCCGGTACCGTGACCATGGTACCCAACTACATCATTTTAAGCTATCTTGGCCTGTTGGACAGCTATACTGGGCTGATTCTGCCTTCCATCTTCAGCGCCTTCGGTGTGTTTATGCTCAGGCAGAGTATGATGGGCTTAAACGACGCATATCTGGAATCCGCCTTTATCGACGGCGCACCGCTGTATAAAATCTTTTACAAAATTGTCATGCCCATGGTTAAGCCCACGGTGGCTACGTTGATCTTGCTCAGCTTTATGGGCCAGTGGAACAGCTATCTGTGGCCGCTGATCGTGCTGCAAAGCCCGCAAAAGCAAACGCTGCAGGTGGTGCTGGGTACCATGGCCAACATGTACGGCGGCCATGAGCACATTCAAATGGCTGGTGCAGTCCTTTCTGTGATCCCCATTCTGGTGGTGTACATGTTCTGCCAGAAGTATGTAGACCGGGGCATTGCCATCGGCGGCCTGAAATAATTTGTTGAACGGGCGTACCGTTCTTCAGATAAAAACGAAATGGAGGAAACTGTCATGAAGAAACTTCTGTCCCTGCTTGCCGTGCTGATGCTGCTGGTTGGCATCGCGCCCCTTAGCGCCGCTGCGGAACCCATTACCATCACCTACGCCCATTTCTCCGCCGGCGAAGCCCAGGAAGCGACCCTGCGCGAGATGATTGCCATCTTTGAAAAAAAGAACCCCGATATCAAGATTGACGCCCGCGCCGTAGGTTATGGCGAGCATTTTACCCAATTGGCCACGCAGATCGCCGCCAACAACGCGCCAGACTGCTATGAACTGAACATGGAAAACTTTCTGGCCTTTATCGTCCGTGACGCGGTGCAGGAAGTAGGCAGCCTGTTTGAAACAACCGGCGCCGACAAGAGCCTCTACAGCGAGGGCGTATTAAATGCCTGCAGCAAGGACGGCAAGCTGTACGCCATCCCCATGAGTTACTCGACCACCGTGGAGCTGTACAACAAAACCCTCTTTGACAAGGCCGGCATCGCCTATCCCACCGACGACTGGACTGTGGAAGACGAACTGAAGGCCGCCCAGGCCATCCAGGCCCTGGGAATCGAAGACACCTACGGCATGTTCCAGGAAATTCAATACTGGGAGTTCTACAAGAATATCCGCGCCTTCGGCGGCAGCATGCTCAGCGATGATGGCACCGCCTTTACCCTCAATAGCCCCGAAAACGTGGAAGCACTGCAGTACATGGTAGACCGCGTTCGCGTACACAAGGTTATGCCCTCCCAGGAACAGTTGGCCGGCCGCGGCAACGTGGACCTGTTTATTGAAGGTAAGCTAGGCATCCTCCGCTGCGGCATTTGGAATTTTGCCTCCATCGCCCAGCGTGCCACCGGCTTTGAATGGGATATCGCGGTCGAGCCCGGCGCCAAGCAAAAAGCCACATTCTTTTTTGCCAACGTGGGCTGCATATCCCGCAACGCCGACGCGAAAAATCAGGAGGCCGCTTTCAAATTCCTAAATGCCATGGGCTCTGATCCCGACATCGTCAAACTGCGTCTCGCCAGCCAGTGGGAGCTGCCCGTTGTGGCCGATGAAACGCTGATGGCCGAATACCTGAAAGTCACCCCTCCCAACAATAAGAAGGCTGTTCTAGATTCTATGGACTATGCCGTCACCCCGCCCGCGCTGGAAGAGTTCGGCTACGCTGTGGAAATCTTAAACCCCCTGCTGACCGGCCTGGAATCCACCACCCTCACCGCCCAGGAGCTGCTTGATCAAGCTCAGGGTGAACTGGAAAGCGCCATCGAGCTGAAATAACCGTCAGCGCATATCGTTCATGCCAAAGGGGCTGCCATGGAAAACAAAGCACCATGGCAGCCCCTGTTTCAAACAAATTGTCATCCTGCGGGAGGATTGTATGAGCGTTGCCATTGGAGTCATCGGCCTTGGGACTATTGCCGCCTGTGTGCATCTGCCGGGTATTAAAAAAAGCCCGGACCTGCGCCTTAGTGCCATTTGCGATATAGATGAAAAGCGCCTGCGTGAGATAGGCGACATCTACGCCATCCCGGAAGAATACCGCTTTACCGATTACCGTCAGCTTATCCGCTGCCCCCATGTGGAGGCAGTGGATATCTGCACCCCCAACGACTGCCACTATGTAATGGCCATGGAAGCGGTTGCCGCCGGGAAACCCTATTCTATAGAAAAACCTGTGACCATGAACGCCGCACAGGCAAAAGCACTGACGGAGGCCACAGAAAAAGCGGGCGTTACGAGCATGGTTTGCTTTTCTTACCGCTTTAAGGCGGCGTCAAGGTATGCAAGAGAACTGGTGAAGTCTAAAGTGCTGGGCGAAATTTATCATGTCAACATGCAGTACCTGCAATCCTGGGGGCGCAAAGAAGTGGATATTCCGCTGGTCTGGCGGTATCAAAAATCCCGCACCGGCTCCGGCGCACTGGGGGATTTGGGGTGCCACGCATTAGACCTCACCCGCTTTATCCTAGGCCGGGAATATGAAAAAGTCATTGCCGATGCCGATACCTTTTTAATGCAGCGGCGACTGGAAGACGGAACCGGCATGGGCACATGTGATGTGGATGATTACTGCAACTTTATGGCCCGTATGCAAGGCCATGTGGCTGCCAGCTTTCAAATTACCCGCTTCGCCTATGGCCGGGGCAACTACCAGCGCATGGAGGTATACGGCGAAAAGGGTGCCCTCGTCTATCTGCTGGATCAAATACCCGGGGAGGAAGAGCTTCACATCTGCATCGGCCAGCCCATGGGCAGCCTGAATTTGTATAGCAAGGTGCCTGTGCCCGGTCATTATGCCGCCGACCAGATGCAGTGCTTTGCCGATTTGCTAATGGGCAAAGGCGATGGGCTGGCCGCCACCATACAGGATGGATACATCAACCAGCTCGCGGTGGATGCGGTGATTAAGTCCTTTGAAGAATCAAAATGGGTGGTCTTGTAACGCAATTCTGATATGCATTGTTAGGAGCTATCTATGAACAGGAAAATCAACATTATCATCTACAACGAATTCCAACATGAAAAGATCAAGCCGGAGGTGCAGGCCATCTATCCCCACGGCATCCATGCGGTGCTGCAATCCTTTCTAGAAAAGGAAGAGGACATCGGTGTCATCCGCATTGCCACGCTGGAAAATCATGAGCAGATACTAACCCAGGAGAACCTGGATGACACAGACATTATCATCTGGTGGGGGCACATGATGCACCATCTGGTCAGCGACGAGTCGGCGCGCCGGGTGGTAAACAGGGTGTGGCAGGGCATGGGCTTTTTGGCCCTGCACTCGGCCCATGCTTCCAAGCCCTTTCAAATGCTGCTGGGCACCGACACCCAAATGCTGCGCTGGCGGGAAAACGGCGAGCGGGTGCGGCTGTGGAACATTGCCAGAAACCATCCCATCACCCAGGGTCTTACCGAAACCTTTGTCGTAGAAAGTGACGAAACCTATGGCGAGCCCTTTGATATTCCCGATCCCGACCAGATTCTATTCCTCTCCTGGTTTGAAGGAGGAGAGGTTTTTCGCAGCGGCTGCGTATGGCGCAGGGGGCAAGGCCAGATTTTCTATCTGCAAAACGGCCACGAAACTTATCCCGTGTACTATCAGCCCGAGATACAAAGGATCATTACAAACGCCGCCAAGTGGCTCTGCCCTATGCAGCGGATATGTTCGGTGGACCGGGGTGGGCCTAATACTCCGGCGCTGGAAGGAAAGAAAGCTTGATAAACGGAAGGGGAGCGGCAATAAATCATTGCTGCTCCCCTGATCTTTGACCTTACATCAGGCTGCGTACCCGTATTCTCTCAAACAGCGCTATCCGCAGTTCATTCATTTCCTTATCCGTTTCCTGCCACAGCGGCAGTTCAAAACCGTCATCCTGTACAGCTATAAAGTGCGGCTTCTCCCTTTGCACACCTAACCGTTTTAAATAATACACCAACCCATGTTTCATTTTCTGCTTCCTCCCTTGCTCTGGCTTGTGTGGCACATCACCATTGTACAAGTTGACGCCGCGTCAGTTGCAAGAGGGTTTTTGAGAAAATCATGCCTTATCGAAATCCTCGTCGTAAGGGTGAATCACGCCATCCTTTTGATAGCCGATCACCGTATTCAAGTTCACGTTGTGGCAGGAGCGGAAAATGCTCATCTCCACGCCCGGGTGGGCCTTGTTCAACTTTTGTATCAGCGCTTTCACCTCAGCCCGCTTTCCGCCGCCGCCGTCGCCCAGCGCGCAATTTTCGGTGAACCGGCAGGCACAATTCAAAAAGGTAAGATGATTATAGTTCCGCCAGGCGATCACATCCTCCTCATGCACAAGGTACATGGGTCGGATCAGCTCCATGCCTTCATAATTCTGGCTGCGGAGCCTGGGCATCATGGTCTTCATTTCGCCGCCGTACAGCATGCTGAGCAATACCGTCTCGATCACGTCATCAAAGTGATGACCCAGGGCAATCTTGTTGGCCCCTATCGCCTGGGCGTTTTTGTATAGGTGGCCCCTTCGCATTTTTGCGCACATGTAGCAGGGGTTTTGATCCATATTGGCCACGCTGTCAAAGATATCGGTTTCAAAAATGCGTATGGGCAGGCCCATCAACTCCGCATTCTCTTCAATCAAGCGGCGGTTCATTTCATGATAGCCCGGATCCATGACCAAAAAGGAAAGCGTAAAGGGAATGGTGCCGTGGCGCTGTATCTCCTGCAGGCACTTGGCCATCAAAAACGAATCCTTTCCGCCGGAGATACAGGCGGCTATGTGATCGCCGGGCTGGATGAGCCGGTATTCGGTCAGCGCGCCGGTAAACCTGTTCCAAATGGTTTTTCTATACTTGGTGATAATGCTGCGCTCAATTTTCTGTATTGCTTCCATACTACGCCTCCGTTTTTTCCACGCAGGCGCGCAATGCTTGCAGGAATTGATGGATTTCTTTTTCTGTGGTCAGGTGGCTTACGCTTACGCGCACGGTATTCATCGCCCGCTTGCGGTCACCCGTCATGGCCATCACCGGGTGGGATGGCGCGGCCGGCGCGCAGCACGCTGATTTGGAGGAAACACAAATACCGTGATGAGACAGTTCATCAATAACATCTCGGGCGCGGATACCGGTCAAGCTGAAATTGACAATGTAGGGCGAAGCGCTTTGCGGGCTGTTGAGGGTGACATAAGGCAAGGAGGCAAGTCCTTCCCGCAAGGTTTTGTGGAGGGATTGCACATAGGCAAGACGCTGGTCAAGGTGGCTTACAGCATCCTCCAGTGCGGCCTCCATGGCCGCAGCCAGCGCAAGTGCCGGCGTGCCGCTGCGATAAGCTGTCGCTCCTGTACCGCCATGCCAAAGAGGTGTAAGCCGCAGGCCGCCGCGCACGATCAACGCGCCGCTGCCGGTAATGCCATAAAACTTGTGAGGCGACAGCGTCACAAGGTCGATTCCTGAAAGATCAACAGGCAGCTTCCCCACCGCCTGAGTGGCGTCTGCATGCAGGCGGCAGTTGGGAAAGCCGGCAATGGCTTCCCGTACCTTGGCAAGGGGCTGAATGACCCCCACCTCGCTGTCCACCGCACAAAGAGACAGGAGAACGGTATCAGGGCGGAGCAGCGTTTTTAAATGATGGATATCCACCTGGCCATCGGGCAAGACCTTTACAAAATCCAACTCGAAGCCTTCGCCCTTCAGCGCCATCATTGGCGCAGTGACGGAGGCGTGCTCCATGGGGCTTACAATCAAGTGGCGGCCGCGGCTTTGATAAGCGCGGGCTGCACCCAATATAGCCAGATTATTGGCCTCGGTAGCACCGGAGGTAAGCACGATTTCAAATGGCTCGGCCAAAAGCATAGCGGCGATATGGGCTGTCGCATCATGGAGCCTTTTTTCGGCCAGTTGCCCCAGCGCATGGCCGGCGTTGGGGTTGGCCCCATATTCTTTGGCGGTATGCACAAAAGCGGAAAGGGCAGCCTCACAAGCCGGCGTATCCGCGGCATAATCCAGATAAATCATTTGATTTCTCCCATAAAAAACATGGGCCGGCGTGCGGCCACTTCTGATTGTAGTATAGCGGTTGGGAGAAGTCAATGATCGGGCCATGGCGAGCAAGGGCATCTCTATTTCTGCATTGGTAACCGCCGTTACAAAGATGCGCACTTCGCAAATAGTAGGATGGCTTTCGCCATCCTACTATTTGTGTGCCGAGGCGTTTAGAAAACAATGAGGTTCATATCTGGGTTGTTGGATGTTGCACTCGTGATATTGGTTGCCGCTGTTACAATAACCCTGATTTCGTATAGGCTGGTCGTATTGGCAACAGCAGTGTCCACATGGGTATCGGAGAATGGAACCCTGTTGGTACCGGCCCCTGCACCAGACCGATTCAAAGTCCTGGTGTGAATAAGCGTGGCATCTCTATAGATGCGGAATTCTGCTGTGATCGAGTAGTTTGCGGTGTTCACAAAATCAAAGCCCTGGGCGTGGTCAATCTTCACATCATCGCCGATTGTAACAGGTACGTTTTGTGTTAGTACCGTTATTTCCGCCGATGGTGGAAATACCGCAATTGCTCCGGTTGCCGCGTTGAAAAACAAAGCCGGTGTTCCAGCCGGTCCAGTGTCACCTACGGGACCAGTATCGCCCGTAGGTCCGGTGTCACCAGTAGGACCGGTATCGCCAGTCGGGCCAGTATCGCCGGTAGGACCCGTGTCACCCGTGGGACCCGTGTCACCCGTGGGACCAGTATCGCCGGTGGGACCCGTGTCGCCCGTAGGACCTGTGTCGCCAGTGGGACCTGTATCGCCAGTGGGACCAGTATCGCCGGTAGGACCGGTGTCACCTGTCGGGCCAGTGTCACCAGTAGGACCAGTATCGCCTGTGGGACCGGTGTCACCTGTCGGGCCAGTAT
>JAEWSC010000049.1 GCA_023398575.1 Bacillota bacterium | reverse complement strand
GTGATCGGTACAGGCCGTGTGTCCTTTCTCGAGGGTCAAGAGGAGAAGGTGGCCGCCTTGCAATCCATTATGCTGCACAATACAGGCAAAGGGGACTGGGATTTTGCAGATGCCATGGTGAATGCTGTTTGCACTTATAAACTCGAGGTCGAAAAAATCTCCTGCAAGGAGCATCAGTGAGTTATTAGCATCGCAACGTGATATGCGCGGCAAACCGGCGGGAGGAAACATACTAAGGGAGCATGACCAATGAAGGATGAAAAGTGTGATCTTACCCATACCAATGGTGTGAAAGAAAAGAAAATAGATTTGATCGATGGGTATACCATCAAGTACCATGCAAACGGCAGAACCATGTGGTCAAAGGGCAAGATGGTCGATGGCAGTCCGGATGGTTACTGGGAGTGGTACCGAATCGATGGTACAATCAAGCGTTCGGGTTATTTTGAAAACGGCGAACCGGCAGGAGAATGGATAACCTATGACGTCAAAGGCCAAAAGTACAGTGTAACGAATCGGGATAGCAAGAATAAGAAGAACGAATAATGGCCCGCTTTCCCTAAGTTAAAAAGCAGCACGCGGCTCCTCGCCAGCCAGAAGGCTTGGCAAAGCGGCCGTGTGCTGCTTTTTGACATCCCTGACGTATGTGAATTATTTGAAAAACGGTTGAACATATTCGATGGCGTTAAATACCGCATGCCCCACACCTGGTAGCAGAAGCACTTGGGCGGAGGACACAAGGCTTTTGAGTCTATTGGCAGAGCCTTGCGCATCAATAATGGTATCCTTCACTCCATCGATGAACAGAACAGGCATGCAAAGACGTTTCATTTCCTCGTCCGAAAATAGCGGCAGTTCCTGAATGGGGTTGTAGCTTTCAGCGATCAGGTTCATAAACGCCAATACTTCCTTAGGAATATCTGCGCTGCCCAATAGCTCTTGCGTTACCTTCACGGTGCCGTCTGCTTGTCGGGCATGATGAACATCCTCAAGAAACTGGCTTTGCACAGGCATGATGCCGGAGGCGGCGATTAGTGCCAGCCGGGCAACGCGCTTAGGGAATGCCGTTGCGAACTTCAGTGCCATCCAGCCGCCTAATGAGTTGCCAATGAAGAACGCGCTTTCGATATACAGAGTATCAAGAACATCCTTTATCCATAGCGCAAAGGCGTCTGAATGCAAGCTGGGCCTGATATCGCAGCTGTTTCCGGCTTCACCGATAATATCTACGGCATATACCCTGTAGTTTTGCGATAGGGCTATCATTTCGGGAAACCAGAAGGCGCTATTGCTTCCGGAACCATGCAATAGAATGACGGGTGGATTTTCCATCTGCCCGGCGGTCAGCAGAAACGTTTTGCCGTAGGCAGTATCCACATAGTGTTGAGAAAAAGGGAATCGGCTGAGAATATTGTTGTAGTATACACGTACATTGTCCCGTGCTGCTTCTGTTCTAAACACACTGTTCTGCATGGCTTATTGCTCCTTTAAAATGTTGTTTACGTTCCTTAAAGCGTCCATAAATCTCTTATAATTGCAATTATAAGTAATAATAAGGAACTTGTCAATGGCAAAGAGAAATTTTATAATGCCATTGCTTTTGTGCGTAGGGTAAAATACAATATTTTTTGGTAGATCAAGTAAGGATTTTTCGTCCGTTTAATAATGAGGAAGGCTGGCTGACCATTTTGAATCAACAAAGCATTGGCAGCGATAAGCTGCTGGAAATCATTCAGATGCAGACAGAGGTGGCGCAGCAGGGCATAGACCTTGGAGGCATCATGGATTTGGTGGTGCAAAAGGCGCAGATGATCACCGCGGCGGACGGCGCCTCTGTTGAATTAATGGAAGGAACGGAACTGGTATACAGTGCCGTATCTGGTATGGCCCAACGCTTTATTGGGCTTCGATTGAATATGGCCAACAGCCTCTCGGGGGAGAGCATCGTATTAAAAGTGCCCTTGATCAGCGATGATATTGAGTTGGACGACCGTGTCAACAAGGCTGCCTGCCGACAGATCGGCCTGCGGTCCATGATCGTTGTGCCATTGATTTTTCATGACGACGCAGTAGGCGTCATCAAAGTGCTTTGCGCAAGCGCAGGTTTTTTTACACAGGAACATGTGGCAATACTTGAAATGATGTCCGGCTTGATTGCGGCGGCGATGCACAGTGCGCTCAAGAATGAAAAGAGTGAGCTTTTCCACAAGGCTACCCATGACAGCCTGACCGGCATGCCCAACCGGTCATTGTTCTATGACCGGTTGCGCAAAAAGCTTCAAGAGGCGCAGAGGCAGGAGACGCATTTCTCCATTTTATCTATGGACTTGGACGGTTTGAAGGAGATTAACGACAACCTCGGTCATCGGGCGGGGGATGCTGCCATCCATGAGGTCGCAGCCCGTGCGCATCACGCACTGCGTGAATCGGATACCGTTGCCAGGGTGGGTGGGGATGAATTTGCCGTCATTGCCGCTACCACTGCTGACCGCAAAGGTTTGGAAGCACTCATAAAACGGCTGGAAGAGGATATCGGGAAACCCTTTTCGTTTGAGGGGAAAACGCTACAGCTTGTCGCCAGTATCGGCGGTGCGCTTTTTTGCGAGGATGGCGCAAATATAGAAACGCTGATCGAAAAGGCAGATCATGCAATGTATGAGGTGAAACGCAAACACAAGAGCCGGGACTTGGTTCGCTGGTAATAATGCCGTTTTGTGCAAGCATTGTGTAATGGCAATGCTTTCTTTATGCGGGTGTAGTGCAAAACCATTTGACCTATGGCTACTTTTTAATTATAATTATGTTATTATAATAATAAGTGTAATTTGGGTTGGCACATAATAAGGCACGGATTTCGTGCGGAATAGAGGCGAATATGTTAAGTCTTGTAACGACCTTGGGCAACCTGACCATGGAGCAGACGGGCATCATTTTACCTCACGAGCATGTGTTTGTTGATTTGCGTACGCCCGATCAAAAAGGGTATGCGCAGGCGAACACCGAGGATGTGATCCGTCTCATCGGCCCGCATCTTCAGGAGGCAAAGAGCAAGGGTATCGGCGTCATTGTTGATTGCGGACCCATAGGTGTGGGCAGAAGGCCGGATATCTTAAAGGCCGTTTCATCGGCAGTAGACTATCCGTTAGTTGTGCCCACCGGCGTATACAGGGAGCCATGGATACCAAAATGGGTACGCGAAGCGCAGGAAGAAGATTTGGAAGCGTGGATGCTCAGCGAGCTTACCGTGGGGATGGAAGATACCGGTGTGAAGGCTGGCTTTGTAAAGCTCAGCGCTGGCGACGACGGAATCACCCAGCAGGAAAAGAAGGTACTTGTTGCGGCCGCAAAAGCAGCAAAAAAAGCGGCTGCCGTTATCGGCAGCCACACCATTTGCGGAAGGGTCGTTCGCGACCAGCTGGACATTATGGAAAAGGCGGGTTATGGCCCGGAAAACTTTATCTGGATACACACACAGGCTGAGCTGGATTTTCAACTGCATTTGGAGATGGCCCAAAGAGGGGTGTGGATTGAGTATGACGGTATTGGTGCCGGACCGGACGAAAAATATATCGAGCTGATACAAAGGATGCTGGATGCGGGATATGAAAACAGGCTGCTAATTAGCCAGGACAGGGGCTGGTATGATCCCGCCCAGCCTATGGGCGGGCAACCGAAGTCCTATACGTATCTGACAGAGGTGTTTTTGTCTAAGCTCGCAAACGCGGGTGTCGGGGCTGATGTGGTGCAGCTACTGACCCGCGCAAATCCCTTTCGGGCATTCGCCAGGGATGTGTAACAGTTCCATCCCACCGGTATGACCTGCTGGGTTACTCAATAATGTACGCGCGAACGATCTCCCCGTAGTAGGCGGTGTGGTAATCTTTGTTGGAGCCATGGAACGAGCTGTCCACATCCTTGGGATAGCAGGCTTTTTGGTACTCTTCGTTCATTGCTTTCTCATCCTGCTTTTGCACATAGACCACTTTGCATTCAAGGGTCAAGGGCAGTTCTCGGATGGCTGGCACGGAAACAGCCTCAGCGGCTTCCAGCGTAAGGCCAAGCTCCTTGATTTTATCAGTCGTGCGGCCGGATGTGGTGCCGCATACCCCCAGAATTTTTTTATCGAACGTGCCCCAGGGAATATTGACGGTAAATTCAGGGTTTTTGTCCAACTGCTCCTTTGTAAAGCGGTGTTCTCTGACAAAGGTTGTAAAAATGGTCTTCCCCCATTCGATACCAAGCGTCCCCCAGGAGATGGTCATGGTATTTACCTTGCCCTGGGCCATGGTGGTTAACAAAACGCCGGACTTTAGCGCCGTCATGATTTCTTTTGCATACTCAAACACATTGATTTCCTTTTTCATGGTACCCCTCCTCGCATAAAACTGTCTTTATCATAATGCAGAGACAGGCTGTTAGCAAGCGCAAATTCCATTTTGAAGGTAAATATATGCGGCATGAAGAAACAATAAGGCGGACGGAGGCGCGAGCTGCGCAAGCGCCGCCGGAGAGTGGCTGCGCAGGAGGAATCATAAGGTGTTGACAGTGAGGCGGGCGCATGCAGTTCACACATCCGTCGAGGATGCGCGGCATGAAAAAGGGCAGTCGGGTTATGCTGGTATTGAGCATGCTTGGCTGAACCTGCACTACAAAACGACCATAGGGTTGTTGTTGCTTGCTTGCCTTGTGGAAGTAATTATGGGGATTATGCTGATTCATTCAGATATGCTTTCCACAACTGCGGGCATGTTCATACTCAAATTCATGGTTTTTCCTATGGGCGTGAATTTGATGCTGGTGCTTTTTGATACCCTGGTGTTAAAATCCAGGCGTTTTTCCTATAGGCAAAAGATATTCATTGTTTCCCTGGTATTTGCGGCAATGTGCCTTGTTCTGTATACGGTGCACAGCGCTTTTACAGCCATGTACTACCTGTTCGCTATCGCTATCATGCTCACGACCATTTATGCAAGCTATCGGCTAACGCTGACTGTTTCTGCGGCCAGCATCGCCTCCGTTATCATTTCGGAGTTGTTTATTGTTTGGGATGTGGATAAGCAAAGCATTTTCGATAATACGCTTCGCATGAGCAATTTTGTCATCTCCATTTTAATACTGATCGCGTTTTCCATTGCTTGCATGGTTGCCATCCGCTATGAACAACGGCGGAATGAGACCAGTATACAAATGGAAAAGGAGCGGCAGCATTTACAGCAGAGTCTAAAGGTTGACGAGATGACCGGCATTTTCAACCGTAATGCGCTGCATGCGGCCATGAAGGGTGTGGAGGGCCTAAATCCTGCGGACAAGTATATTCTCGCGATTGCCGATATTGATCACTTTAAGCAGGTGAACGACCAATATGGACATCACGTAGGCGATCATTGCATTGCAGCCTTTGCAGATATACTGAAAGAAAGCAGCCCCAAGGCTACCCCTTACCGATATGGCGGTGATGAATTTTGCCTGCTCTTTTGCGGATTGGATATGGGAGATGCTATTAAGGTTTGCGATCAGATACGCACAAAGCTCAGCAGCCTTTGCTTTGAGGATTGCACTGGGCTGCGCTTGTCGGCCAGCTTTGGCTTGGCGGTGTATGAACAGGGAATGGATGAGGCGCGCTTTTTTATACATGCGGACATTGCCTTGTACAAAGCAAAGGAAGTGCGTGATGCCGTGCGCGTTTTTCAAAAGGATGTGTACTATTGAGGTATTCATGAATTGACTGTATACATGTGTGCAAGGAGCAGATATAAATGAATGGAAAAATGCTTTGCGTGATGGCGGGGTATGACGATGCAACAGAAGAGCACTTGGCTTTATTGCAAAAGTCGCTGTATAATAGCGGGTTTTTCGGCACGCATACCAAAAATCTGCCCCAACATATCACGCTGGCCACTTTTGACACCACACAGGAAGAGATTGCCTTGATGTCGCTTCGCCAGGCAGCGATCGTAACAAACGCATTTAACATCTCTTTCAACCATACAGGTATATTTGGGGGTGCAAAGGTACTGTTTATTGCGCCAGACCCCAACCGGGAACTGCTCGCCCTCAAAGAGCACTTTGGGCAAAGTGATAACTGGACACCCCATACCACCATGCTCATTGACGAACCGGAAACCATTTATCGTGCCATTCCATTTATTATGGAAGGATTTCATGGCTTTGGCGGCATGGTGACAAGCCTCTACTTGTACGAGTTCTGGCCGGCAAGACTGATTGAAAAGGTAATGCTAAAGTAGGCATTATCAACAACTCAACGATAGATATATAAATAAGGCATGGTATCATGAGATGGAACGATGTTGCGCATATTTCACAATGTTCCTAAGATGGTGATGGCTTGTTGATTGCAGGCAGATCTCCTTTTGTTACAAAGAAAAAACCAAGCAATATGGCAGGAAGGAAGTATGGGTATGAAAACGGCGGTGGTTTATTATACCTTTGGCGGTTCAACAAAAAAAGAGGCAGAACGAATGAAAAAGGAAAGCGGGGCAGAACTCATCAGAGTCCGTGAAATAAAAAAACGCAGCCTGTTTGCCGCGTTTATTCCCGGCGGTTATCAAGCGATGCACCGTAAAACTACTGGCATTTTGCCTGTGTATGTGAACTTGGCGGAGTATGACAGAATCATCATCGGCTGCCCTGTCTGGGCAGGCTATCCCGCACCGGCTTTCAATGCCATTGTCGCACTTCTGCCTTCGGGCAAAGAGGTAGAGGTCGTGCTCTGTTCCGCTGGTGGCGAAACACCCAAAAGTGAGCAAGGAACAAGGCAGATGATATCGGATAAGGGCTGCAAACTAATTTCCTACCATAATGTCAGGACAGGCGCAGCGCCTGCAAAGAGCAAGGAGGCCTGAAAAGGCGTTTCTTTTCTTCCTTTTGCGTTAGCTTTTCCAAAAGCCTTCGAGTGTGTTTTCTTCAAAGTGCCAGTGGGGCGGGCACAAAGATAAATAATCATGCTGGTAATACCGGTGATCGATGAGCAGCACCACACCACGGTCGGCTTCCGAGCGGATAACCCTGCCGGCGGCCTGCAGCACCTTGTGCATGCCGGGGTAGCGGTAAGCGTAGGAAAAGCCGTCGCCAAGGGAATCTTCATAATGACGGCGCAACGCTTCCTGCTCCAAACACACCATAGGCAGTCCCACGCCTACCACCATTACGCCCAGCAGCCGCTCACCGGGCAGGTCAATGCCTTCTGCGAACACGCCGCCCAATACGGCCAGGCCAAGCAGTGGCGTATCATCTGCGGTAAAGTTTGCAATGTACGCTTCCCGGTCCATTTCCTCCATATTGTTTTGCTGCACTAACAGCGGCAGGTTGGGATTTGTTTGCAATAGCTCTACCCCCACCAGCCGTAAATAGGCGTAGCTGGGAAAAAAGGCAATATACTTGCCAGGCCGGGCAGAGAATGCGAATAGGATGGCTTCGGCCACTTTGGGTGCTGTTGTTTTTCGTAGGGCATAGCGTGTATCCACCCTGTGGCGGATGACCAACAGATTTTTAGGCGGAAAAGGGGAGGGAAGCGCAAAACATGCATCCTCGTCTCCGCCGCCCAGCAGCTTTTGCATGGCCTGAAGAGGTGAGAGGGTAGCGGAAAAATAGACCACGCCGCAAAGCTTCTTTGTGCATTCACGCAAGTGTTCCGCCACCGATAAGGCCAGCAGACGTATAGCACGTTCTTTGCCCTGCTTTGCACAAAGCAGGGCGTAGCTTGTTAGTCCTCGGTCCACGGCGGATACAAATCCCAAGGCCATTTGGAACATATCGCCCAAGGTCTGGCCTGCTTCGCCGGGCGGCGGGTCGCCAAAGGCCTCTATTATCTGATCCAGCAGATTTTCGATTGCCTGGGGAAGCCCTGGCGGCAGATCATCTAATTGCCGTTCTGTTTGATTCTCTTCAAACTGCACGGTGCGCATAAGGCTGATGACCGCTGTAACGGCCTTGTACAGTGGCTTTTTTCGGCCATATGTTTTGCCAAGGCTTGTCCGGAAATTTCTTAGTTGCTGGCCGTCACACAGTCCAGAGAGCATTTCTCTCGTTCTTGAGGCCAGATTGTGGCTCTCGTCCGCCAGCAGCGTTATGTCTGTGCGCCATTCAAAAATTCGCCGGATTCTCGCTGCTGGGTCAAAGGCATAATTGTAGTCACATATCACCACATCGGCGATTTCGGTCAGCGACAGCGCAAACTCAAAGGGGCACAGTTGATGCTTTTGAGCCATATCGATCACCGCCTGACCGTTCCAGTCGGTGAATGTCATCATTTCTTCCAGCGCGTTGGGCAGTCGCAGAAAATGACCTCTGGCCCGCTCACAATAATCAGGATGACAGCGGGTAAAGCGGGGGCATTGCTTTTCCTTGGCATTGAGGGTAAGGCTGCGCAGATGCATGACTTTTTTGCGCATTATATCAAGGGCCTGCAGTGCCGCCTGCCTTGCGGTGGTGCGTGCGGTCAGATAAAAAATTTGCCCGGTCAGTCCTTGGCCCAAGGCTTTAAGTGCCGGGTACAGAACCGCGGCAGATTTGCCTGTGCCGGTAGGCATGCTGGCGAACAGCCGTTTCTTTTTTTGAATGGCGGTATACACCTGCACGGCCATCTCTCGCTGGCCTGGGCGGTAGCTATCAAAAGGAAAAGGCAGCAGCGATAGACTTTCATTTCGCGCCGCCCGGTGCTTGCGCTGGGTGGATTCCCATTTGGCATAAGCATAAAGCAGGGCAAAAAACTCATTTGCCAATTGTGATGCAGTAAGCTGCTCTTCAAAGGATGCCCGAACCTTGCCCAACTCTGTTACATAGGCGACCCGGATTAACACCTGCTCTTTTCGTTTTTCCAGACAGAGCATATGGCCATATACCACGGCTTGGGCACGGTGAGCCGGCCAGGGCTCAGAGGGAGGAATGCTTGTTTCATAGGAGAGCTTTAGCTCTTCGATCACAGGCACTTCGTCATCAAAGTATGCGTCCATACGGCCTGAGATAAAAAATTCGATATCTTCGGCGGTGATGGTCAGGTTCAGAGGCACTTCAGCCCGCCAACCCTCTCCCAGCATGCTTTGCCGCGCTTTGTGACCCTTTGTGCCGGCCATCATGTCCTGTTTGCCCGAGGCTGGGAGGATATCTTCGCCGTGGAAGGAAAACTCCACCAGGTCCCGAACTGAAAGCCGCTTTGTTCCTTCCATGCGTCACCTCTAGCAAACGTATGTTTTCATTATGGCATAAGCGAATGTGGAATGTAAAGGGCAAAAGCATGTTGGAAAAGCGGGAACGTAAAATGCGGCGCGGTCGAACACGGTCTTTTTGTCCCCTTAATATTTCTTTATACAATCTTTATATAAAAAAGATTACAATATATCCTGTGTCCTTTTACTTTTTGCATCCAAGGTCGGGCGGTATAATAATGGATGCTGATTCATTACCGGTGGCAACGGTTGCCTTGAGAAATGGGTTTGCCATCATCAGGACCGCATGTTCGGCGGCTTGCAAGACAAAACTACACCGGCGAGGCCGGCCTTTAGTTGCTTTAAGTAAAAGCAGGTAATGCTGCCGTGCATCTGCGTTTGTTCCAGGTGTCCGGCGTTGATCATAAATTGCTGTATTGGGGCAATATTGAAAAATCGGAGTTGTTGTTAAAATGTCCATCCGCATGCTGGACAGGCGGAAAATTAATGAAGGCCAAGTTTTGGCTTTTGGCTTTTTGGTTGTTATACTCATAGGTGCCGTGCTTTTGCGATTACCCATCGCATCTCGCGACCGTGTATCCATTCCATGGATTAACGCGATTTTTACGGCCTCTTCCGCTACCTGCGTAACAGGATTGGTAGTGTATGATACTTACACCCAGTTCACGGTATTTGGGCAGACGGTCATTCTTCTTATGATCCAAATTGGCGGTCTTGGCTTTATGACGGTGGCAACCATGTTCTCCATGTTTATGGGCCGCAGGATTGGGCTAATGGAGCGGGGCTTGATGAAAGAGTCCATTGGCACAATGCAGGTAGGCGGTATCGTGCGCATATTGAAGCACGTGCTCATCGGTACAGCCGTGATGGAAAGTTTGGGTGCCATTTTACTGGCCATTCGCTTTATTCCCGACATGGGCTTTGCAACTGGCGTATATTATGGCGTATTCCATTCCATATCGGCCTTTTGTAACGCAGGTTTTGATATCATGGGCCGTTTTGGGCCTTATTCCTCTTTGGTGCCGTATCAAGGCGATGTGCTTGTCAATGTTGTCATCATGGCTCTGATTGTAATTGGCGGACTGGGTTTTGTGGTGTGGGAGGATCTGTACGTCAAGCGCTTTCGCTTTTCCCGCATGAATTTACATTCAAAGGCCGTATTGGCATTCACCGCTGTATTGATCCTGGGCGGCGCGGTGCTGTTCTTTATTTTTGAGAGAGACAATTCATTAAAAAGCCTTCCCTTTGGCACGCGCATACTGGCCAGCTTTTTTCAATCTATTACTCCTCGTACCGCTGGCTTTAATACGGTAAGTATGAGCAGTCTGACCGGCGGCGGCAAGCTGCTTATTATGCTGTTGATGGCCATCGGCGGAAGTCCCGGTTCCACCGCTGGCGGTCTAAAAACAACGACTGTGCTTGTGCTTGTACTGGCGGCGTTTTCTCACGTACGCAGCCAGGAGGATGTGAATTATATGGGCCGCCGTTTGGAAAGCGGCGTAACACGCAAGGCATTCACTATTGCGACGGTATATTTGCTGACAGCCTTGACTGCTGTCTTGCTGATTGTTGGTATGCAGCCCTTTGTGATGGAGGATGCAGCTTTTGAAGTTGTTTCAGCGTTGAGCACCGTGGGTCTTACTGTTGGAATTACGCCCACGTTGAACGCACCTGCTAAAATCATTATCTCTTTGCTTGTATATTTGGGCAGGGTAGGCGCTATTTCGGTGCTGATGGCTTTTGCTCATTCGCATAACGGTTTGAATACAAAGAAACCCATTGATAAGGTTATTGTTGGATAAGGAGACGGAATCATGAAATCTATACTGGTGGTCGGTCTTGGACGGTTTGGGCGTCATCTTGCGGCAAAGTTTGCTGATGTGCGAGATGAGGTGATGGTGGTGGATATCGACGAGGCAAGAGTCAATGCCATCGCACCGCTGGTCACATCGGCCCAAATTGGCGATTGCACCGATGAGCGTGTGCTGGAAACATTGGGTGTACGCAATTTTGATATTTGCTTTGTTTGCATGGGCGGTAATTTCCAGTCTTCACTTGAAATCACATCATTGCTAAAGGATATGGGAGCGCACCGCGTTGTTGCTACCGCCGGCCGGGATATTCACGCCAAGTTCCTGTTGCGCAACGGTGCAGACGAGGTAGTTTACCCTGAGAAAGAAATGGCCTGCCGTACAGCCATGAAGCACAGCGCCGGCCATGCTTTTGACTACATCGAGTGGTCAGAGGATTATAGCATTGCCGAAATTGCGCCTTTGCGCGGCTGGATTGGCAGAAGTATACGTGAGGTGGCTGTCCGCACTGAATACAAGGTAGGTATCATCGCCATCAAAGGTAAAAACGGTATCTCCCAAACGCCGGAAGCTGGTCATGTTTTTGTGGAGGACGAGCATTTATTTATCGCAGGCAGCAAAAGGGACGTGGGCAAGCTGCTGAGCAGGTCATAAAAATCAGTACTAAAAAAGCAGGAAGCGAATGCATAACGCTTCCTGCTCTTTTATTCATTCCGTTCATTGCTTATTCCACACCGCTGGGTGGAATAAAACCAATATCGGGAACAGCTCCAGCCTGCCGGCCAGCATGACAATGGAAAGCACGATCTTGGAAAATCCGCTGTAACCAGAAAAGCTGCCGGTCGGACCTACCGCGCCAAGACCTGGACCCACATTGGAAATGCAGGTGAGGGTGGCGGTAAAGTTTGTCTCCAGGTCGTATACATTGTCTATGGAAATGGCCAGTGTTCCCAACAGCAAAAGCAGGATGTATGCAAAAAAGAATCCTAATACCTGGGATAGCATGTCCTCGTCGACCGCTTTTCCCTCAAAGCGTACCACCTGCACCTTGCGGGGTCGAAAGGTTAATGCAATTTGCCTAAGTCCCAGTTTACCCAGCAGTATAATGCGAACGACTTTCAAGCCGCCTGCGGTAGAGCCTGCGCAGGCTCCGATAAACATAAGCAGCACCAGCATCGTACGGCTGAATTGGGGCCACAGGTTAAAATCTGTAGTGGCATAGCCTGTGGTAGTGATGATGCTGGACATCTGAAAGCTACCATAGCGGAGCGCTTGAAAGAAATTGCCATAGACAGGCAGCAAATTGATGGAGATCAGCAGCGCTGAAAGGCCGGCGATGACCACGTATATCCGCAGTTCCTCACTACGGAGCGCCTCCCGCCAGGAGGAAGAGACTATTTTGTAATATACGGCGAAGTTTGCACCGAAAACCAGCATGAACACGGTAATGATGCCATCAATCAACGGGCTTTTAAATGTGCCTACGCTGGCTGCATAATTGCTGAAACCGCCTGTGCCCGCAGTGCCAAAGGCGTGAATTAGGGCATCGTACCAATCCATGCCCGCAATCACCAGCAGCACTGTTAAAACGACGGTCAAGACCGTATAAATGAGGTATAGCAGCTTTGCACTGTCACCCATTTTGGGTACTAGCTTGGCAAGGCTCGGCCCTGGGCTTTCCGCCTGCACCAAATGCGACGTGCGGCCGGACATGGTGGGTAATATGGCCAGGGTCAACACTAGTATACCCATGCCGCCGATCCAATGGGTAAAGCTGCGCCAAAAGAAGACGCCACGGAAATCATCCTGCGGGAAATTGGTCAAAACTGTCGCGCCTGTGGTGGTAAAGCCGCTGACGCATTCAAAAAATGCCGATGGAAAATCAGAAATGAGACCGGAAAATAGAAAGGGTAGGCTGCCGAATACACTGATCAGCACCCAGGAGGCTGCCACGGCCACAACACCTTCCCTGGCCCGCAGGTTCATGTCTCTTGGCTTGGATAAAAGCCACATAGGCAGTGCGAAGAGCAGCGTTATAGCAAGCGTTTTAACAAAGGCCCAAGTATCGCCATCACGGTAATAGATGGAGACGGCCAAGCTTAATGCCATTGCGCCCGCGTCAATTAATAGAATCTTGCCCAGTACATTTAAAAGCAAGCGCTTGTTCATGCCTGCCCCTCCTGCAGGGACAATATTTCATCCAGGCTGCTGATACCATTTTCTTTAGAGACGACTACCACGCTGTCACCAGCTTCGATGTGGTCGTTGCCAAAGGGGATGATGACCTTGCCTTCCCTGAAGATCACTGCCACTAAAGCGTTTTCCCGCACAGCAAGCTTGCGCAGCGGAATATTGACATAGATAGCTCCAGGCTCTGCAATAAACTCAAGCGCTTCCGCTTTGCCCTCCATAATGCGGTAAATTTTTTCTACTGACGTACCCTGGCCGCTGGCCCTGGCACGTACATAACGCAAAATGGCATTGCAAGTGATTAACTTGGGACTGACGATGGAGCCTAAGCCCATGGTTTTGATGATGTCTGTGTAGTTGACGCGGTTGTTTTTTACAATCACCTTGCTGACGCCGTGCGCCATTGCATACAGGCCGGCCATCAGGTTTTCCTCATCCCGGTCACACAGGGCCACAAAGGCATCCGTGGTGAACAAACCTTCTTGATTTAGTAAATCCTGATCGGTGCCATCGCCGCAGACAATGTTGGCTTCAGGCAATTGCTCACTTAGAAGCCTGGCCTTATCCGGCTTGATTTCAATCATTGTGACCTTGATGCCCATGGGAATAATCATCTTGGCCAGGTAGTAGCTGATGCGCCCGCCGCCCAGCAGCATGACGTTGCGCACTGACAAAGTGTTTTTACCCAGGTACTTAAAATAGGCCGTGATAGTCACCATGTCCGAGGCCACATGAACCTCGTCCTCCGGCTGAATGATAAAATCGCCGTTGGGAATCATGACATCGCCGTCACGTTCCACGGCGCAATAAAGAACCTGGGGCAGATGCTTGTGCTTTTTGCCAAGGTCTTTTATGGGGTAGCCGACCATTGCGTCACCTTCGTGGGCACGAAACTGAACCATTTCTACACGGCCCTTGGCAAAGCTTTCAATAGTATCGGCGAATGGATAGCGCAATAGGCGGCTAATCTCCAGCGCCGTAGCTCGTTCGGGGTTGATAGACATGTCGATGCCCAGCACCTTTTGCATTAAAAGCAGACTATCGTTGTATTCCGGGTCGCGGATACGGGCGATGGCATATTTGGCTCCCAACTGCTTAGATGCCAGGCAGCATAGCATGTTGATTTCATCTGTGGCTGTGGCGGCGATCACAATATCCGCCCTGCCTACATCAGCCTCCATCAGAGTGCGGATATTGGCACCATTGCCTTTGACACACAGAACATCCAGCGTATCCATGCTTCGTTGAAGCGCGTTGCCGCTACGGTCGACGATGGTCACGTCATGTTCCTCTCTGGCCAAGTTCTCTGCAAGGGTGTGACCTACCTTGCCATCGCCCACCACCATGATCCGCATAGGGCTGCCTCCGCTTCTGTTGCAAATAATTCCCCAATATATTATAACATAGGCAGCAGGAATGAAAAGCCCGGTTTTTCGACAGCATTGTCAAGGCGAACATGATATGGCGAATAGTCTACAATTGAAAAAGGTACGGAGCTTATCCCCCGTACCTGATACGTTATTTTGTTTTGTGAAACGTGTTAACCGTTGTTTTCTTCCACTTTTGTCTGTATGGTGAGTGCAGCCTTTTTCGCCTCTACATTGCCGATAGCTTTGATGTATACTTCCTTGGCGGTGACCGCCACCAAAAAGGCATAGGCGATGCATTTGGGGATAAACGCCCATGTAAAGCTGTTCAAGCCATACAGCAGCGCTTGAGCCAGCACCTGGGTGAGGAGGGCGACGCCGTAGACGATGTACTCCGTTTTGACCTTGCCGATGTTTTGGTCAATTGGCAGTTTGATAAACTGGACAACGAGCACCACAAACGTCACTTGCCCGGTAAAAGAGGCAAACTCCTCTGGCGTCAGATAGTCGGTGATACCTGTATCCGATGCTCCGGCCGCCTCTGCCAGCGTAAGCAGCGGATACAAGACACACAGCGCAAGCATGGCAAGGAAAAGAACAGAAAAAAGGATTCGCCGCATATGCATCACTCCTATAATATAATTACCGGGATAGGCGCGGCTTTCTTTGGTGCCTGCCTGCCCTGGCTTCTATCATTAGCGTATTCCGATGATACAAATGTAGCACTGACAATGGGGGGGATCCTGTGTAATCGTATAGAGGTTAGTAGTAAAGTGTGATAGAATAATATTCATGCGAGTATTTGTGGCTCATCTTGGTTTTTATGAAGAATTGACGGCGGATCGGTAAAGGAAAGGGGTTATATCATCATGCAATACGTACCTTTTGGAAAAACCGGCATTATGGTATCCAGGTTGGGGTTTGGCTGCATGCGCCTGCCCTATGACGAAAAGGATGGCGTGAAGGTGTTCAATACTGAAAAAGGTGTGGAGATGCTTCACCGCGCCATGGAACTGGGTGTCAACTATTTTGACACCGCACCTTATTATTGCGATAAGCAAAGTGAGATCATCGTCGGCAAGGCCTTAAAGGGCCGCCGTGACAAAGTGTACCTTTCCACCAAAAATCCTATTGAAAACGCCTCCGGCGACGATTTTGAAAAGCGGCTGGAGACTTCGCTTATGAAGCTGGATACGGATTACATCGACTTTTATCACTTCTGGGGCATTGATTTGGAAACCTATGATACAAAGATCGTTGCTAAGGATGGTCCGCTGGCGAGGGCTCTAAAGCTGAAAGAGCAAGGGCTGATCCGCCACATCTCCTTTTCCTTTCATGATGACGCGGAAAATTTGGTAAAGATATTGCAGCGCGGTGAGGGTATCTTCTCATCTGTTTTGTGCCAGTACAACCTCCTGGACCGTTCCAACGAGGAGGGGATGGCACTGGCCAACGAGCAGGGACTGGGCGTAGTGGTCATGGGCCCGGTGGGCGGCGGCCGGTTGGGCGCGCCTTCTCAGGTGATTCGTGATCTTTTGCCGGGTAAGGTGGAATCTTCCGCTGAGGTGGCGATGCGCTTTGTGTTCAATAATCCCAATGTACATATTGCTCTTTCTGGTATGGAGAACATTGCCATGCTGGAGGAAAACAGCCGCCTGGCCAGCAATATTCAGCCGCTTTCTCAAGAAGAGCAAAGCCGCGTGGAAAGCATGATGGCCGAAAATAAGCGGTTGAGCGAGTTGTATTGCACCGGCTGCAATTACTGCATGCCCTGTCCTGCCGGCATCAATATTCCCGAAGTATTCAAGATCATGAACTATCACCGCGTATACAAGATCACCGATTACGCCAAGGATCAGTATGCGATGATTGGCAAGGTGGATTGGATGAAGTATGAAAACGCTTCTGCCTGCGTGGATTGCGGAGCCTGCGAGGACAAGTGCCCGCAGCACTTGAAAATCCGCGATCAGTTGCGCCAAACGCACGAAGCACTTTTCCGGTAAATGCTGCGGGTGTCGGGGGAACCACCTTAAAAAGGCGGTTCCCCTGAGTCTATTTCGTAAAGCTATCATTGCAGATGATTAATGATTTGTATCAATGAATGTTACCAAGGTTAGTAGATTCTTCTGGTTGACAAAATGACCATTTTGCACTAGACTATACATGCGCAGTGATTCAAATGATTTTGAATGCGCCCAGTACCGCTGATCGGACCGTATCTTCCGTTATGTGGAAGAAGCGGTTTTTTTTGTGGATGGGCCTGCGCCCCATCCGAGGGCAATGCCCTCAACATATAAAGGAGTATCCATGGAATTTCAACAGTTATCAATCCATCCCATGATTCTAAAGGCGCTGGCCCAGGAGCGGTATGTAACCCCGACACCCATTCAACAAAAGGCCATCCCGCCGGCCATCTCGGGCCGCGATTTATTGGGCTGCGCCCAAACAGGAACGGGCAAAACTGCGGCTTTCGCCGTGCCAATCTTGCAGCGGCTTTATGTAAAACCAGTTCCTTTTCAAAGCCGCCGGCCGATCCGTGCGTTGGTATTAACCCCTACCCGCGAACTGGCACTGCAAATCTTTGAAAGCTTTATGGCCTACGGCCGGTTTACGGGCCTTCGAACCGCCGTTATCTTTGGCGGGGTTGCACAGGGCCCACAGGAGCAGCATCTACGCCGGGGTGTGGACATTCTGGTTGCCACGCCAGGACGTCTAAACGATCTAATCAACCAGGGCCTTGTAAACCTTGGCAGCGTGGAAATCTTGACGCTGGACGAAGCCGACCGCATGCTGGATATGGGCTTTATACACGATGTGAAGAAAATTCTGCAGAAAACGCCGACCAATAAGCAAACGCTTTTCTTTTCGGCTACCATGCCCAGGGAAATTGCCGATCTGTCTAGCTCGCTGCTCAACGATCCCGTGAAGGTCGATGTGGCACCGGCAGCTCCGACGGTGGATTTGATCACACAGTCGGTATACTTTGTGGATAAGATGAACAAACGGAATCTTTTGATTCATCTTCTTGAGAACAAGTCTATCCAGTCCGCCCTTGTTTTTGCCCGCACCAAGCATGGCGCCGACCGTGTGGAAAAGGAACTCGTTCGCGGCGGAATCAACGCCAAGGCCATTCATGGTGACAAGTCGCAAGCCGCCCGCCAGCAGGCATTGAGCGGCTTCAAGGCGAAAACCATCCGCGTACTGGTTGCTACCGATATCGCCGCACGTGGCATTGACATTGACGAATTGTCCCATGTAATCAATTACGACCTGCCTGACGTGCCGGAAACCTATGTCCACCGTATTGGCCGGACAGGCCGGGCCGGGCATGCAGGTATTGCCTTTACCTTTTGTGACATTGAGGAAAAGGATAAGCTTAGGGCGGTTGAAAGGCTGACAAACCGTAAAGTGCCCGTAGTGGAGGAGCATCCCTATCCTATGCAGGTATTTACCCCGCCGCCCAAGGTCCCCCGTCTGCCTATTCGGATTCAGCAGCAGCAGCGCGCTCGGGCCAGGGCATAACAACTAAACAGGTATATGGAACAGCGCCGTTTTCTCATCAGAAAGCGGCGCTGTTATGTTGTGACATAGACAATTGCTTATGGTGATTGCGTTTCTGGCAGGCTCAGGATATGTACCGACAGCAATGCTTGAGTGCTGGTTTGATACGTGAGCATAACAATGGCATCTACGGCGAGGTCGGAAAGCGTGGCTGTTTCTCCGCCGAACATATTGGCTCCGTCCATTCCTCCAAAGCCGCCCTGTCTGCTCTGCAGCTGACTATCGCTCGCGGGGGGAGTGCCTTCTGGCCTGGCCGGCGCATTTCCTTGGCCTGGCCCGCCATTTTGCGGTACGGTTGTGCCGAAGGTGGCATCTGCCCCTTGGCGTTCGGGCCGCGCCCCTTGCTTGGTGAGGGTGACGGCACTGGTGATCTGCACGGTAACCAGTTCTCCCGTTAACGTCAAATTGCTCAAAAAGTTGCGTCCGTCCTGGCGCTGCCCCTCGCCTTGGGCAGGCGGATTTCCGCTTTGCGCGTTGTTCTGGCCGTTTGCATTGCCACTGTCCGGTATCTGTGGTAAATCCATGGTGCCAATGGCGATGGTGACATAATCACCGTCAATCTGCGTCACCTTGCCAAAGAAGATGGAGCGGTCATTTTGTTCGATGCTGCTTTCCGCCAAAGCTGGCATGGCCAGTGCGGAAAATAGCAGCATAAGGACTGTGACCTGCGCTGAGATGGAACGCATCCTGCGTGATTTAGACAATGAACACACCTCCTGGACGATGGGATTTATGTGGCAAACCCATCATAACCAAGGCGTGTGATGGTCATATGTTCGGCTGGTGAATAAACGCTTATTCCTGTGATTTTTTATCGCTGAGTATGTTCACGGTCAGGCCCGCCAGCACGATGAGACCGCCGGCTAGCGTACCGGCAGAAAATTTGTGTGTAAGAAAGTAATCCAGCACAAGGCCGGTAAACAACTGTCCGGCAAAAATGAGCAGCGTCAATTGGGTGGCCGGCATCCGGTGAGCGATGACATTGAGCATATACACACTTACAAGACCGAGCGCTCCGCCCAAGTACATCGTGATAGAGCCGCCAGGCGCGGGAAAGGCTGCGTTTGCCGCCGCGCCCATAAAAACGAACATTATGAGGGAACCGATTAGCCCGGTGATGTAATTCATCAGTGAGCTGTAGTGAGGACCGCATTGCTGCGCCAGCCTGGCATTGCACATGCGGGCCAGCACAATGGTTACGCCGCTCAGCAATACGCTTGCAATCGCAATTACCATAACAACATCACCCCCACGCCTGCGGCAATCAAAACAAGACTCAACGCCTTGGCCGGTTTGAATTTCCGCTTTTCAAAGCCCCACAGCCCCAATTGGTCAAAGACCATGGAGCAAATAAGCTGGCCCAGCAGCGTCAGAGAGAGGGTAACAGTGACGCCAAGGGCATTGACACCCAGATTGCTTGTAACAACGGTAAAGATGCCCAAAACCCCACCCATGTGCATCCATAGGGGAGCGCGCTTTTTATGAAAAAGTGTGCGCAAGGTCAATGGCAGAACACAGACAAACCCGACCACATGGATAATGACCGTAGCATACGGATTGCCATAAACCTGACTTAACTCTGCGTTAAACACGTTCATAATAGAATAAAGGAAACCGACAATTGCGCCCATGATTTGGGGCATTTGAGCACCTCCATTTAAATGACACCCCGGAATCCTTTGCCGATGATTTCACCGGTATTGGTGATCAATATAAAGCAGCGGGGGTCCACTTCCTTGGCAAAGCTGCGGAGCCGCACGGCTTGGGTGCGGTTGACGACCGTTAGAAGCACGGTACGGTTTTCATGGGTATAGGCGCCTTCACCGTGCAGGATGGTTGCGCCGCGGTGCATATTCTCCACAATAAAATTGAGTATCGGCTCCGGGCTGGAGGTAATGATGTGAAAGCATTTATTTGTTTTAATATTCTCCAGCACCAGGTCGATTAACAGCGCTTTGATCATTAAGCCGAGGATGGAAAACAAGCCCGTTTCCACACCGAAGGCGAACAGTGCTCCCAAAGTGATAATAAAGTCAACGGCAAACAGCGAGTTGCCAATATTCAGCGAGGAATATTTCTTCAATATCATAGCGATGATGTCTGTTCCGCCGCTGCTGGCGCCTATGTTAAAAAGAATCGCGGAGCCAACCGCCGGCAGGGATACGGCGAAAATCAGCTCTAGCAGAGGTTGGGTGGTCATTGGCTTGGAAAATGGGATCAAGTACTCCAATAGCCAAATGACCCCTGAAAACAAGGTGCTGGAATAGGCAGTGCGAAGGCCGAAGGAACGCCCGAATACGGCGAAGCCCAGGATTAAAAGGGCGGCATTAATGATAAACACAAACGATCCGGCTGTCAGACCAGGCACATAATAGCCCAATATGATGGAAATACCGCTGACACCGCCAGTGGAAAAATGGTTGGGAAACTTGAAAAAATACACTCCCAGTGCAATAAACAGCGTACCGATGGTTAAAAGCAGATACTCTTTGGCAGTTTGTTGAGGCGTTTTGGGCATGGGTACATTCCTCTTCCTGAATCAGCATTGGCATATTTGCGGACAAATCATACCATGTTCTATATAGGGCTGCAAGGGGAAGCGCAATAGATGCTGTCATTGTATGCAGTATACAGGGTAAAACGTAAAAAAACCGCCCAGATGCTATTGCATGGGGCGGTTTCAAAGGCGGGGGAAGGGCCCCTGTCCTTGATCTGGCAGCGGGATATATCCCGCCCTTCGCCTATCTATTGTGATGCTACATAGGTAATGCTCATTTTAGTTCTGAGAAAGGGTGTCTGCGGTGTAATACGGAGAGGGCGCTCTTTGACAAATGCCCTCCCCGTAGAAACATGCTAATCCTTAGTTGTTTCCCGTAATCTTTTCCTGAGCGTTTCCGCCAATAGCGATGCGGCGCTGGGTTTTTACAGGCTCGGGAGTGTTCTTGGGCAAGGATACGGTGAGCACGCCGTTTTTGTAATCGGCAGTAATATTGTCCTGCTGAATGCCATCCAGGCTGAAGCTGCGTTCCATGCGGCCTGCGCGGCGCTCGCAGTAAAGGTAGTTGTCCTTTTCTTCCTTGCGCTCCTTGGCGGAGTTTGCGGTAATGGTCAATACGTCGTTATCAACGGTAAGCTCAATCTGGTCTTCGCTAACACCAGGAAGCTCAGCCTCCAGGAGATAATGGTCGGTTTTATCCTTTACGTCAACCCTGAAGCCGGCGCTGCCCATGAAATCGCTCATATCAAAGAAGGAACGAAAGAAGTTGTCATTAAGCAGGCTATTGGTCAAACTGCGGCTTACATCCCTGCGGCCCCTGAACGGAATCAAAGTGTACATACGTAAACCTCCTAAAAATCATTTTTGTTTTTGTTTTGGTGGGAGAGGAACCCTCTTTGTGTTGGTTCCGTTTCCGTGGCATTATAGTACAATAAAGGTCAAAGAAGGTCAAAGTTAAATTTGGTTGAATATCATTAGTCATGTGCAAAAAACCACCTAATATCTCACGATATCTTCGATTATCTCACAATATCAAAGAATATTTGTATTTGACCTATGCGGTATAGTAGTATGGAAAGGTCAAAGTTTTGACCTTTCCGGCGGCCAAATACCCCAGGAGGACAAAATATTGTAGAAAACCGTGAAAAAAAAGTGCGCAAGCACTTGCGTCCAAGGGCATGAGCGGTTACAATAGGCCCATGAAAACCATCATGCGATCTGCGCTCATGCCGGCTTTGGTCAATGAACTCGTGCCGTACGGCCTTTTAAGCAGCGGCAACATGCTGCTCTTGGGGGTATCGGGCGGTGCAGATTCTGTGGCCCTTTTGTATGCCATGGCCATGCTGCAAGGCTCGCATGATTTTTCATTGACAGCAGTGCATATTGAGCATGGCCTTCGGGGTGAAGCTTCCAGGGCGGACGCGGCTTATGTCGGCAGTTTATGCAAAAGCCTTCATATTCCACTGAAAATGTATACGGTGGATGCAAGGGCGGCCATGGATGAATACGCCTGCGGAGCGGAAGAAGCGGCGCGGATTTTACGTTACAGCTGTTTTCACAAGGCCATGGAGGAAGTTCATGGCGCGGCTCTATTGACAGCACACCATGGCGGTGACCAGGCAGAAACGGTGCTAATGCATATCTTGCGCGGCTCGGGACCAGCAGGGCTTTCTGGCATCGCTAAAAGCAAGTCTTTTGCCGGCGGTCTTCTGCTAAGGCCTCTCCTTTCATTTAGCCACGCGGATTTATGCGACGCGCTTTTGGAAGAAGGAATTTCTTGGCGGGAGGATGAAACCAACGCGCAGCCGTTTGGACTGCGTAACCAGCTAAGGTTGTCTGTTATGCCGCTGCTGGAAAAGTTAGTGCCTGGCTGCACACGGGCGATGGGCCGCTCGGCTATGCTTTCAGCAGATGAAGAAGAATGGTGGCAGCAAGAATCGGAATCATATGTAAGGGGCCACGCCAGGCTGGAAAAGGAATTCTGCTTTATTCTTCGCCAGCCTCTAAAAAACCTGAGCCGGGCATATATCCGAAGAATCCTCCGTGCATTTTACGTTGCGGCAGTGAGAAAAATGGGTATTTATACGGATAGGGGAATGGTTTCTCTGGATTTTGAAAAAACGGAGGAGCTAGTGGATTCCATACTTGGTTTGGGCGATGAAGTGATAAATCTGCCCGGGGTAATGCGGTGCGAAAGAAGCGGTACAAGGGTTTATCTTCTTCCTGAAAAAACGCTAGTCTCAAGCACGGAGGTTCCCCTTCTCCTGGCGGGTACCATCCCGTTTGCAAGCGCCGCCATTTATGCAAAACCTTGGTATTTGGGCATGCCCGTTGGCGATGGCATAAGGTGTCAAGCGCTTGACAAAACAAGGTTGCAAGGCGCAGTGGTTCGTTACCGGAGGCCGGGAGATATCTTTCCCTTGCTGCATGATAAGGGAACGCAGAAACTGAAGGACACGCTAAGCGCGCACCATGTGGACAAACCCTTGCGGAATCTGCTGCCCATTGTCACCGTGGGCGAAACAGTTCTTTGGATTCCGGGAATCGGTGCATCGGGCGCAGCGGCGATTCGGCCCGAAACGAAGGAAGGCATATTGCTTTCCTACAATGGGCTCTTTCCATGGGAAATTGCCAATGATAAGCAAGACAAATAAAGAGGAGAAGAGAAAATGCACAGTGACATGAGGATATACGCCGATTTAGAGTCGGTACTGGTCACCCGGGAGGAGATCGCCGCTGGCGTGAAAAAGCTTGGTGAAACGATTACCAGGGATTATGCAGGCAAGGAACCGGTGATGATCGGCATACTAAAGGGAGCCGTGCTCTTTTACTCAGACTTGATCAGAAACATCGATTTGCCATTGAAGACGGAGTTTATGGCTATCTCCAGCTATGGCAGTTCCACCAAAACCTCCGGGGTGGTGCGTATACTCAAAGACCTGGATACGGATATTACTGGGCAGGATGTATTGATAGTGGAGGATATTGTGGATACGGGGCTGACTTTGTCTTACCTTGTCCGTGCCTTGTCTGAACGTAATCCGGCTTCCATCCGCATCGTTACCTTGCTGGATAAGCCGGCCCGCCGTAGGGTTGAATTAAAGCCTGACTATTTCTGCTTTGAAATCCCTGATGCGTTCGTGGTAGGCTATGGCCTGGACTACGATGAAAAGTACCGCAACCTGCCTGATATCGGCGTTTTGCACCCCAGAATTTACAGCAAATGACGGGCGGGAAATTTGCTTTCCTACCTTGCATGTGCTATAATGATAATTCAATTTGACAGAAGGAGGACCCGGTTTTGAAGCGCACTTCCAGAGGTTTTATGGGCTATGTTGTGCTCATCAGCGCATTCATACTGATCGCGGTTCTTTTGAACGGCGGTTTTGGCTTTACAGAAAACAAAAGGATTGAATACCCGCAGCTGTTGGAAATGATCAAAAACGATCAGGTGGCCAGGGTGGCCATCCGCAACAACAGCCTGGTCGGCATGCTGCGCGACAGCCGCGTAGGGCAGGCCGATTTCCCCGACAGGAATTATGATTTTGAAACAACCATTGGTGATGACTTTATCGAGACGGTCCGGCAGATGGAGGCCACCAAGCGCAGTGTTGCCATCGACGCGGTCTCCGTAAAAGACTTGAGCTTTGAGGTCTCGTACCGCGCGCCGATCGTAACCCCCTGGTATCTTGACTTTTTGCCTTTCCTGGTGATCATGGGCATATCTGTTCTTTTCTGGTTCATTATCATGCGCCAGCAGGGTGGTGGCAACAGCAAGGTTATGAACTTTGGCAAGAGCCGCGCCCGCGTAGTGGATGCAAGCAAAAACCGCATCACCTTTGCCGATGTAGCCGGCGCGGATGAAGAAAAAGAAGAGCTCAAGGAAATGGTTGACTTTTTACGCAGCCCCCAAAGCTACACCGAAATCGGTGCGCGCATTCCCAAGGGTGTATTGCTGGTGGGCCCTCCCGGCACAGGTAAAACGCTGCTTGCCAAGGCCGTAGCCGGCGAGGCAAACGTTCCCTTCTTTACCATTTCCGGTTCTGACTTTGTGGAAATGTTTGTAGGCGTCGGTGCCAGCCGCGTCCGCGATCTGTTTGAACAGGCTAAGCGTGCCGCTCCCGCCATTGTATTCATCGATGAAATTGACGCTGTGGGCCGCCACCGTGGTGCTGGCCTTGGCGGCGGTCATGATGAGCGTGAGCAAACACTAAACCAACTGCTGGTGGAAATGGATGGTTTCGCCACAAATGAAGGCGTTATCGTCATGGCGGCTACCAACCGTCGCGACATTCTGGATCCCGCGCTTTTGCGTCCTGGCCGTTTTGACCGCCAGGTAACGGTCAACTATCCCGATATGAATGGCCGTGTGGACATATTAAAAGTGCATTCCAGGGGCAAGCCCTTATCCCGCGATGTGGACTTTGAAAACGTGGCTAAGCGCATGCCTTACGCTACCGGCGCCGATCTGGAAAACGTGATGAATGAGGCCGCCATTTTGGCCGCCCGCAGCCGTAAGAAGGAAATCGACCAGCAAATGCTGATTGACGCCATCGCCAGGGTGCAAATGGGCCCTGAAAAACGCAGCCACAAGGTCAATGAAAAAGACAAGAAGCTGGTTGCCTATCATGAAGCCGGCCATGCCATCGTTGCCCATGAGTTGCCGGGCTGTGATGAAGTTCACTTGATCACCATCGTTCCCCGCGGCCAGGCCGCTGGTCATACTCTGGCTCTGCCGTCTGAAGAACGGGACAACATGGGCCGCAATACCCTGTTGGATACCATCGCCATGATGCTTGGCGGCCATGCCGCCGAACAGGAAGCGCTGGACGATATCTATACCGGCTCATCTTCCGATCTCAAGCGCGCTACTGAGCTTGTGCGCCGCATGGTTACACAGTTCGGTATGAGCAATGCTCTGGGCACCATTTACCTGGGCCACGACCAAGAGGTGTTTGTAGGTATGGATTTTGGCCATACCAGAGAATATTCTGAAGATGTGGCCAATCAGATCGACAAGGAAGTGCGCCGCCTGCTGGACGAGTCTTATGAAAAGGCACGCAAGATCCTTCGCGATAACATGGATAAGCTGCATGCGGTGGCGAATGCTCTTTTGAAACATGAAACCCTTTCCCGCGCTGAGTTCGTTGCGCTGATGGAGGGGCAGGAGCTGCCTGAACCGGATAAAAAGGTTCAACGTACAGAGCCCGAGAAGACGGCGGAAAAAAGCGAAAAGCCCGCCGCACCCAAGCCAGACATGCGCCGCGTCCTCACCGGAGACCCCGGTGGACAAATATAAGCGCCACCTGTGATTTAGAAAAGTGGCATAGTCACTTTTTCGAGATTAGGCCACTCTCTTGTAGCCCTGCGAACCTGCCAGCGCTGTGCTGGCCGGATTGCAGGGCTACGGCCAGAGAATGGCCTAAGGAATACTTGCGATGCAAGCACCCTTCACGCTTTGCTCAGCCCAGCGGGACGATTACAGTAGAAAGAGGATGCTCCCCCCAGCTATGCATTTCCCTTCTGGAGCATTGGGCTCTTATACTTTCCAAGGGAGGCGTTCATGCAGTCCGCTTATACCAACGCAAGGCCTGACCTTCATGTGCATACTGATGCTTCCGACGGGCAATACACCCCGGCGCAGGTGATTGGTATGGCGGCGGACAAGGGGATAAATCTCTTGGCCATTACCGATCATGACACCATAGACGGGTTGGAAAGGGCACAGGCTGCAGCTGTGCAGACAGGCATTGGTTTGATTCCTGGTGTCGAGATCAGCGCCGGCGGCAACAATGAGGTCCACATTCTAGGGTTTGGCATTCACAGCGGCATGACACGCTTGATTTCGCTTCTGCAGGATATGCGCAGAGAGCGGGAAGAGAGAATCCACAAAATGGTGGAAAGGCTGAAAAGCATTGGTCTTTCCATTGGTTTGGATGAAATCGCACCGCCTCAGGCCCAAAGCCTGGGGCGCGCGCATATCGGCCGCGCCATGGTGAAAATGGGCATGGTAGACAGCCTGTACGATGCCTTTGACAAATACTTGTCTCCCGGCCGTCCTGGCTATGAACCCCGGCCCAAACGTATGGTTTCCCAGGTGATCCGACTCATGCGGGAGGAAGGCGCGGCGCCTGTCGTTGCCCATCTGGGGCTTTTGAAAATGGATCCGCAGGATGTGCGGCTTCTGCTGATAGAGTGGAAGGATGCAGGATTGCTGGGGCTGGAGGCCTATCATCCAGCCCATTTGCCGGCCATGTTAAAGACGTGGGATGAAATGGCCAGATCGCTGCAGCTTATCGTTACCGGCGGCAGTGATTTTCATGGCCAGGATGGGCGGCACATGGATATTGGAGCCATGCTGCCCCATTGGCAGTCCGCAGGCGAAGATATTTTAGAACTATTGGAAGTTATTGGGCCTATCACCCGTTAATTTATCGTAACACACCATAGATGAACCTGCTTACAGGGAGAAACCGCATGTTTCAGCAAGGATATCGTCCACCCAATCGGCCGGAACCCAAAGTCGCTAAACGGAACGCGAACAATGTGTCCCCCAATGGATTTGCCCCCTATGACATGCGCGTGCCATTGGAAGCCAGAATGCCGCAGCGGGAATCGTTGAAGGCATATACTGCCGGCGCTACGCAGCGTAAGCCCAGGGCAAAGCGCAAGTCAGGGCTTGGGCGTGGTCTGTTTTTTATTGTTGCCTGTTGTCTGCTTGCATTTGGCGCGTTTTATCTGAAAACATATCTGGAGGTGCAGCCTTATGAAAAGGTGTTTGCCCCGAATGTGTATGTGGACAATATTTTACTAGCCGGAATGAGCGCCCAGGAGGGCGTGGATGCTGTAAAGAACGGCGTCAGCAGCAAAACGGGCAGCTTTGTAATTCGCTTGATGTATGGGGATCGGGAATACGCCCATATTGACAGCCAGTCACTGGGAATTGCTTATGACATACGCGACGCGTTGAACAATGCATGGGCCGTCGGACATAGGGGAACAATTTTTGACCGCAAAAAAGAAATTGATGAGGCAAGGGTTAAGGAGGCGAAGTTTTATTCCGTCACACCTGACGCCAATACCCAGCTTGTGGACGAGATGCTGGTTAAACTGAAGAATGACGTTTACCGTGAGCCGCAAAATGCTTCCGTCACATTCAATGATGACGCATCCGATCCGTTTGTTTTTATTGACGAGATTCCAGGCCGTCAATTGGACATGGAGGCACTGAAGCAGAAGATATATGCACTTGTTACCACCATGCAGGGCGGCGATGTGCAGATAGAGCCAACGTCTATCCCGCCAGAAAAAACGGTGGCAATGCTGAAAGAGAAACTGAGTTTACGCGCCAGGGCGGTTACTCCTATCGCCCCGGATAGTGATGATAATCGTAACAATAATATAAGGCGTTCCTTTGAATTGCTCAGCGGCACGGTGATAAAGCCCGGCGACAAATTCAGTTTTAATAATGTGGTGGGTTGGCGTACAGAGAATAACGGCTTTTTCCCGGCCATGGAGTATGCCTATGGCGAATTGACGCAGGGAATTGGCGGAGGCGTATGCCAGGCCAGTACCACGGTGTATCTTGCGGCGGCGGAGGCCGGACTGGAAATCGTGACCCGAGAGCCTCATTCCGGCCCTGTTAGTTATACGGATTTGGGCAAGGATGCTACGGTGTACATGTCCAAAAATCGCAAGATTGATTTTGTGTTCAGGAACAATACGGAGGATGACATATACATCACCGCGTCTGTAAAGACTGACCCCTCCAACCGCAAGCGCCTGGTCAGCGAGGTAAAGATATACGGCGTATCCATGGGCGATATAACATATGATCTGGTTTCCAATGTGATACAGGAGATACCAATACCTGAAGAGCCGACAATTATCAAGGATAAAAAGGTCGAGCATGTTACCTATGTAGACCAGCAGTATGTTAAGGACAAGGGCCGTAAGGGGTATGTGGTAGAAACGCACCTTGTGAAAAAGCAAAATGGCCAAGAAATTGAAAACACACTTGTATCCACGGATACATACAACGCAAGGCCGAAGCAGATCTATATCGGCGTAACGGAAAGGTAAGGGGAGGCACTATGGCGATTAATCACTTTTTGACAGAAAAAGGACCCAAGGCAGTTGGACCGTATTCTACGGCGGTTGAAGCAGCGGGAACGGTGTATTTGTCTGGTATGTTGGGCATCGACCCTGCCACAGGCAAGCTGAAAGAAGGCGGTGTACTTGCGCAAGCCGGCCAAGTTTTCGAAAACCTGCGCACTGTATTGGCGGAATTGCACCTTGACCTGAGTCATGTGGTAAAGGCCACCGTGTTCTTGACAGACCTTTCAGATTTCGCGCCGGTCAACACACTGTACGGCGAAGCCTTTGCAAAGGATTTTCCCGCCCGCTCTTGTATTCAGGTTTCCAAGCTGCCCCTTGGCGCTTCCATTGAAATTGAATGCGTTGCAGTGAGGGATTGAGTTTACATTCAAACGTATGAATCATGGAAAAGGCCCTGCCCTCTAAAAAATAGGCAGGGCTTTTGCGTATAGATTGTTACAGCGACATAGCCCAAATATCCTTAATCCACCTGTCGGATACCCGCTACAATGCTGCTGCTAATCAGCCGTCTGATCCAGCCGATGGAAACGGCAAGCCCGGTTAGGGGAAACAATGCGAAAGCGATTGCGGCGGTAGCGTATGGGACTCCCTTAAGCAGGGATAAAAGATAAGAAACGGTGATCTTGATAGGCCCGCTGTTTGGCCGCAGCGAATTGATATGGGCAAACAAGGCGCAGACCAATATGCCAAGCAAGGTGCCCCAAATGGCAGCCCATAACCCATCCCGAACGGCTTCGCCAAATAGCAGCCTTTTGACCTTTTTTCCATCCATGCCGACAGCCCGCAATAGAGATATCTCCTGAGCACGTATGGATAGGCGGCTTAATGTGTTGCCGATTAAAAGTGCCATTCCCATGACACCCAGTACGGAGAATATGATTTGGCATAGAAAAGCCGTGCCGTCTGCGGCCCGCTTTGTATAGATATCGCTTGTATACTGGCTTTGCATGTAAAAATCATACTGGGTAGCCAGCTTATCAAAAAAGCGGTAGTTTTCATCATAATTCTCATCAATGGCCAATCTGACACGCAAATAGGTGACACCGCCCGGAAAGCCCCATTTTGCAAGCTGTCCTTCACTTGCGTAAACAGTGCCCGGGCTTTTGTTGACCAGGCCGCAAATGCGTACGTCTTTTGTAATGGCTCTCCATTTCGCCTTTCCGTCTTCCTGATAGATATATGCTTTGCCAATGGTAATCGTATCTCCCACCCGAAAGGCATCGTTATTGTATATATAGTCGCCTTTGCGCTGGTTAGTCAGTCCTGCTTCCCAGCTGTTCGCAAGATTGGGCCGTTCAAAATAGCTGGAAACGCCCAGCAATACCGCTTCTCCGGAATGGATGGCTTCCAGGTCGATGGACCCTGCCATCAGTGAATCCTTTAGTGACCTCAAGTTCTCATCATCTGTGCCTTGCAGCCCCTCCTCCAGCCAAATGTAATCCCGTGGAATCCATGGATATAAGTCGGCGGGCAAGCCAGCCGCGCGAACACTTTTCATTCTAGATTCTATGGTCCCATATCCATCTTCATCATAATACATGCGCCGGTCGCTGTGCTTTACATAATCCGTTGCCTGTTCAGGATGAATAAGCAGCAGATGATCGGTGATTCGTTTGGCCGCAGTTACATTGATGATGCCCGGCATGGAGCGTACTTCCTCTACAATCTTATATGGGGCGAAGCTTACACCGTTTTCGTGATCGGGAGACAGTTCGAACAGGTCAAAGTTCACATCAGGCGAATCCCAGGCGGCCAGCCGGCTTTGATATTCCAAAGTAATGCTGTCTTCATTTTCCGGCCTGTCGCTATCATAAGCAGACATCACTTTGCCATGAACCAGCGTTACCAGCATGAATACCGCAAGACAGGTTGCCAGCACCAGAATGGGAAACACATGCCTGAACCCGTGCAGCCTGCGGTACCGGCCGGCAAGAAAGCGTATGACGTTCTTGGGCATGCGCTTTTGGGGCCGTAGCCTTTTTGCGCCTTTAGGCGAGGCTATGACATACAGCAAGGCGACCGGGCTCTTTTTAGTAAGCCGCAGCATGGGCCTTAAGGCAAAAAAACATAGCATGATGGCGCAAATAGAAAGTCCCCAAAGTATGATTGCCGCATCTGGCATAGAAAAGGGGAAGGTTCGCCCAATTATACTTGTTAGCCGGTCAAGGCTCCATTTCGCCAGCAGGCTGCCCAGCCCTACACCTAGCAGTACACTTGGAAGGATGAGTATCAGGGCCTCGAGCAGCACCAATCGAACCACCTGGTAACGCGATGCGCCGATGGCCCGCAGCAGGCCAGTTTGCTGCCTTCTTTCATGAAGACGGGTTTCAAAGGAGCTGGCAATGCCAGACCCCAGCAGCAAAACTGACAGCCCGCCCATGATCAGGCCTACCGCCATACGCAGCAACTGCATATAAAGCAGGACTTCCCTTGAATCCCATTCATAGGTGAAATTGTTCCGAATAAGGTAGGGCAAGACGGGCAATGCGCCCAGAAAAGGAGATAGAAAATCCTCATTGAAAGAAATTAATTCCCAATTGTTCATGATGCTGCCTTTAGCATTTTGAAACTGAATGAGGTAAGAGGTTTTTGCGCTTCCAAATTTACCACATATGGCATCTGCTGTGCCTTGCGTGACAAGCGCTGTGGGTATACTGATGCGCACAGGCAGATCGTCGAAGGAATGTGCCGTCAAATCAACGTTATATTCATAACCGTCGTAAAAGCCGTTAGGCCAGCTTTCTGTGTTTTCGGCGAACACGCCCGACAGCGTAAAGGTTTTGGTCTCTTTCAGGCTTGATTCATTACCGGCAATGGGGGAAAGCGTGAGGGAAATGCTTTCCCCCAGCGGCACTTGCTTGTTCATGCGCATAAGGCTTGTTTGTGAAACGGCGATTTCATCATCACCCTTTGGCCAGTCACCCCGAGTTAAGAAAAAGCCGCTCATTTTAAGAGCCGTGTCATCCATTGCACCGACGGTGATTTTTAGGTGGCTGTAATCTTCGCCCAGGTCATAGGTGCCTGCGGCTAGCACCTCTCCTGCCTGAAAAATGGGCAGAGCGCTTTTTATCTTTTGCCAGGTGTCTGCATCGGCGTCCAGCAGCATAGCCTGCGCGGAGGAATAGCTTGTGTGCATATCCAGCATTTGAATCCGCTCCTGGCTATCAAACATCAGCGTGGCTGCGGTAACAAAGCAAAAGCACAGGCTCATCATCAAAATAGCGGCGATGTTTTGCGTGACATGTCTTTTCAGACTGGCGCAAACCAGCTTGCGTAGTGGATTTTTCATGGCTGCGCCTCCCCACAAGGAGAGAGGATCACCCCGTCGTTTAAGGTGAGAATGCGGCCGGCGCCTTCCGCCATCAATACATCATGGGTGACCATCACCAACGTTTGCTGATATTTTTGCTGGGATAAGCGCAAAAAGGTCAGAATTTCCTGAGACGATTTTCCGTCCAGGTTGCCGGTGGGTTCGTCGCAGAACACCACTGCCGGTTTGGTAACGAGGGCTCTGGCAATGGCCACCCGCTGCTGCTGACCGCCGGAGAGCGCGCCCGGCAGGTGGTGCAGCCTGTCTTCTAACCCCAGGGTACCGATAACGTCCTTCACATGATTATCGTCAGGCATTTGCCCATCCAGCATCAGTGGTAGAAGAATATTCTCATAGGCAGTCAGCTCCTGCACAAGATTAAAGAACTGAAACACAAAGCCCAGCCTGCGGCGACGAAAGACTGTACGCTCCCGCTCCTTGAGACCATATAGCGGTATGCCCTCGATTAACACTTCCCCAGAGGTTGGCGTTTCCAATCCACCCAAAAGGTGCAAAAGTGTTGATTTTCCGCTGCCGCTGCGGCCCATGACGGCCACAAACTCACCCTGTTCAATGGTAAGATTGGTGGACTTCAGGGCTTCCACCTTGAGTTGCTTTTGTCCGTATGTTTTGGAAAGCTTTTTTGTTTCAATGATTGCCATATAACCGCCCCCTTTTGTGTATAGGGTAACGGGTGAACCTTAAGATTTGCTAAAGATCAATCAGTTTTTGGCTGTACGCGTTCAATTTCATACTGCCGGTGATATGCGGCAGCATAATAAGGAATGTGGTGCCCCCGCCCTCCCGGTTCATGGCCCGAATGTCTCCATGGTGGGCGGTGACAATAGCCTTGCAAAGGGCCAGGCCGATGCCTGTGCCTTCCGTCTTGCATTGCTCACTGCCTTGATAGAACCGGTCAAAGATTTTGGGCAGGTCTTCACTTGGGATGCCTTTTCCCCGGTCCATTACCTGTATATAAAGCAGGGGTCTGGCTTCTTCCCCGGTGATGCCGAAGACGGCTTCAATGGAGCTGCCTTCGGGGGTGTGGGTGGAGGCGTTTTTGAGAAGATTCTCCAGCGCTTCCATCAGCCATTTGGCGTCATGGCGGAAGCGCAAAGCGGCATCCCCTGTGATGATTACCTTTTGCTCTTTTATGGTAAGTTTTTCAGAAAGTGCATCCGCGGCACTTTGAATGGTTTTCTTTATACTTTCATCTGCAAACGTCATCTGCAGCGCACCGGCTTCCAGCCTGGCAATGGTTAAAAGCGATTGTATCAGAAACGTCATACGGTCGATGGGTACGATACAGGATGCAATCCATGGATCGTTGTCGTCCATATCCTGAGCCTCCAGCTTTAATCGAAGGGAGGCCAAGGGTGTTTTCAATTGATGGGCCACATCCTCTACAAACCTTCGCATCAGCTGCTTGTCTTTTTGCTTTTGCTCAGCGGTGCTTTTCAGCCGGTTATTCAATAGAATCAGCCTGGCGTACAGGGCCATCAGGTCGCCTTCCTTTAGGATAGGCGCTTTGTCAAATGTACCGTCGCTCATCAGCGCATCCACCTGCTGGGTAATGCTACGGATACTGCTGTATAAGGACGACTGCACAGCAGCAGCAGCCAGCGCAGCACCTGCTATCCCTGCAATGTATCCGAGGATAGGTGAAACGAAAATAAACAGCAAAAGGCTTATGGGAATGATTGCGGCCAGGCAGAGTAATAACCGCCGGAAGCTTTGGTTGCGAAGGCTCATGGGCTTACCCTCCCCACCTTGCCATCCAGCATGTAGCCAATACCCCGAACAGTAACAAGGGGCAGGTTATTAATCTTTTCTCGAAGGTGGCTTACATGCACGGAAAGGGTGTTATCGTCAACAAAATAACCGCCATCATCCCACAAGCGCTGCAGCAATTGGCCTCTTGATAGCACCTGGCTTGGGTGGTGCAAAAACAGGAGTAAAAGGTCCATTTCAGTTCTGGTTAGCGATAGCAGCATATCGCCTAGAAGAGCCTTTCTTTCCTCCACATTAACCATTAACTCACCGCACAAAAGGCAGGCATCTTGTTCGGTGGAAGTACGCCTGAGCAGTGCCCGTATGCGGGACAATAGCTCCTTTAAGCGAAAGGGTTTGGTTACGTAACCATCGCCGCCGGCATCAAGGCCATATATCGTGCTTATTTCATCGTCGCAGGCAGTCAAGAACAGCACCGGCGCATTACACTTTGAACGCAGTTCCCGGCATAACTTGATGCCGTCTCCATCTGGCAATAGCACATCCAATATGTACAGGGCATAGGGCTTTCCCATGCGTTGCCTGGCGGAAAATACGTTATCGCAGGAATCGCAGGAATAGCCCTCTTTTTCAAGCACAGCTTGCAGGTCTTCCCGCAGGGAACGGTCATCCTCCACCAGCAGAATGTGGTGCATCTATTGCTGACCTCCCATAGATAGGTGTTTTTACCAGTATAGCACAGGAGAATCGCTGGGGAAAGCGCCCAGGCATCAATTGACTCTTTGATATGCTTTGTCGTTTTTTGCTTGAGATAATGTTTTGAATGCCATATAATGCTAGCGAAAGGCTGTTCTCAAGGCAGGCATGCGCATTGTGCATCAACAGCACCGGATGCAAGTGTAACAGGCAGGTCGAATTTGCGTTGGTTGCAATGATCCTTTTGAAAAGAGAAAGACGGCGAAATATGCGTTTTTGCGATCCGGCGCGCCGCTCAAGAAAGAGCGTGCGGCAGTATAGATATCAACCAGGACGGAGCGGGCGATACGATGTATGGCGGAAGGTGCTTGGTGCGCTTTGCCTTGCAGGGGTCGTTGTATCGGGTATTTTTCTTATCCGATACATTACTGGCTCTATAGCCGTACACACAACGAATGCAGCCGTGTCATCTTTGTATCATGCATCAGATGCGGCCGAACCTGTGATGACAAACGCTCCTAGAATAGGTGTGACGGGAGTACCGTTCGAAGCGGCTACCTCCGTTCCTGCTTTTGTATATCAAACCATCGCCGAAAAGCCATTATCCAAATTCGGTGAGCTGCTCAAAGCCAACAAGGATGTTATCGGCTGGCTGAGCATCAAGGGTGAATTGGATCTGCCGGTGGTGTATAAAGACAACGAATACTACTTAATCCACGATGTGTACAAGAAAAAAAGCCAGGCAGGTACGCTGTTCTTGGATGAAAATCATCCGCTTACCGCTAATGCCCAGCATCTTTTGATCCATGGCCACAACATGAAGGACGGGTCCATGTTTGGGCATCTTCAGCGTTATCTGGAGGTTGGATACCTGAAAAAGCATGGCATCATCCAGTTTGACACGCTGTACGCGCAGGAAAATTACGTGATCTATGCTGTGCTGATTGTGCCGGAAAGCAGCCGCAAAGCCGGATATATAAACTATCAGGGATATACAAAACTCAATACAGCCAAGCAGTTTGCAGATTTTGTAGAAGGGTTGAAGGAGAGATCAAAAATCTCCATTCCTATTAATTTGGCGGAAAAGGACGCACTTTTGACTCTTTCCACCTGTCATGGGGATGACCGGCTGATCGTGGCATTAAGACGGCTTAGGCCCAATGAAACAGTGGCGGATGTCCGGCAATTACTGGGGTATGCGTTTAAGCCATAGGAAAAGTTTGAACACATCAACTAAAAAAATGTTCCGAAAAATCCGTGATGCAAAATGCTTTTTGATTGACACATGATTACCCCTTATGCTATAATTGGGCAATTTGTGGACAACTCCGCAAAGAAAATAAAGGGGGAAGAGACGTGGCAAGAGACCTGTTAACCCTCAGTGAGCTTAGAATCTCGGAGGTCATGGCGCTTTTAAACGAGGCGCAAACCTACCGGGATAAAGCGGTTTTTCCCAATCTATCCGGTAAAGTGGCCTGTAATCTTTTTTTTGAGGCTTCGACCCGCACCCAATACAGTTTCTGCGTTGCAGAAGAGAAGTTGGGAATGCGGGTCATTTATTTTCATCCGGAATCCTCCTCGCTCAAGAAAAACGAAAGCTTTTACGACACGGTAAAGACCTTTGACAGCTTTGGGGTGGACGCGCTGGTAATACGCCATTCGGAGAATGAGTATTACCGGGAAATTTTGGGACACGTGCAGGCCCCGATACTAAACGGCGGCGATGGCACGGGCAACCATCCCACCCAATCACTGCTGGACCTTTTGACCATCCGCCAGGAATTTGGCGGATTCGAAGGGTTGAAGGTAGCGATTATCGGCGATGTACGCCATTCCCGGGTAGCTCATACCAATTATGAGATCATGCGCAGGCTCGGCATGAAGGTAGTGGTTTCCGGCCCGGAGGAGTATATGGCGCCGGAGCTGTTTTCCGAAAGTCTGGAGGAGGCTGTTACCACCAGCGATGTGGTGATGCTGCTCCGTATACAATACGAGCGGCACCGGATGCGGGACCATATGAGCCAGGAGGATTATCACCTGCGCTATGGCCTGACCCGCAAACGCATGGAAACCATGAAAAAGAACGCCATCATCATGCATCCCGCACCGGTAAACCGCAATGTGGAAATTGCTGATGAGCTGGTAGAATGCGAGCGGTCACGCATCTTTAAACAAATGGAGAACGGCGTGTATGTGCGCATGGCAGCGCTTCGGCGCGCGGTCGAGGGCCAGATATGAGCAAACGGATATTAATACAGGGCGGAATGGTGTATACAGAGGGCAAATTGCAAAAGGCGGACGTGTTGATTGGTAAAGGTAAAGTGCAGATCATTGCTCAAACCATCTGCGCACCAGGAGCGGAAGTGTTTCCGGCCGAAGGGTTGATTGTGTCGCCAGGCTTTGTAGATGTGCATGTTCACCTTCGGGAGCCGGGCCTTTCGCATAAGGAGACCATTGCCACCGGTACCCGGGCGGCAGCAGCAGGGGGCTTTACCACTGTATGTGCCATGCCCAATGTGAACCCTGTGCCTGACTGCATGGATGCGTTACAGAAGCAGTTGGAAATCATCCGCCGGGATGCCCTGGTGGAAGTGATCCCCTATGGGGCGATCACCATGGGCGAAAAGGGGCAGGCACTGGCGGACTTGGAAGGGATGGCGGCGCATTGTGCTGGTTTTTCGGATGATGGAAAGGGTGTTCAATCGGAGGCCATGATGCACGCTGCCATGGAGCACATCAAAAGTATAAACGGATTGCTGGCAGCACATTGCGAAGATGAAAGCTTGATTGATATGGGTGGCTGTGTGCATAAAGGAGCAGCATCCAACCGATTTGGGGTTCCCGGCATTTCCACTGCTTCAGAGTGGCGGCAGATAGAGCGGGATATCGAACTGGTAAAAAAAACAGGCGTACGCTATCACGTATGCCATATTTCGGCCAAGGAAAGCGTAGACCTGATACGAAGCGCCAAGCGGCAAGGGCTGCCGGTTACCTGTGAATGTACGCCTCATCAACTCATGTTTTGCGATGAAGATATCGTAGAAGATAATGGCCGCTTTAAAATGAATCCGCCGCTTCGCAGCCATAGGGATAGAGAAACAATCATAGAAGGGCTGTGCGACGGCACCATTGATTGCATTGCCACAGATCATGCTCCCCATACTTTAGAAGAAAAGAGCCGGGGGCTGCAAAACAGCAGCTTTGGTGTGGTGGGGTTGGAAACGGCCTTTGCGGCATGCTACACGGCGCTGGTGAAGACTGGGCGTATGACGATGGAGCAATTGCTGGACAAGCTGACCTGTGCCCCTGCGAGGCTTATAAACCGCGAGCAGGAGTTGAAGGTAGGCACTACAGCGGACATTGTTGTGCTGGATATAAATGAAGTCTGGCGGGTAGATCCTGAAAGATTTGCGTCCATGGGCAGGGCAACTCCCTTCGAAGGCCTGGAACTGTCCGGCAGGGTTGTAGCGACGTTTCGTCAAGGTAGACAGATTTTTCACAAAAATGGTTTCAGCAATGCCGAATAATGTAGATACTCAATAGGGGAAGTATTAATGTACATTGGCCAATGGATCGCAATTGTAAAGATATAGGATAATCGGTAACTTGATGATCATCCCAGAATCGGTTTTCCAAAGGGATGCATCTCTTTGGCGGGATACCCAAGGGCAGAGCCCTTGGGAAGGAGGAAATATATACTCATGCTGAACAGAAAGCTGATTTTTGAAAATGGCCGGGAATTTTTCGGCACGGGCTTTGGTGCGGAGTGCGATACAGTATGCGAGGTGGTATTTAACACTAGCATGGTAGGGTATCAGGAAATTCTCTCCGACCCTTCTTATTGCGGGCAAATGGTGTGCATGACCTATCCCTTGATTGGCAATTATGGCCTGAATGAAGAAGATTACGAAACCCGCACACCCAAGCTCGGCGGGTTTATCGTAAGGGAATACAACAATGATCCTTCCAACTTCCGCTATACAAAAACGCTGGCGGAGGTCATGGCGGAAAACAACATACCCGGCATTGAGGGTGTGGATACCAGGCAAATTACACGCATGATCAGGGATGAGGGCAGCATGCGTGTACTGCTCACAGGCGCGGAAGTGAGCATTGCGCAAGGGCTGGAAAGGCTCAAAACTACGCCGGAGATGCACGATCAGGTGCCAAGGGTCAGCTGCAAGAAGTTGTGGTACAGCCGCACGCCAAATTTTCAGTACAGTGTGGTGGCGGTGGACTGCGGCATCAAGCATAACATCATCCGCAGGCTGAATCAAAAAGGCTGCAATGTGACCGTGGTCCCTTATGATACCACGCCCGAGGCGTTGTTAGCGCTTCGTCCCGATGGCCTGTTCTTATCCAACGGCCCTGGCGACCCGGAGGATGTGCAGCCGGTGGTGGACTTGGTCAAATCCTTTCAAGGAAGGCTGCCTATCTTTGGCATCTGTTTGGGCCATCAGATGATCGCCCTGGCCAACGGCGCAAAAACCTACAAAATGAAGTTTGGCCACCGGGGCGGCAACCACCCAGTCAAAAATATTCAAACCGGCAAGGTGGAATTAACAAGCCAGAACCATTCCTTCGCCGTGGATGCAAACAGTTTGTCCGGCTCATCTCTCGCGCTTAGCCATATCAACCTGCTGGATAACACTGCCGAGGGTCTGCGTAATGATGTTCAGCGCATTTTCAGCGTACAGTACCACCCGGAAAGCGCGCCAGGGCCCCAGGACAGCGATTACCTGTTTGACATCTTCCTGAACCACATGAAAGAGAATAAGGAAGAGGGGGGGGTGCAACATGCCTAAGCGCCAAGATATTAAAAAGATATTGGTCATTGGCTCTGGCCCCATCGTTATCGGCCAGGCGGCGGAGTTTGACTATTCCGGCACCCAAGCCTGCCTGGCATTAAAAGAGCAGGGATATACGGTTATCCTGGTCAACTCCAACCCCGCTACCATCATGACCGATACCCATATCGCCAGCAAGGTTTATATGGAGCCGTTGACACTGGAATATGTGGCGAAAATTATCCGTAAGGAGCGGCCCGACGCACTTTTGCCTACTCTGGGCGGCCAGACAGGCCTGAATTTGGCTATGCAGCTGCACCAAAAGGGCGTCTTGCGGGAGTGCCGGTGCGAAATACTTGGCACGGGCTTTGACTCTATCAACAAAGCGGAGGACCGAGAAAAATTCAAGGCTCTGTGCGAAGAGATCGGTGAACCGGTCATTGCATCCGGGATTGCGGAAACGATAGAGGAAGCGAAGGAAGTCGCCAAGCAAATTGGTTACCCTGTGGTGCTGCGCCCTGCTTTTACTTTGGGCGGTACCGGCGGCGGCTTTGCGGACAATGAAGAGGAACTGTTGATCGTTGCGGAAAATGCACTCCGCTTGTCGCCGGTGGGGCAGGTGCTGGTGGAAAAGTCCATTAGGGGTTATAAAGAAATCGAATACGAGGTCATGCGGGACAGCAATGACACGGCGCTGACCATCTGCAATATGGAAAACATCGACCCAGTTGGCGTACATACCGGTGATTCCATTGTGGTCTGCCCCTCTCAAACGTTGACCAACAAGGAATACCACATGCTCCGTGATGCCTCGCTGCATATCATAAGGGCCTTGAAAATTGAAGGCGGCTGCAACGTGCAATTTGCTTTGGACCCCTTTTCCATGCAATATTTCGTCATTGAGGTTAACCCCAGGGTCTCCCGGTCGTCGGCATTGGCTTCCAAGGCCAGCGGCTATCCCATCGCCAGGGTCAGCGCCCTGATTGCGGTAGGCATGACGCTCGATGAGATTCGCATCGCCAATACCCCTGCCAGCTTTGAGCCTACGCTGGATTATGTGGTAACGAAAATTGCCAGGTTCCCTTTTGACAAATTTGATAAGGCGAATCGGCAGTTATCCACCCAGATGAAGGCTACGGGCGAAATTATGGCCATCGGCCGCACCATGGAGGAAAGCCTCTTAAAGGCGGTACGCTCCCTGGAAGCCGGCGTGACGCATATCTGGCTGAAAAAGTTTGACCATACCCCAACCGGAGAGCTGCTGGCCTTGATCAAAACCCCTACCGACGAGCGGCTGTATGCCATTGGCGAGCTGCTGCGCCGGGGAGAAGATCCGGCCCGAATTTGTGATATCACAAAGATCGATTACTTCTTTATCAGTAAAATCCGCAAGATCATCGACTTTGAGAAGGAAGTCAAGGGCAACATAGGTTGTATGGATACCCTGCGGGCTGCCAAGCGCATGGGCCTTTCTGATGGCTACATTGGCAAGTGGTGGAAGATGACCGAGTCGGATATTTACACCCTGCGCAAAAAGCATGGTATCCTGCCGGTATACAAGATGATCGACACTTGCGCCAGTGAATTTGATTCGTACATCCCCTACTTTTACTCCACCTATGAGACGGAGAATGAGTCCATCGTCACCGATAAAAAGTCGGTGGTGGTACTGGGCGCCGGGCCAATCCGTATTGGTCAGGGCGTGGAGTTTGACTATTCTACTGTACACGCCATCTGGGCCATACGGGAAGCAGGGTTTGAAGCCATTATCATCAACAATAATCCGGAAACCGTGTCGACAGACTATTCCGTCAGCGATAAACTGTACTTTGAGCCCTTGACCGTGGAAGATGTAATGAACATCATCGACATGGAGAAACCCTTTGGCGTCATCGTCTCCCTGGGCGGCCAGACCGCCATTAACCTGGCGGAGCGGCTGCATAACCTGGGCGTGCCTATCATCGGCACTGATGTCGCGGCCATCGAGCGGGCGGAAAACAGGGACAGCTTTGAAAAAACCATGCGGCAATTGGGCATTCCACAGCCTCCGGGGAAAGCTGTCACCAACCTTGAGGATGGGATTATGGCTGCCAATGAGGTTGGCTACCCTGTGCTGGTGCGCCCTTCCTACGTGCTGGGTGGACGGGCCATGCAAATTGTGCATGACGACGAGGCACTTGCACGGTATCTAAATGAAGCTGTATTGGTGACTGAGGACCAGCCGGTGCTGGTGGACCGCTATATTTCCGGCAAGGAGCTGGAGGTGGACGCGGTGTGTGACGGAGAGGATGTGTTCATCCCCGGCATCATGCAGCATGTGGAGCGTACCGGCGTACACTCCGGCGATTCGATCAGCGTGTATCCGCCATTTTCGGTGAGCGACACAGTCAAGAAAACCATTATTGACTATTCGGTGCGTTTGGGGCTTGGCATCGGCATCAAAGGGCCGTTTAATGTACAGTTTATTGTGGATGACCATGAGCAGGTGTACGTAATTGAGGTCAACCCCCGCTCCTCCCGCACGGTGCCCTTTATCTCCAAAGTGACGGGCATCCGCCTGGCCAACATGGCCACGAAAATTGCGCTGGGGCAGACCATCAAAATGCAAGGATTTTCGACGGGCATTGCCGAAGAAAGGAAGCGCTGGTATGTGAAGGCGCCGGTCTTCTCCTTCAGCAAGCTAAGAGGGGCTGACGCCTATCTTTCGCCGGAAATGAAGTCTACAGGAGAGGCAATCGGCTACGACGATACCATGAACCGCGCGCTATACAAGGCGCTGCAGGCGGCCAACATGCGGGTTGCCAATTATGGCACAGTGCTGGCAACTATCGCCGATGAGGATAAGCAGCGGGCGCTGCCCCTCATTAAGCGGTTCTATGATCTGGGCTTCAATATCGAAGCCACAGCCGGTACGGCGGCATTCCTGAAGGACAATGGCATCCGCACCCGCAAACGAAAAAAAATCAGCGAAGGCAGCTATGAGATTCAGGAATCCATGAAGCTGGGGTATGTGACCTATGTCATCAATACCATCAGTGAGCAGGCGGGGGATCTGCATAGGCGGGACGGTTTTCTCATCCGACGCTGGGCGGTGGAAAACAACGTGACAATGCTGACGTCTTTGGATACGGTGAGAGTACTGCTGGATGTGCTGGAAGAAATAACCTTAAAAGTATCTACTATAGACAGTGAGGAGTAAACAATGATTACACAGCGCGTTTTTGAGATTACGGACAACAAATCCATCGCCAGGGATGTGTGGGAAATCACGCTTGCGGGCGACGCTTCAGCCTTCCGCAGCCCCGGCCAGTTTGCCAATGTGCATTTTGAGGGCCTGTTCTTGCGCCGGCCCATCAGTGTGTGCACCTGGAATAAAGATTCATTAAAAATGATTTATAAGGTGATGGGCAAGGGCACCGCCTGCATGTCGAACCTGCAAATTGGTGATAAGCTGGACCTGCTCACCGGCCTTGGCAACGGTTTTACCCCGGCTGCAGCCAAGGGTAAGCGCATTGCCATCATCGGCGGCGGCGTAGGTGTTCCCCCCCTGTACGGGCTGATGGAGCGCTTGCAGGGCGAGGACGTACACTGTGTGCTGGGCTTTAATGCCGCGGCAGATGTATTTTATGTCAAGGAGTTTGAAGACCTTGGCGCAAAGGTTACCGTAACCACAGTGGATGGAAGCATGGGTATGAAGGGCTTTGTCACCGACGCGCTGAAGCAGTTTGATTATGACTATTACTTTGCCTGCGGGCCCATGCCCATGCTCAAGGCGGTACATGCACTAAACAAGGAGGGCCAACTTTCTCTGGAGGCCCGCATGGGCTGCGGGTTTGGCGTGTGTATGAGCTGCTCTTGCCAGATGATGACCGGTATGAAGCGTATCTGCTTGGAAGGTCCTGTATTCACAAGCGCGGAGGTGAAATTATGAGCAGGCTGGAAGCAAAGCTGGGCAGCATTTCGCTTTCGAACCCCGTCATCCCCGCCAGCGGCACCTTCGCTTATGGCTACGAAATGTCCAGGTTCTTTGATATTAACGTGTTGGGCGGCATTGCCATCAAGGCGGCTACCCAGGAAGTAAGGTGCGGCAATCCCTTGCCCAGGGTGGCAGAATGCAGGGACGGCATGCTCAACGCCATTGGCCTTCAAAATCCTGGTGTAAAAGTCATTGTAGAGCACGAGCTTGCAAGGCTTCGCAAGCTATACAGAGGTGTTGTTATCGCCAATGTGGCCGGCTTTTCTTTGGAAGAGTACGCTTCTGTCGCTTCGGCGCTGGATCAAGCCGAAGGCGTGGACATATTGGAAGTCAATGTATCCTGCCCCAATGTGCAGCATGGAGGCATGGCCTTTGGCACAAGCCCCGAAGGCGCAGCGGAGGTTACAAAAGCCGTAAAGGCGGTGTGCAAAAAGCCCGTATTTATGAAGCTGTCGCCTAATGTGACCGACATTGCGGAAATTGCTGTGGCCTGTGAAGAAGCTGGAGCAGACGGCTTGACCATGATCAACACACTGCTGGGCATGGTCGTTGATACCCGCACCGGCCGGCCCATTGTGTCCACCAAAATGGCAGGCTTCTCCGGCCCGGCTATCAAGCCGGTTGCCCTTCGTATGGTGTATCAAGTCTATGAAAAGGTCAAAATCCCCATCATTGGCGTGGGCGGCGTGACCTGTGCAGACGATGTCATCGAAATGATGTCGGTAGGGGCTTCCGCCGTACAGGTAGGGTCCCAGACGCTGATAGACCCCTGGGTATGCAAAAAAATTGTGGAAGAACTGCCGGAACGGATGGACAAGTATGGTATTCAAACTCTATCCGGCATCATCGGGAGGTCGCACCAATGAGAGATGTTATCATCGCCTGTGATTTTGCAAGCCGCCAGGAGACCATGACTTTTTTGAGCCATTTTGAGGGGGAAAAGCCCTTCTTGAAAATCGGTATGGAGCTTTTCTATGGCGAGGGGCCGGAGATTGTTCGCGAGATCAAGAACAAAGGGTTTTCAGTATTTCTGGATTTGAAATTGCACGACATTCCCAATACCGTGAAAAAGGCCATGACAAACCTTTCGCGTCTTGGCATTGATATGGTCAACGTGCACGCGTCCGGAACCATGGCGATGATGGAAGCAGCCCGAGAAGGGTTGTATGCCGGCGCAGCGCCGGGGAAGAAGATTCAATTGATTGCTGTAACGCAATTGACCAGCACCGCGGAGCAGACGATGCAAAGCGAGCTTTTGATCGGCGGAAGCCTAACAAATGTGGTTGCTAGGTACTCGCAAAATGCGAAAGCAGCAGGTCTTGACGGCGTTGTTTGTTCGCCTTTGGAAACAAGGCTGGTCAAGGATGCCTGCGGCGAAGGCTTTCTCACGGTGACCCCCGGCATCCGCTATCCGGATGGCAGTATGGATGATCAGAAACGGGTGACTTCACCCGCGAAAGCCAGGGAATTGGGTTCTGACTACATTGTGGTCGGCAGGCCCATCACCGGGGAAAAAGACCCCAAGGCTGCCTGGCTGCATGTAAAAAGCGATTTTGTGGGATGAG
>JAEWSC010000013.1 GCA_023398575.1 Bacillota bacterium | reverse complement strand
CGGTGACCGGACTTGCGTTTACAACCGTGGACGAATTGGTCCGCTACACCAAAGAGCATTCCTGTTAATGGGAAAAGGTGAAAGCAATGCAAGTCCTGGACAAGCGCATTCAGGTGATTTGTGACGGCTCAAGAAATTATCCATCCGGCAACGTGTTCCGGTAGACAAATGGGAGTACAAAAAGGGGAATTTCATCCGTCTCGAAGATGCCCGGGCGGATGAAACTCCCCTTACTCCTTTTGACAGTGCCCGCATGCATTGGTATGGGCCGGATATGCACTATTGGTTTTCCACCCGGATGACTGTTCCCAAGAGCTTTGGCGGCTGGCCTTCAACCGAGCCATATCTCGTCTGGAATACGGAGACGCCTCCGAGCACTTTATGCAGAGCTTTACTGCGCTGTCGGACCATGAAGTTTTTGACTGGTCTCACGCGGTTCGGTGGATGAAGGCAAGCGGATCACAGTGGCAGGAGATTTTTGCCGAGGTGAAGACGGAGGACGTACCCGCTGCTAACTTGGCGCTTAAAAAGGCACTAATTTGTTCCATGTTTCGGCGCTGCATAGGTGCTGTCTTGCGGGTTCTATCCTTAAAAGCGATTAAATGAACACTAAGGAATATTACAGGAAATGTATGAGACGCTGTTTACATGAGAAGAATGCATAAATGGTATTGATATAGGCAATTTCTAACGCGGGCCTGTGAATGCGAGATTTGCATACCGTCTCCTTCTGTGTCTGACTTAATATGGCACAGAATAAAGTATGGTTATATCCATTGTGAACTGGGGGTGTGGTGTGCGGTTATGGAAAAGCAAAGGTATGATTGGGTCGATGTGGCAAGAACCTTTGGAATGTTCTTGATCTATTTAGGCCACTTTTCTGCCGATGCAGGATATAGCTGTGCGTTTGTATATGCTTACCATGTTCCTTTGTTCTTTTTTCTTTCGGGATGTCTTGAGTGTCTGAATGCACAGAGAAGAATTCACACAAACATATTAAAAAAGGCAAAGAGCATTTTGATACCATATGTATTTTTTTCAACAATCTCTATCTTTCTATATGCAATTCAATATAACGTTCCTTCTGATGAGGTTCTGTCGAAATTTGTTGTTGTACTTCAAGGATCGGTGCGGAACACATTTTTCATCTATCAGCTTTGGTTTTTCACGTGCCTATTTGTTGTGTATGTGCTGTTTGAGTTTATTAAAAAACTCAAGTACAAGTTTCTAATGATATTAGCTTGTTTGCTTCTGTTTTTAACAGCTGAGATATTGCTGCCTGTAAGCCCTGTACAAACACCAAGTTGGTTTTTTAACATTGACAGTGCATTGTATTATATTATCTATTTTTGCCTTGGCTATGTTACATTTCCATCTATCAATAAGGCTCTTTCGTCTCATACAAAGATAGCTCAATTTTTATTGCCCATCAGCACGGCAATCACTTTGGCATATGCGGTTGGATTGTTTTATCAGCACGATCTGCTCGCACGGTTATGCTCCATTCCGTATATGATGATTGTGATACCAATTATTAGGGCATTGATCCTAATTTGGCTGCACATCATGCTTTCAAATTTATGCAAATCCATAAGAATCCTTTGCGTAATCGGCAGAAGATCGTTGTATCTTTTTGGAAGTGAGTATATAATTAAAAGTCTTGTACCATGCATTGCTGGAATTCTGGGTCTTCAAATAACGATTGCAAATCCGCTATCGGCAATGATTTATTCAGCATTGTTGATATTATTGGTATCCAAATTTCTGGTGCCTGTAGAAAGCAGATGTATAGCTGCATTGAATTCAGCATTTAATGAATAGTGAGGCATGTATTTGCATCTAAGATAAGTGAGCATGTAAATATCATCCATTAGAAAGCCACTAAATACCCAGACAGCATAAAACGCAGAAAGATACGGCCCTAAGGCACATATCTTTCTGCGTGTAAAGGTCTTATTGCGTGCTCATGTGACGTTGGCAGCCATAAGATACCGCTTGAGCGCGTCCTGCCAATCTGGCAAACGGGGAAAGCCCGCGTTATCCAGGCTGCTCTTTAGGAGCCGGGAGTTGAAAGGCCGCTTTGCGGCGGTTGGATAATCGCTGGTGGCGATTTCATCTACCCTGCATGGCAGGCCGGCCTGATGCATAATTTCCTTCGCAAATTCAAACCAACTGCAAAAGCCCTCATTGGTGGCGTGATAGACGCCATACTTCTCTGTTTGTATCATTTCGCACATCAGCGGGGCTATATCGCTGACATAGGTGGGGGAGCCCACCTGGTCTCCGACGACACGTACCACTTCCTGCTGGCCGCCCAGGCGCAGCATGGTTTTTACGAAGTTGCTGCCATACAGTCCAAACACCCAGGAGATGCGGACGATAAAATATTTCTCAAGCCGGGAGATGACCTCCTGCTCACCTAACGCTTTCGTCTGGCCATAATGGTTGACGGGAGCAATTTTGGCGTCTGTTTCAAAAGGGGCATCTCCCATGCCGTCAAACACATAATCGGTGCTGACATACAGCATGCGGGCGTCCAACTCCTGGCAGGCTTTGGCCACATGCGCCGTACCGGTAACGTTAATGCGATAGCAAAGGTCTCTGTCCGCTTCCGCTTTGTCAACGGCAGTATAAGCCGCACAGTGAATTACACCGTCCGGTCTATAGGCAAGAATGGCGTTCAGTGTTGCCACCTCATCTGTGAGATCAAAATCCGATATATCAACGCCTTTGTGGGCTATGCCTGCAGCTGCAAGGCACTGGCAAATTTCTTGCCCCAATTGGCCCTTGGCGCCTGTTACCAATATCTTCATGCCTGCCCCCGCTTGTTGTACATACGGTCATAGTATGTTTGATAATCGCCGCTGATAATGCTTTCCCACCATTGCTTGTTATCAATGTACCAGCGGACAGTTTCTACAATACCGTCTTCAAAGGCAATTTGGGGAAGCCAACCCAATTCGGCATGAATCTTTTCTGGATCAATGGCATAACGCCTATCATGTCCGGGTCTGTCTTTGACAAAGGTAATCAGGCTCTCCGGCTTGCCAAGCGCATGCAGAATGGCCTTGACAACCATCAGATTCGTGCGTTCGTTGTGACCGCCGACATTATACACTTCGCCAGAACGGCCCTTGCGCATGACCAGGTCGATGGCCCGGCAGTGGTCCTTTACATGCAGCCAGTCACGAACGTTTTCGCCTGTTCCATACACGGGCAGGGTCTGATCAGAAGATGCACGGGAGATCATCAGCGGAATCAATTTTTCTGGGAACTGGTACGGCCCGTAGTTGTTTGAACAGCGTGTAATGGTAGCGGGGAGCTTGAAGGTGCGGTGATATGCCTGCACCAACAGGTCTGCTGATGCCTTGCTGGCGGAATAAGGGCTGGAAGCATGGATAGGCGTATCCTCATGAAAAAACAGGTCCGGGCGGTCAAGCGGCAGATCGCCGTACACCTCGTCTGTGGATACTTGATGAAAGCGGCCTATGCCGTATTTTCGGCAGGCATCCATCAGCACCTGTGTGCCCATGATATTGGTTTGCAAAAAGACTGCGGGATTTTCCACCGACCGATCCACGTGGGTTTCGGCGGCAAAGTTGACGACGATGTCGGGCTTTTCTTCTTCAAAGAGCTGGTTTACGCATATCCTGTCTGCGATGTCTCCTTTGATAAAGCGGAAGCGGTGGCTCTTTTGCGCCTCGGCCAACGTTTGCATGCTTCCTGCGTAGGTGAGCGCATCCAGGCAAAGGATATGATCCTCCGGATGCGATGCCAACTGCTCGTAAATAAAGTTGCTGCCGATGAAGCCGGCGCCACCGGTGACAAGTATTTTCATGCTTTTCCTCCTTGCATTTGATAGGTAAACGGATTGCCAACTGCCTTAAGCAGCGGCGCATTTCGATCCTTTTCAGATAGTTCTGGATTTTCAATTCCCCAATCGACGCCGATATCTGGGTCGTCAAAGCGGATGGAGCGATCATGCTCTTTGCTGTAAAAGTTGTCCACCTTATAAGCAAACTCCACATCTTCGGTGAGGGTTAAAAAACCGTGTGCAAAACCGCGGGGAACGAACAGCATTCGCTTGTTCTCGGCGGATAACACTGCCGACACCCACTTAAGATAATGGGGCGAGCCTTGCCGTATATCCACGACTACATCCAAGACAGCCCCTGTAAGCGCACGGACCAGTTTTGCCTGAGCCATGGGATTTTCTTGGTAATGCAGGCCGCGCAGCGTGCCTTTCGCAGCGGAGAAGCTATGATTATCCTGTACAAACTGAGTGGGCAGGCCAAGTTGTTCCATAATGCGGGATGAAAAGGTTTCCATAAACCAACCGCGGGCATCGCCGAAAACGGCAGGCTCCAAAAGAAAAACCTCAGGATGGGTTGTCACAACTTTTTTCATTTTTTACTTCCTAATACCGTATTTTGCCTTCGGCGACACGTTTCAGGTGTTCGCCATAAGGAGATTTGCCGTACCGCGCCGCTGATGACAGCAGTTGATCCTTGCTAATCCAGCCATTGTTGTAGGCTACTTCTTCCGGAGCGGAAATTTTGATGCCCTGTCGCTTTTCAATCATATGTACAAAATTTGCGGCATCGAGCAGGCTTTCCATGGTACCGGTATCCAGCCAGGCGTAGCCTCGGCCTAATAGCTGCACGTTTAAAGCATCTTCATTCAAGTATAAGCGGTTCAGATCCGTGATCTCCAATTCGCCTCTTGCACTGGGACGAAGCTGCTTGGCGAATTCCACGACGCGGTTATCGTAAAAATACAGTCCGGTGACTGCATAATTGCTTTTTGGCTCTTTTGGCTTTTCTTCCAAGGAGAGCACCTTTCCGGCAGCATCAAAATCTACAACACCAAAGCGTTCGGGATCTTGCACATAATAACCGAAAACAGTGGCCCAACCACGCTGGGCATCCTGCACGGCCGCCCGCAGCAGCTTGCCAAACCCATTGCCATAGAAGATATTGTCTCCCAGGATCATGGCGCAGCAGTCGTCACCGATGAATTCCTCTCCCAGCAAAAAGGCCTGTGCCAGGCCATCGGGAGAGGGCTGCACGATGTAGGAAAGGGATATGCCAAGTGCGCTGCCATCTCCAAGCAGATGCTCAAACCGCGGCGTGTCCTCCGGTGTGGAGATAATCAAGATCTCTCGTATGCCTGCCAGCATGAGAATGGACAGCGGGTAATAAATCATAGGCTTGTCGTACACTGGCAGCAGTTGCTTGCTGGTCACCATGGTCAGAGGGTACAGCCGGGTGCCGGCGCCGCCAGCCAATACGATACCTTTCATGACCGTTCCTCCTATGTGTTTTTCTGTTTGATTCATGATGGAAAAGTGACGAACAGGTAGATTACAAAATCTGAACGGCTTTCAATTTTGCTGCCAGATTCGGACATGTCACATCTTCCATTATTTTACGATATCCATTATACCCTACGCTTGAATTTTGTTCAATGCTGTACCCCTACAAAAGAAGAGCTTCCATGTATTCTTTGCAAATGTTTACAGTAGAGGAGGCATGCAAAAAAAGTCCAAGCTGCTCTGAAATAGAGCAGCCTGGAACATTGGTTTTACGATTACAGGAGGTCCTTGCCTTCAAATTTTCTGATTGTACCAAATAGTAATCCCCCGGTCATCGCAAATGTGATAACGGTATATACAAGATCAAGCTTTTCGGCGACCATATCGGCGGCTGTAAAGTAGCTGAAAGGTGTAATTACCCTTAAAATCCCGGGGCTTTCCAGCATATTGTACGCAATGCCAAGTATAAAGGCATACAGGAAAGCTAGGTTTCCATAAAGCGCTCCCTTTTCCGGCTGTTTGGCGGCGGATGCGAAGAACGCCGCAAGCGCAATGAAAAGCGCACCAATTAAGAAAACGGTCAAAGAGCAAAACCAAATTTGTCCCGAAATGTTCTCGGCAGACTTTAGATAACCAACCGCTATCATAGCGAACAGGCCGTTGAACACGCAGAAAAGCAGAAGGAAAAGATACGCGGAGGCCAGCTTCATCAAAAGTATGCTGGTTCTTGAGCGAGGCTTTGTAAAAATAAATTCGTAGGTTTTGTCGACTGTTTCTCTAGTGATGGCCGATGAGCCCAGGTGTACAGCGTAGATGACCGCGCAGATGAGCACATAGTAAAAAAGCAACGCTGTATACCCAGCCAGCGTGCCGATATCGACACCGACAGCCCCCATAACCGCCAGAACAACCCGTGGGAAGGAGTTTAAAAGCTCCATCATGCTACCGCTGGTCGTAAAGCTATCGTACTTAATGATGCCGGCATAGCAAAGTACAAACATGCCAATCATCCATAATACAAAGGGCTTTAATCCTGCCCACAATTCTTTCTTGAGAATATTCATTGCTTACACCTCCGCTTCATATGGTCTGCGTATCGCTGCGGCAATACGAAAAATATGCGAGAATGATACAGGCCACACTGACAACGGCTGCTGTAATTACATACTTTGCTTCAAAGCGCCCTGTCAGAAAAACTGTCCCAGGGGTAAAGTAGGTAAGCGGCGAAACGTACCGGATGACCTCCTCTTTGAGTAGAGAATACATGGCCATCAATATAAAGCCGGCAAAGCCGAACGCAGTAGCGCTGCCGGAGATGGAGCGGACCCTTTTTGCGAAGGTTGCGTAAAGAATCCCCAGGGATAAAAACACAAGCTGCATAAAGAAAAGGGAAAGCGACGCTAGAACCAGCCTGCCTAAGCCGCTGGAGGCCTGACCATTTAGTATATGGGTAATGACCGCGCAGCCGACAAACAAAAGATTGGTAATAAGGATCAGCAGGAAGCAGGACAGCAGCTTGTAAGCAAACACGCTGCCGCGCTTAACAGGCTTAACAAACAGGAAATCAATACATTTGGAACGCTTTTCCCTTGCAAAGGCGGATAGTGCAAAGGAAACAGCCATGATTGCGCCTACCAGGCCGATATACGTGTAGATGAATTGGAAAAATCCGCCGAAAGTAAAAATGGTATTGATGCTTACACCAAATATCAGCGCGAAGGCCGGCGGCAAGCTTGCCAACGCTTGTTTTACAACGTCCTTGCTGTCCATAAAAGCCCCATAGAAGGTGACAACGAAAAGCAAGAACATGCCGATTAGGCTCGCAGCCCATATAAGAAAGCTTTTGAACTGCGCTTTTGTTTCAAATAGAAAAATATTCAAAGCTGTGCACCTCCTTAGCCAGCATAGTAGTGCATGAAAATTTCTTCAAGCGTGGGCTCTGATATATCGATATTTGACAGTGGGTACTTAGCAATTTCATGAAGAAGGTAATTGACATCTCCCTTAAATATAAAGTTTGCGCCAGTAGCGGAAACCTCGATTTGCTGAGCACCATCCAATTTGAAATCACTGGAAGGAATGCCGCTTTTGAAAGTGAGGCTGACCTTTTTGTATGCACTCTCCTTCATGTCGTTAATGCTTTGTACAGCCTCGATCCGCCCGTCCTTGATAATGGCGACGCGGTCGCAGATGCGCTGCACTTCGCTTAGAATATGAGAGGAAAAGAGCACTGTGGCCCCGCGCTTGTTTTCTTCACGGATAAGGTCAAAAAACGTTTTTTGCATCAGCGGATCAAGGCCGCTGGTGGGCTCATCTAGAATTATCAGGCGGGGGGAGTGCAACAGACCTTGTATGATACCAACCTTTTTCTTGTTGCCAAGGCTCATATCCTCAATTTTCTGACGGAGGTTCACCTGCAGCAGGGTGGCCAGCTCTTCTATGCGCCTTTTGCAGTCCTTTTGATAGAAGCTGGCGGAATATTGAAATAGATCGATGGCCCGCATGTTGTCATAGTAAAAGACTTCGCTGGGTAGGTAGCCCACATCTTTCAATATCGTTACTTTGTCGCTTTCACAATCAAGGCCAAAAATCTTTGCCTCGCCACTGGTTTTATAGATCAGGGATAAAAGTGTGCGGATTGTTGTAGACTTTCCAGCACCGTTGGGGCCAATAAAGCCGAAGATTTCCCCTTCCTCTACGGTGAGATTGACATCAAGGATGCCTCTTTTGTTGCCGTAGTATTTTGTCAGGTTCTTTGTTTCAATAATGGCACTCATTTTAGAAACTCCTCCTTATAGGATATTCTCTTTAAATACGATGACCAGAGCCGGAATTTGTCCATGAGTTCATTCAACCCAATCATTTGCTCCGCCCGTTGGCGTTCATGCATATAACCATCCGCCATCCATATGAGCATGTGGAATATCTCCTTGGGGTTTACATCGTCTCTGAACTTACCAAAGTCAATGTGCTGAAAATAGTTGAAAAAAACGTTTTCAGTCTCGTTGATCATTTTTTTCTGGACATCTTCGGGTGTCGTATCTTTTTGTGCATAGAATGCACGTATGAAAAAATCCATAATATAGGGACTGTCCAAAAGCAGATTGTATTTCCGCTCGGAAGCATAAGCACAAAGCTCAAAGAAATCATTGATTGTCTTTAGTCTTTCATCTGCGACATATGCCTTCATTTTATCAAAGGCTTGTTCAAACAAAAAAGTGTAGAAGGTCTTTTTGTCGTGAAAATAGTAAAAAAGCAAGCCTTTGGATATGCCTGCAATGCTGGCAATTTCCTCTGTGGATGCACGCTTATACTCACACTTTGAAAAAACTTCAAATCCTGCATTGATGATTTTCTGCTGCTTTTCTTTGGGCAGATCCAAAAACTTTGAATTGATATAAATCACCCTCCAGATTGTTTGGTTTAACCCGTTCGGTTTGACCAAGATGGTTAATACGAGATTAGTATACGCCGTTGACTATTTTTTTCAAGACCCCTATGCAGATAATTTTCTGCATGCTGCGGTGCGTTGTTGTATCTGTTCAATTGCTGTGTGTCAGCGTATAATAGAAAAAAACGGGACACGGAGGATGCATATGGACAGGCAGTCAATGCTGAGGGAAATCTATCAGGTGATTGACGGCGGCCCCTATCATGATCATTGGGATTCGCTGGGTAAACATCCCCTGGCCAGCTGGTATCCAAAGGCGAAATTTGGCATTTTCATTCATTGGGGTGTGTATTCCGTGCCGGCGCATGCCAACGAATGGTACCCGCGCAATATGTACAATCAAGGCACGCCGGAGTTTGATCATCACGTAAAAACATATGGCCCGCAGAATAAATTTGGTTATAAGGATTTCATCCCCATGTTCACAGGCGAAAAATTTGATGCGGATGCCTGGGCTGATTTGTTTGTGCGTGCCGGTGCAAAATATGTGACCCCGGTGGCGGAGCATCATGACGGCTTTCAAATGTACAAAAGCAGTCTGAGCCATTGGAATGCCTTTGAAATGGGACCCAAGCGGGATGTACTGGGTGAACTGAGTGCCGCCTTTGATAAAAGGGGAATTATTCCCTGTGCATCCTCGCACCGGGTAGAGCACTGGTTTTACTTGGGTCACGGCAAAGAGTTTGACAGCGATATTAAGGATCCCCTTACACCGGAGGATATTTACTGGCCTTCCATGCCGGAGGCACACCACCAGGACATTCACAGCAAGTCCACACCTACAAAGGAGTTTTTGGAGGATTGGCTGCTGCGCACCTGCGAGTTGGTGAGGGAATATCAACCCCGGATGATCTACTTTGATTGGTGGATACAGCATGAATCCATGAAGCCATACTTGAAGCAATTTGCTGCCTACTACTATAACCTGGCGGCCAAGCGGGGACAGGAAGTGGCTATTACCTACAAGTTCGACGCCTTCCCCATGGGATGCGCTGTGCCGGATGTGGAGCGCGGACAGTTTGAAAAGGCCATGCCTTTCTTCTGGCAGTCGGATACCTCTGTGGCCATCAACTCCTGGGGTTATACCACACAAAACCAGTACAAAAAGGCTGGTGACATTTTGTGCGACCTGATGGATGTGATCAGCAAAAATGGTGCGCTGATGCTCAATATCGGGCCAAAGGCCGATGGTACCATTCCCAAGGAGGATGAAGAACTGCTTATAGCTATTGGCGATTGGCTGAAAATAAATGGCGAGGCGGTTTATCAAACACAGCCCTGGCGGCTTTTTGGCGAAGGCCCTACCAAGGTCAAGGAGGGTCATTTTACCGACGCTCAGGAAAAGGGATTTACCCCGGAGGATATTCGTTTTACGCATAGAGGCGGAAGTCTGTACGCAACCGTTATGAAACGGCCCAAGGATGGGCACGCGGTTATCAAAACCCTACACAAGTGGGAAGTGGAGCATCAAAACCTCAGCTTCAATGGCATGATCAAAGCGGTGACGGTGCTTGGGGATAGTGAAGCAGCATCCTATAAGCAGCGGGAAGATGGCTTGCACGTTTACTTTTCGCAAAAAGAATGCGAGCTGCCGGTGGTCATCAAGATTGTGTTGGAATAAAATCAGCGGATGTGCATGCATATAGGTGTGTGACCTGCTCAAGGTGAATAGAACCCACTCTCCATCGGATGGAGAGTGGGTTCACACATATACAAGGTTATATGGTCAAATGATTTCTGACGAATTATGTCACTGATAAAACGTACATATTTGATTTCAGACCTGATCCAATATGATCTGCGCCTGTGTCTGCTCCACGGCAAGGGTTTCACCCGGCGCTAGCGTTAAGTGGGCGGATTGGTAAGGCTTCCCTTCTATAGTTATAAGAACCTTGTCTGTTTGATAAAGTTCCCCGAACGTATCGGCCATGCAACTTAACACTGCTTTTTCATAGGTGGGACTGGCGTTGGCTTGCGCCGCGAAGGCTTGGTTCATATCCAGCTGCAGAACATTTTGTGCGTTTTTACCCAATAAAAGGATATTGGCACCGACTGGAAGAACGCTGCCTGCTTGCTTGCCTGGAGGCACTTTGTAGACCTCTTCCATAGCTTCGGTCAATGCTCTGTTGGTGGGCAGAGAAAGCTGCACTTCCCGGTAATACCGGCCTGTGCCATCTAGACCTGGATAATAAAGGCGCACCACCTGCAGATACGGCGTGTCAGTTTTGACTTCTGCCAGGCTGGAGGAGATTTCGTTTTCGCCAGGCTGGTAAACCGATTTAACAAGCCCGATACCCTTCACATAGTAATCCATTGTTTTGGCTTCCATGCCTTGGGTAGTGACCTCCAGCGCCTGGTAGGTACCTGAAAGCGTTGAAATTGCAACATTTACGCCTGTAATACTCCGCTGCCCACCCTTGGCTTCCCAACTCGTGCCAAGGGTAAGCGGTTCCTTAAGCAAAATTTCCGACTCCTTTTCAGGGGCACCTAAAAGGTTTTCTCTGACATAAGCTTCCTCTGTGGTCAGCACTCTCATCAGCATCCCGTTTTCCCATTTGTAGACCTTGGATACAATGGTGCCGCCATTATCCACCCGCGTTTGCAGCCTGTTGCCATCGGCAAATTCGACTTGGGATATGTAAGTGGCATACTCATTGCCGACGCCCTCATAGGTGAAACGTACATTGTGAAGGGCAGGAAAATACTCCTCCACCCGCTCGGTGGATGCTACAACACCGGCAGAATTTGGCGGGGCTGTTTGGGGTACCGGCATGGTGGTGGCGGGAGGCGGCGTGACAGAGCCGGCTTGAGGGCCGGCCGCACAACCACAAAGCAGCAGGCCGCAAAGCAGACAAAGGATATAGCAGGTTCCTTGTTTCATATGTTTCCCTTCCAAATTACAGGTTCGGTTTCATGTTTCCCTCTGTGCGCTGTTTTATGTTTTGCGTTATAGAAAAAGCCCCGCCGGCGTAAGGCAGGGCAGGAAATGGCCGTTTAAAAGGCTCCCACAAGGCTGTACATGCCAAGTCCCAGCACACCGGCGCCGAAAATGATGAGCATGGGGTCAGCCTTTTTTGTCATTCGCATCACTGTAAGACCGATCACAAAAATAATTACGGCTATGATGTCCACATTATTCCATACAATTTCCTGCAGCTTTGTGCCGAAAAACGAAGTGGCGATAATGGACAAGCCGGCCGATGCAATCAGCGCCACCGTTGCCGGCCGTAGGCCGCCCAATATTCCTTTGAGCAGTGTTAGGTCACGGTATTTGACATAAATGTGGGCAAGAATCAGCACGATGATAATCGAAGGGGTCACGCAGCCGATGGTAGATGCCATAGCCCCCCATATGCCGCCTACCTTTGTGCCGACAAATGTAGCGGCGTTGATACCGATAGGGCCGGGCGTCAACTGAGAGATCGTTACGATGTCTACAAATTCGGTAAGACTCAGCCAGCCATGAATATCAACAATCTGCTGCTGGATTAGGGGGAGCGCGGCATAGCCGCCGCCGATGGTGAACAGGCCGACTTGAAAAAAGCTGATAAACAGCTGCAACAGAATCATGGCTTTTTCTCCTCCTTGCCATCTTTAGATAACAGAATGTCCACAGCGCCAATTACGCCGCAGGCAAGGATGATAATGACCACGTTGATTTGAAAGAGGACGGCGGCAATGAACGCAAGAATCATCATGCTGATAGGCTTCCAGTGCTTTTTCTTAAGAATATCTTTTGCCATGTTGATGACTACATTGGCGATAACAGCGGCAGCACCGGCCTGCATGCCCATTAGCAGCATGCGGATCACTTTGTTTGCACTGAATGCTTCATATCCATAGGCAATAAGGGTAATGGTGATAAGGGGCGGAAGCACTGTACCCAAAATCGTGACAAAAGCACCTTTGACGCCGGATATTTTATAGCCTACCAAAATAGAGGCGTTTACGGCCATCACCCCTGGCGCAGCCTGGGCGATGGCGACAAGATCCAGCATTTCCTGGTCTTCGATCCAGTGCAGCTTTTCCACAAACTTCTTGCGCATCAGTGGCACAATAACATATCCGCCGCCAATGGTGAAGGCGCTGATGGTAAAGGTGGACAAAAACAGCTTCCAGTAAAACGACAGTCCTTTTTTCATCGTCGGTTTCCTTTCAAACGGCATACAGGTGCCGCCTTGAATAAAAGATGAAAGGCGGCATCAATTTTCCTTCTTCGACGCAAAGCGCAGGAATCCTGCCCTGCATAATCCTATTCGTGACGGAAAACATAAAGCCAAACATCTAATGGAGGTGCGTTATGCCAAATACGAATACATACAGCGGCAAGGCTCCGCAGACACCGCAGGGCTTTCCGGCCCAGCATCAAAATATGCAGCCGGGCAATCAGTCTGACATGAATCCCAGGCCCATTGTGGATAACCCGCAGTACAAAGGAGCGGGAAAAATGGCTGGGCGGACAGCCATCATCACCGGCGGTGACAGCGGCATAGGCCAGGCGGTGGCCATTGCGTTTGCCAAGGAAGGGGCGGATGTGGCGGCGCTGTATCTAAACGAAGGCCAGGATGCCAAGGAAACGCAGAGAGTGGTGGAGGGTTTGGGCCGCCATTGCCTGTTGGTGCCTTGTGACCTCAAAAGCGAGCAGGCTGCCTTTGACGCGGTAGATAAGGTGATGCGGGCGTTTCAACGGGTGGATGTGCTGGTGAATAACGCCGCTGTTCAGTATCCCCAAAACAGTATTGAGGATATTACTACCGAGCAATTGGGCATTACGTTTAACACCAACGTCATGAGCTACTTTTTTATGGTCAAAGCCTGCTTAAAGCATATGAAGCCGGGCAGCCAGATCATTAATACAACGTCCATCACCGCCTATGCCGGCCATAAAACACTGATTGATTATTCGGCTACCAAAGGTGCTGTATCTTCCTTTACCAAATCCCTTGCGCTATCCTTGGCCCAGCGGGGGGTACGGGTCAACGCTGTCGCACCCGGCCCAGTATGGACACCGTTGATCCCTGCCAGCTTTTCACCGGAGGAGGTTACGCAGTTTGGTAAGGATACGCCTATGGGCCGGGCGGCGCAGCCCTTTGAGCTTGCGCCAACCTATGTCTATCTGGCGTGTGATGATAGCGCCTATGTGACCG
>JAEWSC010000060.1 GCA_023398575.1 Bacillota bacterium | reverse complement strand
CTGCCCTCTCCCGGTTCCGGAGTGCTGTTTGATCGACGCCTGGGTCTTTTTTTAATACATGGATGGTCTCGTTGAGAATATCTATTTGCATTTGCATATCCTTCACTTGAGCATTCAACCGACTAATCTCCTCTGAGGATGACGCTGTGCCGGGTATCAGCTCGCCGCGGGGAGCGTCCGCTGGATTCATCAGTGCACTCATCCCTTCTCGAAGATATTTCCGACGCCAAGCGTAGATACTGGCTCTGCTATATCCTATTTCATCTGACACTGATTTTACATCTTCTCCGAACTCAAAGCAACGATGAAGGACTTCTGATTTCAGTTTAATTGGAGGATGGCGGGGATGCTCAGGCGTATTTTCTCCACGATAGCCTGATTTTTCTTTCTGTGGCTGGTCCTTTTCACTGATCCATTTGTATAAAGTCTGCCGTCCTGGGTAACCAAGTATGCGTATCGTCTCAGTCACGGAGTGAGTCTCCTCATACAATTGCAGTGCACGGACACGTTTCTGGTATGTGAACAATGCGAATCCTCCTATATCCGACCCGGCTTGTCCAGCTTTTTGTCCGCACCCCCCTCTCGCAGGCTTTCAGTGCGCCTTATAGGCGCGTGCTCGTACCATGCCCTTATAGGGCTTGTGCAAGCCACCGGCTAAGCCGGTGGTCATGACTTACGTGGAGCCTGTGCGGGAAGGTTCTGCTTGACATTGTTTTTCTATCGAACATATGCTATATTATCTAGGTGATCAAGCTCCTTTGAATATGAACGCCTGATAGCCTCATGTCGTTCGTATAAGCAATGAAACCGCGTGTCAGAACACATCGTTCTCGGTGATTGCGCCGCAGGTTTTTGTCTGGTGAGTTCACCTTTAAAGGCTTTGAGAACACTTATTTCTCAAGGCCTATTCTATTGCAATGGAAACGAGGCGTTTGTTTGAATTATTCACCACGGGATGTCGCCTTAAACTATCATCATACTGCCGTTCATAAAGCAGAAACGCCGGCACTTGTTTTATTCTTCCGCGCCGTATTAGCTGGAGCTTTGATTGCCCTGGCAGCCTTTGGCGCTAATAGTATATATGCGCTGATTGAAAATCAAGCGGTGGCAAAGCTGTTAGCTGCAATGATTTTTCCTGCCGGGCTGGCCATGATTTTGCTTTGCGGGGGAGAACTATTTACCAGCGCGTGCTTGATGCTTTTGGCTTTAGGCAAAGGCAGCGTTTCTGTTCGTGCCATGCTTAAAAGTTGGGGGATTATCTTCCTTGGTAATTATGCGGGCACTGCCATCGTTGCGCTGCTTACCGCTTATGCGCGGCCGATGGATGCGGCCTTTATTCAGGCTACGCTGCATACTGCCGAAGTGAAGTACCACCTTACATGGATGAGCGCCTTTGCAAGGGGCATTCTTTGTAACCTGCTGGTCTGTACCGCCGTTTGGATGAGTTATGGAACAAGCAGCAATGCTGGCAAGCTTGCAGCATTGTATTTTCCGATCATGCTGTTTGTGCTCACGAGTACAGAGCACAGCGTGACCAATATGTACTACTTTACCGCAGCCTTTGTGGTTGGCGCTGTAGAGGGCATGACCTTTTCAGGCTTTCTTTTGAATCATCTGCTGCCGGTAACACTTGGAAATATCGTTGGCGGGAGCGTGTTGTTTGGCGGATTGATCTGGTTTTCGTTCTTAGCAGGTAAAAATACGCCGCCGACTCATGATTAATGAGCGACAATTAAGGTTTTTATGGTTGCCTATCCTCGTAAAATGGCTATCACAATATTATCTAAGCGTGACAGGCAATTTGATGGACAAAATTTCATCATCTATGAGTGGTTTGTCATTGAGCCATTCCCGAATTATTCTGTTAAAGCTGTCAGCGGTTCTCCATGGAATATCATGCTTACAGTTGCGAAGCAGAATGCCTTTGGCATTAGGCAAAGCGCTTGCCAGGAGCTGTACAGATTCATGCATGGCCGCTGGTTCCCTTTCGCCTGCTATGATCAACGCTGGGGCTGCTGCGTTTTTAAGGTTCTTGGGCAACTCTAAATGTTTGTACAATTCGCCATAAATATGATCCAAACGATCAACAGTAAGCCGGCGGAAGTCATCGGTCAGATGCTGCTGATCCTCTTTGCATTTGAATCCGAATTGTTTTACCTGGTATGCAAGCAGTCGCTTGCTTTTCAGCATCAATATGGTTGACTTATAGGCTGAACGGTTGCAGAGGATTTTTAAGAAAGGAATGGGTCTAAAAAGCGCGCTGACAATTACGGCATGATCCACTACTTCGGGATGCCTGCTCAATATTTCGACTATGATCTTTGCGCCAATGGAGTGGCCTATGATATGAGCCTTGCGGCCAGCCGCATTGTTTCTTATCAAATCCGCAATTCTGTCGGCAGAGTCAGCAATCGTCATCGGCTGTTCATTGATACTTTTTCCGTGTTCAGGCAGATCGGGTACGAGACAGCAGTAGTCCGCAAAGGCTGCAACCTGCCTATTCCACATCCAGCCGCTGATGCCGCCGCCATGAAGAAATACGATGGCTGGCGCATTTTGATCTCCGGTAATCTCTACATGCAATGCCATGTTCTTACTCCTCCTGCGGTTTTGCAATTTCAGCGACACCAAGCAATTTGAGTATCGTATCTTTGATGACATTGCAAATGTGTGAAAGCTCTTCTTCGCTATTTAGAAATGCCTGTGCTTGAATTTCACGGATCAGTGCGCCTATCGTGTATATAAGACCCTCCATTGGTATATCCACTGACGGATGAATTAGGTTCAGCGCAATGCCCTTTGTGAGAATGAACCGGAACTCATCCGTCAGTTCTTGCATGACGGAATACATTCTTTGACTGTATTGCTCTTTTGCCGCTTCAAAATTGTCGGTTTTCAGTAAAATACCCAATGAATACTGCGAAATCAGTAAAAGGGTATTGGGTTCGTTCAGCGCTGTCTGAATTGCGCTGTCAATATATTGATTCAGGGCCAGCACAGGATCACGCTCCGCTAACTCATGCAATTTCATATGACCTTCGGCCATTCCCGATATCAGAAAATGGAATACGGCATCCTGCAGTTCTTCTTTACTTTGAAAGTATTCAAAAATGGTTGATTTGCCAATGCCTGCGATATCGGAAATTTGGCGGACTGTGGCATGCGTGAGGCCATGGGTTGCATATGCCTTGCGCGCTGCCTCTAAAATCAGCTTTTTCTTATTTGAGTTCCCGCTGTTCTTTGTTGACGGGGGTTTTATATCCATGCAGTTCGCCTCCCGAATCGCCAGAACCGACCGACTGGTCGGTCGGTTCTGGCGTGAGTATAGCACAGCTATCCCGGCTTGTAAAGAGGGATGTGGGACCAGTGTAATATTCCTTTGCGGCCAGCTATTTCACATGCTGCGCTGCATCTGCTTGCGTGACGTGAAAGCTGCCTTCTTTTTTGGTTATACGCATGCTTTTTTTACCAAAGGAAATATGAATATCTTCGTCCGCCCATACATGCAGCTTTTCTGCTCTGCCTTTTTGGTAAGGATACAGCACGGCAGCGATCCTATGAAATTTTGATGTGCTGGCTGTCGAGGCCTGTATATGCCACTGGGGATCAAGACCTTCGGCTTCTTTGGCATCCACGCCATCAAATATATTGCTCTGGGTAATTTGCATATCGCAGCCGGCGAACATTACCTTAAAGCCCACATTGTTGTGCAAGCTTTCAAAGGCATTGCTGCTAAGCTGAAACTCATGCAAGCCATGCAGGAGCCACTGAACAGACGCTTCCTGCGATAAAGAAATCTCATCAATGATCAAAAAGAATTTTTCGTCAATATACAGGACATGCCTTTTGTTCTCCAAAAGATACGGTACGGTTTGCAAATAAGCTTCTGTGGCGTCACCCCGCATATAAACGCAGTTCTCTCGCTCTTCACAGGCTTCAATCCTTCCCTTTGCGGCAATCAGCCTATCATACTGTGACTTTGCCGATCCGTTCATTTCTTCTGCTTTTGTGGTTTTGTTTAGGTCTGCAAATTGGCCAATTCCATCGATTAGAATGGCATTTTTCGATTTTGTCTGCCGCCGCCAGTTGACATGCATTTCACTCCAGAAGCCAATGTAGTACCCCGATTGTATGGCCAGTGGTTCTCCAAAAGCGTACAAAACAAAGGCGTTTTGGTCGCCGTGGCTATGGCTGACGGAACCATATGGGCTGGATTTGAACATGAATGCCACATGTTTTTTTTCATCGGCTATATCTTTGTGGATGCAGGCCCAGCCGACATCCGAAAAATGCTTGATCATCAGTTTTCCATCAGGCACTTTCGATGTCGGTTTATCAAATAGCATACGAAAGAACAATTCGTCAAAAGCGAAATTCCACCAGCCGTAATTATAGAACAGCCCCTCTGTTCCCTGGCCTCTATGCTTGGATTGGTGATAATACCAGGCGTACAGCTGCCTGTTATCAGAGTCTGACACGGCGCTTAGGATATTCATGGTGTAGCCGGCTTTCATGCCGGGATAATCACCTAAATCAGACATATCGCCAAAGGCCATATGCTTAAGGTCTGGGCTGTAGGTATGTAACACAAAGTCCCCTGTGTTTCGGAAAAAAGGCCGTTTGAATACATCAATCCCAAGAGCTTCTCTTAACAGGCAGTTTGCTTCTGTAAAGAAAGAGACACCCGTTTGCCAGTAGGTAGGTCCTTCTGCCCAACCGCCACAGCCCCCTCCCCAGGGCGTAAAGATGGTGAAGAAGTATTCGATGATATAATTCAGCCAATCACTTGCTTCCGGCTCCTCACCAAGCAGCGCAAGCGCTGCCGGCACCAGTGTCATCGACAGGCTGCGTACTCCGTGACTGTCCAGGAGTTTGATATGAATTTGAATTTGATCTTTTACATAATGGTAAAGCTCCCTGGCCCTGTACAAAAGAGCATGCCTGATTCTTTCTCGCTCCGCCTGTGTCAGTGCGTCATACAGCCAGTCATACCCCCAAGCCAACGCTGTCGTTACGCGAAAGGAAGCCTCATCGTTATATGTTCTGGCAGTTGATCCCTCAACGTTCCATTCCGCAAGGGACAAAAGCTGCTTTTTTGAAGCGGAAAGAATGCATTCATCTCCCGTAACACACCAGGCAATTGCGCAATGCTTGACGGTATACAAGGCTTCCTGGCAGTCCAGATACATCTGACGCCAGAGTGATATGACCCGTTTATCGCCCGGGTATCGCTCCGGCTCTTTTACTGGTTCTCTTTCAAGCCAAGGCATGACGCCTTGACGCATGAATGCATCCCATTCAGGCTGCAAATCGGAATCAGCACGCAGCTTCAAGCGCTCAACCTTTTCCTGTCCGATCCAAAGCCTGGGGTGGGCGCTGACTCCATTATAACGATTTTTCCTGATTCTTAGCGGTGTGGCAACAGCGTTCTGTGCTATTTCAAAGGGCTTGCGGCTAACAATCTCCACTCCGTCAGCCAGTACACGGTAAGTATACCGGCCAGGGCTCATCGTTTGGCTTGGTGTAAAAAAGTTGATATCGATACCGTTGTATTTGTACTTGAGTGTACCAGAAAGATCGTAAACCTCAATTTCATATTCATGCGTTTCCTCTTTGGGCACCCATGTGAAACGCGCCGGGTTTTCGTGAGATATTTCATTTGCCGGCCGGTCGTAAACGTAGTAATGCATAAGCTTTTCTTTTCCTTTGGTATAGACTTATAAAAGAGTGAAGCGCATATCACTGATGAAGTATATCATATATGCTGTGAGCATGTATGGGAAGAAGATTTCAAAAATGCGAAGTATGTTGATGGGAAGAGTACAAAAAAGAACGGGGGACTGCTTACACAGTCTCCCGTTCATTGCCAGGCCGCATTACAGCAGCCTTTTTTGCAATTACTTGATCTCGATGACGGCGCCGACTTCGGCAAACTTGGCCTTGATCTTTTCGGCTTCGTCTTTGGAAGCGCCTTCCTTGATGGTCTTGGGGGCGGCTTCGACCAGATCCTTGGCTTCTTTCAGGCCCAGGCCGGCAACGACTTCGCGCACAACCTTGATAACCTTGATCTTGTCGGCGCCAGCATCCTTCAGAACGACGTCGAACTCGGTCTTTTCTTCAACAACTTCGGCAACGGCCGCGGGGCCGGCAGCCACAGCCACAGGGGCAGCAGCGGATACGCCGAATTTTTCTTCCATGGCCTTAACCAAAGAGGCAAGCTCCAGCACCGTCATGGACTCGACGGCTGCGATGATTTCCTGATGCGTCATGGGGTTACCCTCCTCAAATAATTCGTATGTTGTTGCCGCTACGCGGCTATTTCGCAAACGGTTACTCGGCTTCGCCGGCCTTTTGCTTGCGGATGGCTTCCACCACGCGCACGAAACCAGAGATGGAGTTGGTCATGCTGCCCAGCAAGCGGGCCAGTAAAACTTCGCGGCTGGGGAGTTCTGCCAGGGCTTTGACGCCTTTGACATCCAGCACTTCCCGGTCCAATAAACCGGCCTTCACCTCAAGAACAGGAGTCTTCAGCTTTCCGATAAAGCCGTCTAGTACCTTGGCGGGAGCTACCGCATCCGTCATGCCAAAGGCAAAAGCGGAAGGGCCTTCCAACACGCTGTCCAAACCTGTGATACCCAGATCGGCCAAGGAGCGGCGAACCAGCGTATTCTTCAATACACAATACTCCACACCCGCAGCCCTGCACTGGTTGCGCAGGTCGGTCACCTGTTCCACGGTCAAGCCGCTATACTTAACCACCACGACGCTTTTGGCATTCATGAATTTGTGGGTGATGTCGGCAACGACTTGCTTTTTCAGTTCCAGATTGTTGCTCATTTTCTTTGCACCTCCTTCTTTTAAGAGATAAAGAAAACCCTTGCGCAGGCGCAAGGGTGAGCAAAATCAATCATGATTGTGTTCTTCCTTACACCTCGGCGGGCGATACGATTTGCATCATTACACCGAAAAAACTCTCGGCACCCGCTGTCTACGGCACAGGTTTTCATAAACCTTGAGCAGTATAACACGCATTGCACACTTCGTCAATCTTTTTTTAAAAGCATGCATAAAAAAGTATGTTTAGGTTCGAGGTGCTTTTGCATCTGGCATACTTACCCTGCGAACAATTGGCAGGGTAATTTGGCGTGGGCGGGTCAAAATAGCGTTGACGCCATAACAGGAGGTGATAAGTCCGATGATGAACCAACGGTCCTCCAGCAGCAGCAACTCCAACAACGCAACTGTGCCGGAAGCTCGGGCTGCGCTGGACAACATGAAGTTTGAAATCGCCCGTGAATTGGGCATCAACTTCAAGCAGGGCTACAACGGTGATCTTTCTTCCAGGGAAAATGGCTATGTAGGCGGCTACATGGTCAAACGTCTCATCCAGCAGGCCGAAAAGCAAATGGCCGGCAAGTAGGCATGCGGAGCGGTACGCGCCGCGCTATCAGGAATCCCAACAAATTTATTGATGGAGTGAAATGACATGTTCAACAATTCTAATTCCAGTTCCTCTAGCAACACCTCTACCGTACCCGAAGCCCGCGCGGCGCTGAACAACATGAAGTTCGAAATCGCCAACGAGCTGGGCATCAACCTCAAACAGGGTTACAACGGCGACCTGCCCAGCCGTCAGGCTGGCTATATCGGCGGTTACATGGTCAAACGTATGATCGAGCAACAGGAAAGGGCCATGAGCGGCCAGGGTCAGAGCCGCTAAATCAATTTGGCGGATCTAAATATTCCTTCGCCGGCGGCATAAGCCGCCGGTTTTTCTATCATGCAACTGTGTAAATACAGAGGCAAGGGGAGAGTGTAAATCATGCATGATCGTTCAAAAAACGCTGGTTCTACCAATGATTTTAGTATGCCCAATGCACGTGCGGCGCTGGACAATATGAAAATGGAGGTTGCCAAAGAGCTGGGCATTGATGTAAGGCGGGGATACCACGGTGAATTGCCTAGTCGCGTGGGCGGGCAAATGGTCAAGCAAATGATTCAGCAGCAGGAGAAAGCCATGAGCGGGCAGCGCGATAAACCGCTTGGCTGATTTGCAAGCAACCGTCCGCACGAAGAAGACAATAGTGATGGGGTTGCCATGGTTTTGGGGAGATGTGGTTTTAACCACCTCGCTTGTGGATCGATTAGATGAAAAAGCAGCCATTGGCGTGCCTTTTGTGTCACTTGCCTACCGTGAAGTGGAGATGTTGGACGAAAAAGGGTACCCCATGCATAAAAACAGGGCACCCGCTGCAAACCGGTGGTTAGGCTTCAATGCTTTTCAAGCACTTTATGAATTAGACTTCTATCAAGCTGGGAAAAGGGTTTCGGCGGCTTGGGATCGTTGGGAAAATCACCCAGCGTTTTTTGCAGCCAAATAATGTCGTGCCATTTGTCCAGCTTGTATCCTGATTTAGGGAATACGCCCAAGGTTTCAAAGCCGAACGCTGCGTGCAGCGCAAGGCTTTTTTCATTGGGCAGAGATAGCACACCATACACAGTTTGATAGCCTTGAATTTGCAAAAGCTCCAGCAAGGCCGCGTATAGCCTGCGCCCTATACCATGACCGTGGTGTTCTCTGTCTACATAGACCGAAAGCTCAGCATCCCACTGGTAGGCGTCGTGGGGCCGAAGTGCCGAAGCATAGGCGTAGCCCAGCGGTCTGCCATTTTCCTCGCAAACGATAAAGGGGTACTGCGGCATAAGAGATGCGATTTTTTCTGAAAAGCTTTCGGCGGTAGGCTCCTTGCAAATGAAGGTGATGGCTGTTTCCATGACATAAGGGCGGTAAATGGCGCACAGCGCCGCGCCATCCGCTGTTGTCGCAGGGCGAATAAGCATACGCATGCATTCCTTTCAACAATATCGGTTTTCGTTATTTCTTGAGCGGGAGCTCCTTGATTTTTTTGATATCGCTCTCTGATACGGTCATATACAGCGTACGCTGGTTCACGTAGATTACAAAACCTGCCGGGCTGCCGCCAGGCTTTTTGACATGCTTACGCAGCGTATAATCAATGGGTACGCCCGCGCTTTGCCTGCCCCGGCTAAAGTAGGCGGCCAACTGTGCTGCTTCCTGTAGGGTGGACTGGGGTATCTCGCCTTCTTTTTTGATAATTACGTGGGAGCCAGGCATGTCCTTGGCATGAAGCCAGGTCTCATCGCCTTTAGCCGCTGATGTAATGCGGTCATTCTGCAGGCTGTTTTTGCCCACCACTATTTCAATACCATCTCGACTTTCAAAGCGAAGCGGCTGGCTTTCCGGCAACTTTCTTTGGGGCTTGCGGCTATGGCTGGCCCGAACCAGGCCGGCCCGCTGCATCTCCTGGCGGATTTCGGCAAGTTCAGACTCCTCCACACATTTTTGCAAATCGTCCAGTGCACCTTCCAAAAAGGCAAGCTCCACCAGCGTCTTTTCCTTTTGCTCGGCGGCGGTTTCCTTGGCGGCTCGTGCTTTTTGATAACGTTTGAAATAGCGCTGGGCGTTTTGCACAGGGGTTAATTGCTTGTCCATTGGGATATCAATATAATTTCCGTCCGGATCGTAGTAATTAAGTAGCTTTACACTTTCCAACCCTTTTCGCAGTTGATATAAATTCGCGGTGATCAGGTCGCCCATGATGCGATATTCTTCCATTCGGGCACTGTTCTCCAATTCCTGCAGTTGCAGTGCCAGCTTTTTTTCGCAGCGCTCGATGTGAGTTTTTAGTAACCTATTTAGCGAAGCGCTTTTTTGGGTGATGCGCTCCGCTTGGTCACGGGTGGAAAAAAACGCGTCCAGTGCTTGGCTGACGCCGGAAAAGGATTCTTGCAGGGAGGTATCACGCGAAAGGTAGGGGAAAGGGAAAACATCCACATTCCCTCCATCCTGGTCTTTTTGCAAAACTGGCGGCGATAGTGTGGGCATAAGGGCCATGAAGTCATACAGCCTTTGGTTGAGGATGCTTATATCACTTTCCTCCATCAGTGCCTTATCAGTGCCGGTCAGGCGGTAGGTGATTTCTTGGGCGGCCACAGAAGATAAGCCGCGGAACAGGTTGGCGAGTGCCTTGTCCAGGCGGCCACTTAGACTTTGCAGCCTTTCTTGAGCTTCCTCTTTTGTAAACGATGTGAAATCAAGCTTATCCTGCGCAGGCGGTGCTTCGTAATAAAGGCCCGGCAGCACCTCCCGCACCCGGCTCATATCGTGGCCCACGTGACGGATGGCGTCGATAATTTTTCCCTGGGCATCCACAGCAATCAGGTTGGAGTGACGGCCCATGATTTCCAGATAAAGCGATCTAGTGCTCGGGTAGCCTAATTCATCTGTATTTTCTATGTCTATTTTCAGAACCCGGTCGCCGCCTAACTGGCGTATGGCCAGCACACGGCCACCCAGCAAATGCTTACGCATGAGCATGCAAAACATAGGGGGCTCCATGGGGTTCAGGAGATTTTGATTCGTAAGGTGGGCTCTGGCGTTGTTCGGGCTGGCGCACATAAGCAGCCGGTGGTTTTCTCCCTGGCTGCGGATCAAAAGAACCAGCATATCCTTTTCAGGCTGGGCGACCTTGTCAACGCGGCCCTGCGTTAGCTTTTCATTCAATTCCCTGGCCGCAAAGTGCAGCGTCAGGCCGTCCATGGGCATAAATTGATCCTCCTTTGTGCGATGGGAAATATTATACCGCCGAATTGAAAAATGCGCAAACACTCTTGTTTACTATACAGTGGAATAGGTATTCATAGCCGGATGCATGAGGGCATACACTTTCACTGCAATCATCAAGCAAGGAGTGAGCTTTGTGAAGATCAAGCGGACGGATATCGAGCGCATCCTAATTCTGTGCGCGGCGGCGCTGGTGGTGGTTCTGGCCCTGCGGGGATTGGGACCCAAGGCTTCTGTAAACGATTATGAGGAGCCACCGCTTAACGTTGCGCAGACTACCACCACACAAATTACAGGTGATACACAGCCTACCGTGGTGTTTTATGAAGACGGCGAAGGGTATCTTGTGCCTGTGACCAGGCAAATTGCCAAACAGGACGGCGTGGCCAAGGCTACCCTGGCCCTGATGGTAAAGAGCAGTGAAAACGATTTGCAGGCAGCCAGGCTAGGCCTTCGTACCGTCATCCCCGAAGGCACCACCTTTGATATCAATATAGCCGATAAAAAAGCCAGGGTGGATATGAGCAAGGAAGCTCTAGGCTGTGCAAGTGCTGAGGAAGAGCAGCGGATGGTGCAGGCTGTTGCCAGCGCACTGACGACCTTCCCGACTGTAGAAGAGGTTACCTTCCTCTTTGACGGGCAGGCCCGCAGCAAACTAACCCACGGTACCGATGTCAGCAGTGCCTTTACAAAGGCCGGCCTGAACATGGAAAGCACCACAACCGCAGCCACCGCCAACGCGAGTACCGTGCAGCTGTACTTCCCGTCTGAAACAGGGCGCATGCTGATCCCCGTTACACGTACTGTTTTCTCGACAGCCGATCTTACAACAGCCATGCTGGAACTGGCCAAAGGCCCCCGGGATGACAGCGGCCTGAACCACCCCTTGCCCCAGGACTGCGGCCTAAAAGCCGTAACCATGAAGGATGGTGTAGTCACGGTAGACTTTACCAAAGAGTTTATGGAGGTTTCTCAGCAATCCGACGGCGGCAGGCAGGCACTTCGGGCCATTCTGTTTACCTGCTCACAATTCCCGGGCGTCAAAAAGGTGGAAGTCCATGTAGAGGGCGAAAAGTTTGCGCCCAAAGAGGAGGATAAGACCACCTTCGTCAACGAGGAAGCGGATGTGCTTGCACAATACCCGGGCGTTATTGAAATCGACTGACGTATTGTGGCGAGAAAAAGCGCAATTCTAGAGGAATTTCTAAGAATCAAGCAGAACAAGATACGGTAAGGAGATTCCGGAGAAGGGACGGCATTGGCTGCTTTCGGGAAACCGCCTGCGCCATAACCACCCTTTTCTATTGAACATAGGAGGGACAACCTATATGGATAGAATGGACGGGCGTAAGCCGGATGAAAACAGGGTGTGCAATATTATTCCTGGCTTTGTTGGCACGGCGGATGGAAGCTGCATGATTGAAACCGGCAAGACCAGAGTGATTTGTACAGCGTCTATTGAGGAGGAAGTACCGCCTTTTCTTCGCGGCAAGGGACAGGGCTGGGTCACGGCGGAGTATGCCATGCTTCCCGCTTCCACCGGCCGGCGCAAAGCCCGGGACGGCATCAAAAAGGATGGCCGCGGCGTGGAAATCCAGCGGCTCATTGGCCGAAGCCTTCGGCAGGCTGTGGATTTAAAGGCACTGGGCGAGCGGAGTATTACCCTGGATTGCGATGTTCTGGAAGCCGATGGCGGCACCCGCACTGCCTCTATCACTGGGGCTTTTGTGGCGCTAACGCTTGCGGTGGACAAGCTTATTTCGCAAGGGAAGCTGACACGCTCGCCTATCATACGCCAGGTGGCCGCGGTTAGCGTGGGCGTAGTGAAAGATACGCCTTGCCTGGATTTGTGTTACCTGGAGGACAGTGGTGCCCAGGTCGATATGAACCTGGTGATGAATGACCTGGGGGACTTTATTGAGCTGCAGGGCACAGGGGAAGGGCGCGCTTTTTCCAGAAGTGAAATGGAAGCACTCGTAGCACTTGGCGAGAGTGGTATCCGCATCCTCATGCAGGCGCAGCGGGAAGCGCTGGGAGAAGCGGCAAAGCATATCGCGCCCAAACCCCTGCTGGTGGCGGCAACAGGCAATGCCCATAAGCTGAAGGAGCTCAAAGCCATGTTCGGCGGCTTCTTTGATGTGGTCGCTATGCGGGACGTTGGATTTGTAGATGAGATTGAGGAAAACGGAGAAACCTTCGCAGAAAATGCCGCCATCAAGGCGGAAGCGGTAGCCAAGTTCACCGGCCAGTGGGCGCTAGCGGATGACAGCGGGCTTGCGGTGGAGGCTTTGGGTGGTGCACCGAGGGTGTATTCTGCGCGTTTTGCCGGTGAGCATGGTAACGATGGGGCCAATAACGCACTGCTGCTCAGAAAACTGGAAGGCGAGACCAACCGCCGTGCCAAGTTCGTTTCCGCTATAGCGCTGGCTTCATCAGGAAAGGAAACAACAGTGGTGGAAGGGGAATGCAAGGGCATGATTTTGCAAGAGCTAAAGGGGACTGGCGGCTTTGGCTATGATCCCCTGTTCTTGTATGAAACTGGAAAGACCTTTGCCCAGATGACGGAGGAAGAAAAGAACGCCGTCAGCCATAGGGCCAGGGCTGCCGAGAAAATGCTCCAGCATATCCAAAACATCTTCGGTGGGCAGGGTAAGTAATATGCGCCTTGCGTTTTTCAGCGATAGTCACGGTGATGTAAATGCGCTCAAACAAGCCATGGAGGCGGCCATGCTCCATGGCAAAATAGATGCCTTTGCATTTTTAGGTGATGGGATTCATGACTATTTGGATCTGCGGCCCTTTATCCAAAAGCACAATCCCCTTGCAGTGACCCATGCGGTACGCGGGAATAACGATCCAGCCATGCTGGACCTAAAGGAAGAATTGGTTGTCTCCTTCGCAGGTGTATGGTTTTTTCTGGCCCACGGCCACCGCCAGCGGGTGAAGCTCACCGACAAACTGCTACTTGATGACGCTAGGGACAGGCATTGCCGCATTGCCCTTTTCGGCCATACCCACAGGGCCTTTTTGGAGGAAAAGGAGGACATAATGCTCATGAATCCTGGTTCCGTATCCATTCCTGCCGGCAAAGGCCCTACGGCTGGGTTGATTGAAATCGGGTTGGATGGTGTAATACATCCGCAAATTTTGAATCTGCGAATGTATTTATGATAAAAAACACTTCTCATACAAAATTTACGCTTGACAGACTTGAAAAGCTGTGATTTAATATCGCCATAAACCAGCGATGTGGAGATCAAACCGCAAGCGCGCTTACAGAGAGCCGGGGCAGGTGGAAGCCCGGTAGAAGGCGGAGCGGCAAATGGACCACTGAGGGCACGGGGAAAGGCGTTTGCTGAGTATTCTGTGACGCAAGCTCCAGCGTGAAAGGGAGAGGGGTGTGTCGGCACCCTAGTGAGCCGGGCAGCATAGCTGTCAAGCAAGGTGGTACCGCAGATGTTGATCATCTGTCCTTGAAACAAGGACAGATGTTTTTTTATGCGGTGGAAACTTTTAGCCCGGTCCTATGGCAGCTTCTCCGACAAATGGCATACACTAATCCCATTTGAAAAATCGGAAGGAGAATCCCCATGAAAAAAATCGTATCATTGGCCGCCGTCCTGGTACTTGCCCTGCTCATGACCTCCTGTGCTCTGGCTGAACAGCCCCTCAAGGTCGCAATCGTACAGTTGGTGGAAAACGGTGCCTTCAAGGATATGCGAGAAGGTTTTATCGCCCGCATGCGTGAGCTTGGGTATACCGAGGATAAAATGGTTTTTATCGAGAAAAATGCTTCCGGGGATATGAGCAATCTGCAAACCATTGCCCAGGGCGTGATCGACGATAAAGTGGATTTGATTGTTACCATCGCCACACCGCCCACTCAAACGGTGGTCAACCTGGAAAGTGATATTCCCGTTTTCTTTATCTCTGTTGCCAATCCCACCGGCGCTGGTGTGCTGACGGATATGCAAAAGCCTGACCGTAATGCCACCGGCGCTTCCAATGCCATTCCCATCGGTGAAAACTTTAAGCTGGCTGCGAAGCTGACGCCTGACGCCAAGGATTTTGGCTTGATCTACTGCACCAGCCAGGTTAATTCCGTGACCACCATTGAGAACGCGAAAAAGTATTTGGATGAAAACGGCTATACCTATAAAGAGGCTGTTGTCACCTCCAGCTCCGAAGTATATGAGGCTGCGCTGTCTCTGGTTGATCAGGGTGTGACCGGCATGTTCATCCCCAACGACAGCGTGATTCAGGATGCTATGGATGTTATCGCCCAGGTGGCAAAGGACGCCAAGATTCCGGTGTACGGTTCCTCCGCCGTCATGGTCAATTCCGGCGCCTTTGCCACCATATCCATCAGTGACCCGGAGATCGGCGCTATCGTGGCCGATATGGTGGATAAGCATTTGAAGGGAACTGCTGTTGCAGATATCCCTGCTGTTACAGTTGACCATTTTACAACGGTCGTTAACAAGACAACAGCTGAAACTATTGGGGTTATGTTGCCGGAGGATGTGCTGGCGGCTGCGGTGGTTGTGGAATGAACGTAATTTCATAGTCATAGTGCGACGAGGGAAAAGATCACGAAAGTGGCTATCGCCACTTTCGTGAGGCCGAAAGGTGGACAAACAGTGAACCAGTTAATAGGTGCCGCGCAGCAGGGACTTGTATACGCCGTTCTGGCGCTGGGCGTTTATATCGCATTCCGGATATTAAACACGCCAGATTTAACGGTGGATGGAAGCTTTACATTAGGGATGGCCGTGTCGGCAGTTTTGACTGCCGCCGGTCACCCCTTTGCCGGTTTGGCGGCAGCCATCGTTTGTGGTATGCTGGCCGGTGCGGTAACTGGGCTTTTACAGACCAAGGCGGGCATCTATCCCATACTGGCCGGTATCCTTGTCATGAGCGGGCTATACTCTGTCAACATGTTTGTAATGGGCGGAACGCCCAATATATCATTACCAAAGACGCTGTTCAAAGCCGCTTACGGCCTTTTCCCCGGCATTGCCAAGGAGGGACGTGACTTGGTGGCTGTTGGTATTTCCTTTCTGTTTTCGGCTCTGTCCGCGGCCGTTGCGATCTGGTTTTTTAAGACACACATCGGCCTTTGTGTACGGGCAACAGGCAACAATGAGGATATGGTTCGTTCTTCCTCCATCAACGCTTCCAGCGTCAAGGTGCTGGCGCTTGCTCTTGCCAACGGGCTGGTGGCGCTGTCGGGCGCAATGGTATCCCAACTGCAGGGCTTCGCGGATGTGAACGCGGGTATCGGCATGCTGGTAGTAGGCATTGCATCGGTTATCATTGGTGAAGTGATACTGGGAAAGCGCGGTGTTACTGTTGGGCTTTTATCCTGCGTTCTGGGTTCGTTCATCTACCGTCTGATTCTGGCCTTTGCTTTTCGCACCAATTTCTTCCCGCCCTATGCACTAAAGCTGGTGGCAGCTGTCATCGTGGGCACGGCACTGGCGATTCCCCATATTCGCAAAAGTATTGCTAGAAGTTTGCGCAAGAGGGAGGGAGCACGCGGTGCTTGATCTTGTCAATCTCACGATGATTTTTTCCAAAGGTACAGTCAACGAGCACAAGGCGTTGGACAATGTTTCATTACATCTGGACAAGGGTGATTTTGTAACGGTTTTGGGTTCCAATGGTGCTGGGAAATCCTCGTTATTTAATGCCATCTGCGGTACGCATGATGTGGAGTCGGGTAACATTGTGCTGGATAGCCGGGACATTACCTGGATGAAGGAGCATAGGCGGGCTCATATCATTGGCCGCCTTTTTCAAGACCCCATGAAAGGGACTGCGCCGGATATGACCATTGAGGAAAACCTGGCGCTGGCTCATGCCAGACAATCGCGGGGGCCATTTTCGCGTGCGGTGAAAAAAAGCGATCAGGCGCTTTTTCGTGATAAGCTGGCGGCGTTTCATATGGGGTTGGAAAACCGAATGAAAACCAAGGTGGGTCTTTTGTCTGGCGGCCAGCGCCAGGCCATGACCCTGCTTATGGCCACTGTAGCTTCCCCAAAGCTGCTTTTACTGGATGAGCATACCGCAGCACTGGATCCCAACACCGCCGAAACTGTGCTCAACATAACAAAGGATATTGTCGCCAGGCAAGGAATTACCACCATGATGATTACCCATAACATGGTTTCTGCTTTGGCGCTGGGAAGCAGGACCATTATGATGGATGCCGGCCGTATCGTGCTGGATGTCAGCGGCCAGGAACGTGCTGACATGACTGTGGAAAATCTACTGGAGCGGTTTGCGAAAAGCAGCGGTAATCGACTGGATAATGACCGCGTGCTTTTGTCGATGCGGAAATAAAGCAAATATGAGGGACTCCTGGTTTTGCATACATAATGCAAAACCAGGAGTCTTTTCTATTGCAAAAATTCAGCAAATTCCAAAATAGTCCTTGACAATACGCATTTCAGACGTATAATACACGTATAATTATTCAAACATTCGGAATTATTATGCTTTTTATTGGAGGATGCTTGATGGCAAAGGTTTTTATTGATGGCCAGGAGGGCACCACAGGGCTGAACATCGCAAGGCGGCTTGCCGGTCGGGATGATATACAATTGCTTGATATTAGCGATTCACTGCGCAAGGACGCGCGGGAGCGAAAGGAAAAGTTACTTGAAGCTGATATCGCAATACTTTGCCTGCCGGATGAGGCAGCCAGGGAATCGGTTCAGCTGGCAGCAGAGTCAAAAGCAAGGATACTGGATGCTTCTACAGCCCACCGTACAATGACGGGTTGGGCATATGGATTTCCGGAACTGTCAAAGCACCATCGGGAGGCCATTCAAACAGGCGGCTGGGTATCGGTGCCTGGCTGCCATGCCAGCGGTTTTGCAGCCATCGTTTTTCCGTTAATCAAGGCAGGCGTACTGCCTTACGACTATCCCGTTGTGTGCCACTCGGTAACCGGTTATTCCGGCGGCGGCAAAAAGATGATTGCAGCGTATGAGGCGAATGAGCGGTCTGTGGTATTTGACAGCCCAAGACAGTACGCGCTAGGCCAAACACACAAACACCAGCCGGAAATGCAGGCGGTATGCGGTCTTGCCGAGATTCCCATTTTTAATCCTATTGTGTCCGATTTCTATAGCGGTATGGTTGTATCAGTCCCGCTGCATACAAGGTTGCTAAATGGCAAGCCTGGGAAAAACGCTATTTATGAGCTTCTAGCATGTCATTACCATGATGAAAATCTGGTACAAGTGCTCCCGCTAGGGGCTGAAGAAACGCTGGGCGGTTTTCTGCCGGCAAATGGTCTTTCAGGCAGGGATGTCATGGAAATCCTGGTTTCAGGCAATGACGAAAGGGTACTGCTGGCTGCCAGGTTCGACAATCTGGGCAAGGGTGCCTCAGGGGCGGCGGTCCAGTGTCTTAACCTGATGTTAGGTGCTGATGAGCTGACCGGCTTGAAAGTATAGGAGGATAAATGCATGAAGCAGATAGAGGGCGGCGTATGTGCTGCAAAAGGATTTATGGCGGCTGGTGTCCATTGCGGTATCCGCAAGAACAAGACCAAAAAGGACTTGGCACTTATTGTGAGCGAAAACAAGGCGGCTGCTGCCAGCATTTATACGCTGAACCTGGTCAAGGGTGCACCAATATATGTGACTCAGGAAAACCTTTCAGATGGCTATGCACAGGCGGTCATATGCAATAGCGGCAATGCCAATACCTGCAACGCTAATGGTATAGATATTGCAAAAGGCATGTGTAATTTAGTGGCACAGCATTTGCCTATCGCTGCCGGGGATGTGATTGTAGCCTCCACCGGTGTCATCGGACAGCCCCTTTCCTTGGAGCCTATGGCAGCGCACATGGCATCTCTTGTGAAGGGTTTGAGCACTCACGGTCAGGCTGCCGCGGCGGAAGCGATCATGACCACCGACACCATAAAAAAAGAAGCTGCTGTTTCTTTTGAAATTGGAGGGAAGACATGCATACTCGGCGGCATGGCCAAGGGCTCAGGCATGATTCATCCCAATATGGCCACCATGCTGGTGTTCTTGACGACAGATGTGGCTATTAGCCCGCAGATGCTTCACAAGGCGTTGCGCAATGATGCTCAGGAGACCTTTCATATGATCAGCGTAGATGGTGACACCTCTACCAACGATATGGCCAGCATCCTGGCAAACGGACAGGCGGAAAATGAGCCCATAGTCTGCGAAGGAGATGCATACGATACTTTCTGTCAGGCTTTGAACACGGTTACGCAGACCCTGTGCAAGGCTATCGCCAAGGATGGGGAAGGGGCGACGAAGCTTATCACCTGTGTGGCGCATGGTGCTGCCGATAAGGAGGCCGCCCGCATGGTTTCCAAGGGCGTTATCTGCTCCAGCCTCCTAAAGTCCGCTATGTTCGGAGCAGACGCCAACTGGGGCCGTGTGCTCTGTGCCATCGGCTACAGTGGTGCTGCCGTAGATGTAACGAAAATAGACGTGACCTTCGCATCGAAAGCTGGCAGCATTGATGTATGTAAAAATGGTGCTGGCATCCCCTTTGACGAGGGTTCTGCAAAAGAAATATTGTTAAAGGATGAGGTTGAAATCTGGTTGAACCTCAATAATGGCAGAGATACTGCCACCGCCTGGGGCTGTGACCTGACGTATGATTACGTGAAAATCAACGGCGATTACCGCACGTAATAAGGAGGAACAACCGAAAATGCATCTTGACAACGCCCAGCGTGCTCAGGTACTCATAGAGGCACTGCCTTATATCCAGCGCTACAACGGCAAAATTGTTGTGGTCAAGTACGGCGGTAACGCCATGATCAATGAAGAACTGAAGCTTGCCGTGATGAAAGACATCGTAATGCTGTCGCTCATTGGCATCAAAGTCGTGCTGGTTCATGGCGGCGGGCCTGAGATTACGCAATTGCTGAATAAAATTGGAAAGAAAAGCGAGTTTGTGGATGGACTTCGCGTCACTGATGCGGAGACCGCCGACGTGGTGCAAATGGTGCTGGCCGGCAAGATCAATAAAACGTTGGTAGCCCAATTGGTGAATATCGGCGGCAAGGCTATCGGGCTTTGCGGCATGGATGGCGGACTCATCGAAGCAAAAATGTTGGATGATAAGCTGGGATATGTGGGGGAGATCACAAACGTAAACACCCAGCCCATCTTGGACCTTTTGGACATGGGATATATCCCCGTTATCTCCACCGTGGGGTATGATAAGCTGGGAAATGTGTACAACATCAATGCAGATACCGCTGCCGCCCGTATCGCCGGCACGCTAAAGGCTGAGAGCATGATCTCCATGACCGATACGGTGGGACTTTTGCGTGACAAGGATGATACAAGCACATTGATCCCAAAGGTCAGGGTTAGTGAGGCACCGCAGCTTGAGCGGGAGGGTATCATTTCCGGCGGAATGATTCCCAAGGTGGAGTGCTGTATTGAAGCGATCCGCAGAGGGGTTAAAAAGGTATTCATCATTGATGGGCGGGTGCCCCATGCCATATTGATTGAGGTGCTCACCGATGAGGGCGTTGGCACCATGTTTGTATAGGAGGGTAGCCATGAGCATTCGTGAGATGGATAAAACCTATGTGGCCAACACCTATGGCCGCTTTGACTTGGCATTGCTAAGGGGCAAGGGTTCTTTATTGGAGGACGATCAGGGTAAAACCTATATTGATCTGGGCACCGGTATCGCCGTCAATGCCTTTGGCGTGGCAGATGATATTTGGCAGCAAGCAGTTGCAGATCAAATCACTCTTTTGCCTCACGCCTGCAACTTGTACTATACTTCGCCGCAGGCGGAGTTGGCAAAGCTGCTTTGCGAAAAGACGGGCATGAAGAAGGTTTTCTTCGGCAACTCCGGGGCGGAGGCCAATGAATGCGCTATCAAGGTAGCCCGAAAATACGCTTTTGACACAAAAGCTGAGGAATATCCGGTTATTGTGACGCTCAATGGCAGCTTTCACGGACGGACCATCACCACCCTATCTGCTACCGGCCAGGCCGATTTCCACAAGCATTTCGGCCCTTTTACGCCGGGCTTTGTCCATGTGGATGCGGATGATTTTTCGCAAATGGAAGCAGCTTTGGAAAACCTCAAGGTGTGCGCCGTTTTGCTGGAAATGGTACAGGGCGAGGGTGGAGTACACGTCTTGAATAAGTTCTACGTGCAAAAGACCGCAGCTCTGTGCAAAGAAAAAGATGTACTTCTGATGGTGGATGAGGTGCAGACGGGCAACGGCCGGACAGGGGAATTGTATGGTTACATGCACTTTGGTATATCGCCGGACGTTATCTCCACTGCAAAGGGTTTAGGGGGCGGACTGCCCATTGGCGCCTGCCTGATGAATGAGAAGACAGCCGGTGTCCTAACGTTGGGCAGCCATGGCTCTACCTTCGGTGGCAATCCCATTTGCGCTGCGGGCGCGCTGAGCATTGTCAAACGGCTGGATGATAAGCTATTTCAAGAAGTCAAGGAAAAGAGCACATATATCATGGATTCACTTAGTGGTGCTCCTGGCGTAAAATGCATTTCCGGTATGGGGTTGATGCTGGGCATAGAAACAGAAAAGCCTGCCAAAGAAGTTGTAGCCCTATGCCAGGCAAAAGGCGTGCTGGTATTGACGGCTAAGCATAAAGTACGTTTGCTTCCGGCACTGAACATACCCATGGAGCTGTTGAAACAGGGCATTGAAATTTTGAAGGAGGCGGTAAAGCCATGAAGCATTTATTGAAATTATCTGACATCCCCGCTGAGGAGATTCTGGATGTTTTGAACCTGGCGGACCAATTGAAATATGAAAAGGCCCATGGTATCAGCCACAAATACCTGCAGGATAAAACTTTGGGTATGATTTTTCAAAAAGCATCTACCCGCACCAGGGTTTCCTTTGAGGTGGGTATGTTTGAGTTGGGAGGTCATGCCCTTTTCCTATCCTCAAACGACCTGCAAATTGGACGGGGTGAACCGGTACAGGATACGGCAAGGGTTCTTTCGCGGTATGTGGATGGTATCATGATCCGTACCTATAAGCAGCAGGAGGTGGAGGATTTGGCCAAGTATGGCTCCATCCCCGTCATCAATGGGTTGACGGATCATGAGCATCCCTGCCAAATGCTGGCTGACTTGATGACCATTCGGGAACTCAAAAAGAGCTTCCGCGGCTTAAAGCTTACGTTTGTTGGAGATGGAAACAATATGGCAAACTCCTATATCGTGGGCGGGGTGAAGCTTGGCATGCAGGTGTCCGTTGCTTGCCCAAAGGGATATGAGCCGGATGCCGGTATTGTTAAGTGGGCATCGGAAACAGGCCTTTTTACATTGACCTATGATGTGATGGAAGCTTGCAAGGACGCAGATGTGATATACACAGACGTGTGGGCTTCCATGGGCATGGAATCTGAGGTTGCAGCCCGCAAGGCAGCATTTGCGGGCTACCAGGTGAATGAAGCCGCTATGGCAGCAGCCAAGCCCGACGCCATCGTGCTCCACTGCTTGCCGGCACATAGAGAAGAGGAAATCACAGAGAAGGTGTTTGAAGCCCATGCGGAAGAAATCTTTCAGCAAGCTGAAAACCGGCTGCATGCCCAGAAAGCGGTTTTGGTGAAGCTTTTGCGCAATTAGTATTTTTGTTGCGTTACCATGGCAAAGTTGATTGCCGCTACAACGGGCACAAATTTTGCCTGGTGCACTTGATTGTAATTGTTTAGCGTCATCAAATAAACGGGAGACTGCGTATGCAATCTCCCGTCTTTCTGTTCATTGAAGAACTGTTGGCTTGCAGCGGTTATATATGGATAATTTTATAGATAGGTATAATCAATACTTACCAAAGCCGGTGTGTACTGTGCGCGCAGTACTATTTCCCCCGGTGAGACCCTTCAAGAGAGATATTTCTGTTGTATGATCATTTGCATACCCTGCATCCAGGCGGAATTTACCAACCTCTTCACGGAGTGTAGCGGCTTGTGCTGACATTTCTTCACTGGTGGCCGAATTTTCTTCTGCCGTTGCAGCATTTGTTTGTACAACATTGGATACCTGGCTTAGCCCCTGCTTGATCTGCTCAATGGCTACGGCTTGGTCTGCCGTTGCCTTTTCAATTCTGAAAATACTGTCTGTTGCCTGGCGGGCCTTTATGCCTACATCCAACAAGATCTGTGCCGTTTGCGCTGTGATCTCTGTGCCTCTGGAGACAGTCTCCACAGATGCTTGGGTCAATTCAGCAGTTTGTCTGGCGGCTTGCGCTGATTTAGCGGCCAGGTTTCGCACTTCGTCTGCCACAACGGCAAAGCCCTTGCCTGCGTTACCTGCCCGGGCTGCTTCTATGGCGGCGTTCAAAGCTAAAATGTTGGTTTGGAAGGCAATATCCTCAATGACCTTTGTAATGCTGGCAATTTGGGTAGAGGAAGAACCAATGTTCTCCATTGCTTCTGTCAGTTGCTTCATGTGTTCATTTCCGGTATTAACGCCGGTGCCGGCCTGAGCAACGTAGTCGGTCGCCCGTTTTACGTTTGCTGAGTTTTCGGCAGCCTGCTCCGTAATGATTGCGATGGACGCATTGAGCTGTTCTACGGCTGCTGCCTGTTCAGTAGCCCCAGATGCTAGTGCTTGAGCGCCGCCGGAGACTTGATCCGCGCCTGTGCTGACCTGCTCAGAGGCTGTGCGGATCATCGACAGGGTGGCGGAGAGATTTTCAACAGAGCCATAGATGGCTGTTTCAATACGCTTGAAGTCACCGATATATGATTGTGCGGGACGGGTGGTGAAATTGCCGGCCGCAATCTGCTCCATATTCTTGGTGATATCTTCTACATACAGAGATAGGGTTTTGATGGAGATATCAATGCTCTGAGCGAGCTCGCCGATTTCATCCTTACTGGTGACAGTAGGCACTTCCTCTGTCAGATTTCCTTGGGAAAGCAGCTTCATGCGGCGGGTGATACTCGTAAGTGGATTGGCTAATCTGACTGCGAACAGAAAGGATGCGATGATCGCCAGCACGGCAGCGACCAAAGAGGAGGCAAGCATAATGACGGCAGTGGATTGAATGGATGTGGTCATTTCAACAATCGGAGCCACCGCGCCAAAGTGCCATCCATCGCTGCCTGTAATTGGGGCGAAGTAACATATGCGATCAACGCCTGCGTATGTATATGTGTCGATCCCCGAAGCGCCAGTGATCATTTTGGAATAAACCTTTGCGGCGGAAGCATAATTTTTATCCCTTTTAGATATTTCAATAAAGTTTTGGCGTTCCTGAACAAGCTGAGGCCGCATATTGCCAATCATCGTTCCGGTATTGTCTAGTATGAAGATATTTCCGGATTTTCCGACCCTGAAATCAGCTATCAGACTGCTGATATACATGCCATCCAGAGCGGTGACCAGTACGCCGCTGTTAATAGGTGTATACAGGCGCACCACGAAAACGTTGGCCTTATCAGTAAAGGGCGAGGTTATAACGGTTTCACCGTTGAGTGCTTTGCTAAACAGGGCATCTGATGACAGGTTTTCGCCCATATAGGCAGCAGGACCTTGAATCACAACACCTTTTGTATCGGTGAGGGCAGCATATAGCCATTGGTTATCCTTTGCCAACTGTTCCAGGCTGGATGGTGTTGCTGCGGAGAAATCTGCTTGTGCAGCTTTCTTAAGACTCTGCTTCACCATTTGTATTTCTGTAGAAAGGGCTTTGTCAGCGACTGTGCCAAGCGTTGTAAGGTCAGCACGTACGTTGCTCAATATCCCTTGGTAGCTGGAAAGCAGACCGCTGGTCAAGTTGGCTGCTGTCAGCACGAGAATCAAGGCAACGGTAAACAGCACAAGCTTAAACTTAATAGATGTGTTTCTGCTAGGTTTCTTTAGTGTTGTCATGCTTACTCCTCCTAATTTTTTTAGGCATTGATGTTGGATCGTTTTAAGTGAAGGATCTTTTGCGCTCAGATGTATGGCTTGATTTTGCGGTGACATTGCTGCTTGAGGCGTGCAGATAGACCTGCGCTGCATGAATTTTAGCGTTACCATACTATTATCTGCATTTTGATGCTATATTGCATACCTCATTTTTGGGTATTTTTCATTAGACTATATAAAAAGACAAAAAAACTTAGTAGATATGTGCCAGGATGTCAATATCAGATGCACCAAAACAAGAGTATCCTTGAAGCAAATTCTATCAAGGATACTCTTGTTTTGGTGAGCCCGGCGGGATTCGAACCCACGACCTTTTGATTCGTTCAGCCCTTATGCTTGGCTCCTTATTTATCGACATCTACGAGCGTTTGTTCTATAAGGCTCTGATTTTTGTGGGTTGGTTAGGCAGGATACGATGTTCAAATGAATGAGAATGTTAGAAATGCACATATTTATCCTAAGCTGTCAGTGGTGATTGATTCACCGGTAGCAAGCTTAGCCAGGGTTGGACTAGAAATAATCTTTAGCAGGTCTGTTCTTTGCATTCCACGTTTCCTCAATAGAATCCATAACTTGGAGTATTCCATACCCATATTAATCACAAAAATGTCCATCCTGCATTAGTAGCATTCGATCACAACGACTTGCTACTGCCTCGTCATGCGTGACCATCACAATGGTCATACCGGTTTGATTTAGCTGATCGAAAACCGCAAGTACTTCACGACTGGTATCCTCATCCAAAGCACCTGTTGGTTCATCAGCGAGCAGCAAGGATGGTTTCTTTACCAGTGCTCGCGCAATTGCGACGCGCTGCTTTTGACCTCCCGACAATTCATTGGGATACTTCTTTCGCTTGTTAATGATACCCATTGCTTCCATAGCGCTGTGAACACGCCCATGGATTTGACCGCCATTAATATGCTGATAAAGCAATGGTAACGCGATATTCTGCTCTACTGTCATGTCCTCGACCAGCGCAAAGTACTGCATCACAAATCCTACCATATCTCTTCGGAAATGCGTTAATTTTTTAGTGCTTGACAGGTCCTGCTTGATTCCATTGAAGAGATAGGCGCCTTGATCCATCGAGAGCAAGGCTCCAATAATGTTAAGCAATGTGGATTTTCCGCAACCGCTTCTACCCATAATTGCAAGTTTTTCACCCTGCCGAATAGATAGATTGACTCCGCATAGTGCATTAACTTTGGCCTCGCCTTTTCCATATGACTTGTAAACATCGATCAAATCAATCATTATTCAGCCCTCCGAATCAGTTTCTCAATATCAAGCCCTTTCAGCCTTAAGAGGATCGCAAGGGATGAAGTAAGCGCAACTACAATATAGAAACCGGATATATACCACAAGAAATCAAGATTAACAGTGATGTGTATGCGAAAAATGTATGCTGTAAAGGATAGTGAAATTAGGCATAAGAGTAGTATTTCACATAGATAACCTGCCCAAATCGAAAACAAGGATTGACCCAACATCAACTCCGTTGCATACCTTTTCAAATTTCTTTGTATTTTTGTTGCCAGAGACAAGAGAATGCAGAACAAGTTAAAAAACAATACGATTATCATGATGCCTGTCATAATAAAAACGGACTTTTGTGTTTCCAGTTGAAAAGTATATACGCCTGCCGGTGAACCTGATAAATGCAAAGGAGGAAGACCGTTTTGCAAAAACAGATCGCCCAGATCCTTTTCTATTTGCGTAACCTTTGCCCGCGGTACATTGGCATCTGTTACAAGCGTGCCATTTAAAAATCCTTCAAAATTCATTTCTGCAAATTCCCTATCTTCCCACGTGGCGATTTCTCTGTCGATCTGACTGAATAGTGGATAAACCATTGCATAATCTAAACTGACCGGGTGTCCATCAATGGGGAGAAATTGATCACTGACGAGGTCGCTACGTGGATTTAAAAAGCCAATCACTTGAACAGAAAGTTTATAGTAGACAAAATCTGCATCGAATGTATCGCCAACATCAAAATATGGCTTGTAGGCATCTCCCAGTAGCAATGGGATTGTTTTTTGATCCGATCGCAGGGTGAAATCTTCGTGCTCAAAGGGGCGGCCTATGCTGACTCCTAAATCATAATGATTAAAAGCATTTTCATCAACACGGTACACAGTTAGATCGATTGCATCGGAGAAATTGCGAGTGGCATGAGGCTCCCTGTATAAATATTCCTGGTACTCTGGCATACTGTAGTATCCAGGGTATGCGGAACCAGAAAAGAAATCAGCAGGCACTGGACCTGCGAAGCGATATTCAAACACTTCATTGCTTACCGGAAAACCTTGGTTGGAAACAGCAGTGATAAGGGTAAACCGCTTATCCGCCTTCACTCGAACAATGGTGGCTATCAGTTTTTCCAAATACTGCGGATCTTGTCTTACCAAGTCTGCCTGTGCAACCTGCTGCTCAGAACCGATAGTCGATAATGCATAATATCCATATTTTCCGTTAATATTTGATGGACCAGATTCGATGGGCAAATCCGCATAGTAGCTAATGATTGAAATAAAAAGCCATGTTGCTAAAACGCATTGCGCTATCAAGACAATGTCAACAAAGATGCTCTTTTTCACATTATGCCACAATTCGCTGCATATGCTTTTCATAACCATTCCCTCGCAGGCTTTATCTCTCTTCTCAAAACAGATTGCACAATTTGAAAAACGACAATGAACATACCAGGCAGGACTGATAGCATAATGCCAAGCATCAGATGAATTGCCAAAATTGATCCTCCGAAGACAAACAGTTGCGTGATGAAGGCGGTTGCCGATCCAACAATAGCAGCCGGCAGAACGCAGGCGAAATACCTTAAAAGCAGGGAGAGAAGGAGACTTGCGTTGTTGTATCCATTCAATCGTTTTACGTATACTTCCATGTTGCGGTAAGATATCCAATAGGCGCATGCAAAAATGATGGATACAAGAAAGGAGAGCAGGGCTGAAAGATATACATAGGTGACTGTATCTGGAGCATTTGTTAAATCTTCCAACGCAGATTCTCTTAATTCTCCATTATAACTATCCATCTTGATTCGCATCAGTCCATGCAATGCTTCAATATCCTTCTTAACGCTCAAGGAGGATGAACCATCAATCATATAGTCTCCGCTAATACCAGTCAAAAGCACTGCTGTATCAAGAGGAATCCATATCATTGTATCCAAACGTGTAGGTTCATTGCTTCCCATTATTCCTATTACATCAAACGTTTTATTGAATAGGGTGATTTGCTTTTGACCATTATTTTGCTTAATGTCTTTTTCGAAAAAGCTGCCTACAACCGCAATATGACTTTGACTTATGTAGTCATTGGTCATAAAAAAGCGCCCCGAGAGCATAGGGGGTATGGTGCTTTGGCTCTTTGCAAAAACACCGCGTGTATCATACATGGACTCAAGACTCGTTTTATAAAGCATAACACCGTCGCTCGTATTAAAAACTAGCGCTTTTTCAAGTGCTTGATAGGAGATGTTATCTTCAGGATGAAGCTGGTGGCTATTTTGGGAATAATATCCTCTAACATATTTGAATAATAAGTCCTTATTGTATAAATTGCTTAGCATCAAGGATGCGCAAACAGTAATGAGCATAGTCAACAAGAAAAGCATGGTAGTGCCTTTGGGTAGCCTTTGTTTCATGATGAACATCGTTCATACCTCACGATGTATAGAAGAATAACAAAGCCCCAATTGCGATTGCTCAAATCAATGGGGCTTTGCATCATATTTCCTGGTTAGCTTATAAACGATTATGAACCAGAAGTCCAATAGGATCCAACGCCAGATTCGTTAGCGCTCTTATCAGCGTAAGATGTTCTAACAGGTGTCGTTGTAGAACCACTAAAGCGAGAACCTACCGCTGATTTTGTCTGAAGACTGGTTGTAATCTTTGCATGTAAGTAACCATAAGCAGGCATCCCTCTTTCGTCATAGGCACTGCCACTCGTGGCAACTGCCCGAACCTGAGTACCAGATGCTTCGATGCGTCCAGCAGCGCCATAAGAAACGGAAGCATAGGATACCACTCCCAAGAACATTGTAAGTGCAGCCATTACGAGAAATGAGGTGAGTAACCGAGTTGTAAACTTCATACCAGACCCTCTCTTTCTTGTTTTATCTACATATTAGCGTAATATCCTTAATATGACAACCATATATATGGTAATTTTACATCTATTACTAAATATGTCTATGTAAGGTGATTGATGGATGAAGCCGCAATATTGACTTCATTGGCTTTACTCCAACCTATTGTTAGGCATTTTATCGAACCCTCGTTGCGAAAAAATGCAAATATTTTATGTGAAACTCTTAGAAAATGTAAAAATTGCCAATGAGGTATTAGTATGAGAATAACATGAAATCTCCTTGCTCTCTTGTTTACATTCATCCTGATACCCATATCTGCATTTGCAAACTTTACTGTAAGCTGTAAAAATGTTAGGCCATAAAGATAATAGATCGACAATGGCGATATATGCCCATCTAACCGAAGAACGTAAAGCAGCGCTGCAGATATGGTTGGATTTTTGATGGTTGGATCGGTGAAATGGAGCCTCAATTATCCCAATGGTGTAGAAATGATGTAGATGGGGGATTAAGCACTGATAATATCCGCATAGAATAGCAAGTAAAAACCCTGCAATCGTTGAGATTGCAGGGTTTTTGTTGGTGAGCCCGGCGGGATTCGAACCCACGACCTTTTGATTCGTAGTCAAACACTCTATCCAGCTGAGCTACGGGCCCGAGGCTGTCTTTCGGACAGCTTTTGTATTATAACAAATGTGTTTGGAAAAAGCAACGGGTCTTCGCAAATTTTTTTGCAATTTTCTGTGTTGCGAAAGAAGTAAGAAATCAGCAGGTCTGGATTAAGCAAATCAATCATTTTGCCAACTACTCGGTTAGACTGCGCAGCCTTTTTTTATCTAGTACCTTTATTCCACCCCGGGCTAGGGCAACAATGCCCTCGCTGGAAAAGTATTTGAGCATCCTGGTCACAACCTCGCGTGCGGAGCCAACAAGCTTTGCAATCTGTTCATGTGTTAACATAATAGTGTCGTCTGAGGTCTTTGACATCTCATCCAGCAAAAAAATGGCCAATCGCTTGTCAAAACTCATGAACAGCACCTGCTGCATGGTCCACATGACGTCTGAAAAACGTTCTGTAGCCAGTTGGTAAGAGAATTTTTCAACGTAAATATTTTGCCTGGAGAGTTCGGCAAATGCAGCGGCACTAACTAGCATAACCTCTGTATCTACCTGTGCGTCCACATGCACATCAAAGGTGATGGTGCTCAATACGCAGGAAGCGGACAGAATACACATGTCCCCATCCTTTAACCGATAAAGCGTGATCTCACGGCCTTCTTCAGACAACATATATACCCGTAGTTCGCCGCACCGAACAAGAATAAAGCCAACGCATTCAGTTTCTCCATTATGTACATTGATCCCCTTCGGATAGCAAATCAATGATGCGTGGCTTAGGAGAAAGCTTCTCTGACCTTCACTTAGCTGCGTCCAGAAAGGATACTGAGAGGCAATAGAAGATAGAAGATGTAATTCCTGCATGTAACCCTCCACACTAAAGCGCCAGTGTTTTGGAAATAGTATACTGCAAAAAGCGCTGTAATGCAAAAATAGTAATGCAAGATCAAAAATTACGAAAATGGCAGGGGAATATATGGAGATACTTGAATTATAACGACAGTTTGCTTTTTGTGATTTATGCAAATAATGCTGTTCGGAGGGAATATATGCGCTTCACGTATGGATACTGGCAATTAAGGCCTGAGTTCAAAATCGGCTACGCGGTAGAGTGGTACCGCACGTTACAATCCGAGCGCAGCTTAAAAACTGTGGCAATGGGGCGACATGTAGCCAGCAGGGGAAACACACTGGATGGTCCCGCACTTGAAGTGGAATTCACTGCGCCGCTAGAGGGCGTTATCCGTGTTTCCGTAACTCATTTTAAGGGCGTAAAGCAAAATGGGCCAGTGCATGTCATTTCGGAAAACGAAATCATGCCAGTCATTTCGGAAGATGATTCGCGCTGTACCTTCACAAGCGGACCCCTGTCCGCCCGCGTGGACAAGACACAAAGCGGCTGGCGGGTGGATTATGTGGCGGATGGAAAGACGCTGACCACCAGCGGCTACCGCGGTATGGCCCACGCACTGAACACAGAAACAGGCAAAGCCTATATGTCCGATTCACTGATGCTGGATGTAGGCGAGTGGGTGTATGGCCTGGGCGAGCGCTTTACGCCATACTTGAAAAACGGGCAAACGGTCGATATGTGGAATGAGGATGGTGGCACTGCCACCGAAATTGCCTATAAGAACGTGCCCTTTTACATGACGAATCGTGGTTATGGCGTTTTTGTGGATGATCTATCTGATGTTTCTTTTGAAGTTGCTAGCGAAAAGGTGGAGCGGGTACAGTTCTCGGTAGAAGGGGAACGGCTTGTTTACTATATCATCTATGGCCCAACTCCCAAGGAAATATTGAACCGCTATACCATGCTCACCGGCCGCCCAGCGTTGCCGCCGGCATGGTCCTTCGGCCTGTGGCTGACTACCAGCTTCACCACCAGCTATGATGAAAAGACTACATCCTCTTTTATCCAGGGTATGGCGGACAGAGACATCCCACTGCATGTGTTCCACTTTGACTGCTTCTGGATGAAGGGACTGAATTGGTGTGACTTTGCCTGGGATGATGAGACCTTCCCCGATCCTGTTGGCATGCTCAAACGATATAAAGAGCGGGGTCTTCGCATTTGCGTGTGGCTGAACCCCTATATTGCCCAATTGAGCCCCCTGTTTGACGAGGGAATGCAAAATGGGTATCTGCTGAAGAAAACAAATGGTGATGTCTGGCAGACCGACCGGTGGCAGGCTGGCATGGGTATTGTAGACGTTACCAATCCACAGGCCAGGGCATGGTTCCAGGGTTATCTGCGCAGGCTGCTTAACATGGGTGTAGATTGCTTTAAGACAGACTTTGGCGAGCGTATTCCTGTCAGAGACATCGTCTATTTTGATGGCAGCGATCCCGTGCGTATGCATAATTACTATACGCATCTATATAACCAGATGGTGTTTGAACTGTTGGAGGAATGCCGCGGCAAGGGCGAAGCGGTGCTCTTTGCCCGCAGCGCTGCGGCAGGCGGGCAACAGTATCCCGTGCATTGGGGCGGAGACAACAGCGCCAGCTATGTTTCCATGGCTGAAACCTTGCGGGGTGGCTTGTCCCTGGCCCACTGCGGCTTTGGTTTCTGGAGCCATGACATCTCCGGTTTTGAGCAGACCGCGCCGGCGGATGTATATAAGCGCTGGGTGGCCTTTGGTCTTTTATCTACCCATAGCCGCCTGCACGGTTCCAGCAGCTATCGAGTACCGTGGTTGTTTGATGATGAAGCTTGCGATGTTGTACGTTACTTTACAAAACTTAAATGCCGCCTGATGCCCTATATCTATGGTGCTTCAGTACAAGCCCACGAAACAGGCGCACCGGTGCTTCGGCCGATGCTGTTGGAGTTCCCCGAAGATGTGACGGCCCAAATGCTGGACCGGCAGTACATGCTGGGCGATAGCCTGTTGGTAGCGCCAGTTTTCCATGCCGACGGGCATGTGGATTGCTATCTGCCAGAAGGTACCTGGACCAGCCTGTTAAGCGGGAAAATGGCTCGGGGAAGTACATGGCACAGGGAAAACCATGGGTTTATGAGCTTGCCGCTGTATGTGCGGGAGAACACCGTTCTGCCCATGGGCGGCCGGGATGACAGGCCTGATTATGACTATTTGGTTGGGCTTGAGCTCCATCTGTTTGAAATCAAGGATGGCGCGGTGATAGGGACAGCGATCCCTGATTTGTCCGGACAGACGGCTGCTGTTTTTACGGTAACACGTAAGGGGAATGAGTTTACCGTGGAAACGGATTCGAAAAAGCCCTATACGGTTGTGCTGAATGGATGCAACCAAATCGTAAAGGGCAATGGAGCGCTTAAATTTGCCGCAGATTTTAATAAGTAAGGAAGATGTTTTTATGGCTCAGTATCCTACGCTTGTCAAGGGGATGCAGGCGCTTTTGCATGGCGGTGATTATAATCCAGAGCAATGGTTGGACCGTAAGGATGATATTTGGAAAAAGGACATGGAGCTGGCGCACAAAGCCGGCATTAACACCTTGACAGTGGGCATTTTTTCCTGGGCACACTTGGAGCCGGAGGAGGGCAAGTTTGATTTTGCCTGGCTGGACCAGGTGATGGATATGCTGTATGAAAACGGCATCAAAGCCATTCTGGCTACACCCAGCGGTGCCAGGCCACCGTGGTTGGCCCAAACTTATCCCGAAGTGTTGCGCATGGATAATGAGCGCAAGCATAACCTGTATGGCGGGCGGCACAATCATTGCTTGACTTCACCTGTGTACAGGGAAAAAGTAGCTGCCATGAATGAGCGGCTAGCTTTGCGTTATGGAAAGCATCCTGCGCTCATCATGTGGCACGTATCCAACGAATACGGCGGTGAATGCCACTGCCCTCTATGCCAAAAGGCGTTTCAGCAATGGCTGAAAGAACGTTATGGCTCCATAGAAAAGCTCAATGATGCCTGGTGGAACCAGTTCTGGGCGCATAACTATAACCGATTCGATCAGGTGGAAAGCCCCACATCCCCTTCCTGGCTGGGTGAAAACGAAAGCCATGGGCAAAAGCTTGCATGGCGCCGGTTTGTATCTCATCAACACTTGAGCTTTTACAAAAACGAGGTCGCGCCTCTTAAGCGTATCACCCCAGACATCCCCTGCACCACAAACCTGATGTCTACGTATCCTGTCATTGATTATTTTGCTCTGGGTAAGCTGATGGACCGCTGCAGCTGGGACAACTATCCCGTATGGTCCGGTACGGAAAAGGATGCGCTGGCAGGCATGAACGCTGCCTTCAATCATGACCTCATGCGTGGTGTAGGTGGACAAAAGCCATTTTTGATGATGGAATCAAGCCCTGGGCCGGTGAACTGGCAGCCCATCAACTCCCTGCGCAGGCCAGGCATCGTGCTTACCCAAGGTTTACAAGCTGTTGCTCATGGTTCTGATTCCGTGCAGTATTTCCAATTTAGAAAAGGCCAAGGCGGCTTTGAAAAGTTTCATGGTGCCGTTGTAGACCACGTTGGACATGGAGAGACCCGCGCATTTCGCGAAGTTGTGCAGGTTGGTCAGGCACTAAAAAGGCTGGCCCAGGTGGCAGGCTCTGCACCAGAAAACAAGATCGCCCTGGTCTATGACTGGGAAAACCGCTGGGCGCTAGAGGATGCGCGCTTTGGCCAGTCTGATAAAAAATATGAAAAAACGGTGCGCACCCACTACTACGGGTTGTACAGGGCGGGCTTTGGCGTGGATATTATCGATCAGACAGCGGATCTGAGTAAGTATAAAATTGTCAGCGCGCCGATGACGTACATGTTCCGGGAAGGCTTTGTGGACAGGGTGAAAGCGTTTGTTAAGGCCGGTGGAACCTTCATTATGACCTATGTCTCCGGGTATGTGAATGAGGAGGACAGGTGCTTCCTGGGCGGTTTCCCGGGGCCATTAAAAGAGGTGGCCGGCATCTGGGCGGAAGAAGTCGACGCCCTGTTTCCGGAGGTCACAAACAGCTTTGCATGGCAAGGCAAAACGTACGAGGCAGTGGACTTCTGTGAGCTGGTTCATCCAGACACCGCAAAAGCCCTGACCGCATATGATAAAGATTTTTACAAGGGTATGGCAGCCCTGACGGTGAACGGCTATGGAACCGGGCGCTGCTTCTACATCGCGGCTCGCACCGATGATGATTTCTTGATCGATTTCTATCGCCATGTGGCTGGCGAAGCTGGCGTTATGCCGGTGATTGAGGAAGTTCCATATGGGGTAGGCGCAGCCAAGCGAATAGGCCAAGGTGGAAGAGAGTATCTGTTCCTTTCGAACTTTATGGGTGAGGATAAGCATGTAAAGATTCCGGAAGGTTGGACCGACCTGCTGGGTGAAGAGACGGTATCTGGTGAAATCTCTATTACTCCCTGCGCTACTGTGGTGCTGGGCCGAGGGTAAAGGAATCAGCTCAAGCATGCATATAAAAGGGGCTGCAGTTCATTGCTGCAGCCCCTTTGGACTTACTTGGAAAATTGCTTCAGTAGCTCTGCCGAACGGGGAAGGGAAAGGAGCAGAGAATGTAAAGCTTTTTGTAGCTTTTCGTATTTTAGTGCATGCGGTATTATCCATGCCATAAACGCATAATCGGCTGCTGCGGCGATTCCTCTTGGCATAAGGGAAGCGGCAGCCTTGATGTATGCGGCCATTATCTTTCCTGCTTCAAGCGGGAGGGGGTGCCCAGCCTCCAATAGGATATCCCTTAACTGATCCAGCCAACGGATTGCTTCTATCGGCATATCGCCTGTGGTGCAAGCCAAATCTGTCAGTGAATCCATGCTGATGGCAGGCAATGCTGAATCACTATTGCCTAAATCGGCCGCGAAGCTTACGGTACTGTTGGGCAGTATAAAAATGGGCCAAGGCGAGAGTTCAAAGTCAGTATGTTCAATATGATCTATAGGTGACTTTGCCAAAAGCACAGAGCGCTTGTAATCTTCCTTCGCCACCGGGCACAAAAACGGGGTGGCAACGATTACCGGGCTTGCAAGCTCGGGAGCGGAAGATACAACAATTCTCTGATCGGAGCTTGTCTGCACGGCAAATGCATTGTTAAGCCCAAGCGCTTCTGCGCATATATGACTAAATCGTATTGCCTCCGATAAACTTGTGTGTACAAGCTGGATTTGCGGACATAACGCAAGCAGCAGCAGGATATGCACCGCATCCTCTTGGCTGAAAGGCCCCCATTGCTTGGATACGACGCCTTTTATGGAAGCAATCATCTTATCCGGCGACGTTTTTTCCCCGATTGCTGCAGGCAGGGTAAGGAATGCCGCAGGACAAATGGCCGAAAGCTGTATGCCAGCAGCAAAAGCATTCAGGCGTGACGGTAGTTCATTGCCGATTAGTGCATCGCATATGGCTTGCAAGGCATCGCGCCTTGCCGTAAGTTCGGAAATCTGTGTTCTTATTGCCTCTTCTGATGCTTTCAGTGCAACAGATTCCTCACGTAGATGCTTTACCTTTAATGAAAATTCCTGCTGCGCAGATGCAAGAATTTCTTCACGAAGTGCTGCCTTGCTTTCCTTGGCTTTGTCCAATTGTATGAGCAAAGCCAGTCGTTCTGCTTCCATGTCTTGCAGTTGGCGTCGCATGGATGCGGCCAGCAGACTATCGGGCTCATCGGCGTGTAAAACCTTTTCTAGCCGCTTTTGCATACCTGGAAGTGATAATAATACATCCATTGCCTGTAGTTGCGTTTCGGGGATAGACCATACCATTTCGGCGGCCTGGCGAAAATGTTCAATCGGGTTTTCTACATGACGCAGATTTGCTCCTTGCTGCAGTGAGGCACTAGGTGCCTCATACTTGGCGGCACGCCATTGGGCATCAACTACCTCATGCAACGGATTGCGTGGCCTGGCAAGACGGGAACGGCCCAGAGAACCAGAATACAACGGTGTGCCGGATAGATTGGCTTCCTCCGGCACTACGGCGCGTACCTGCATTTGAACAACAGGCGTATGCATAACAGCCACGGGGAGTGTGGCGGATTCCATGGTTAGCAGCTTGTGCTCAGCCGCTTTGAGTGCCTGGCTGGCTTCGCTCAATGAAGCTTCCACTTCGAGGTCGGCAGTTTTCACGTTTGCTATTTCCTCAGCCCAATAGAAAAGCCGCAGCTTGCCATCTGGAAATAACACGGTATGCAGTTTATCCTGCGGAGGAATGTCTTGTGTCTGCGATGGCACTTGCCCGCATAAAACTGGCCCGTACCAATTCTCTTCAAATCGTATATAGCCCATCGGTGTTGTGATGTGAGCGGAGGCTTGTTGCAAGTCATCCTGAGTTTGAGTGTCTATAATCTCATATACAAGGTCTTCTGGCAGCGCGTGTACTACGTCTGAATATAGAATGTACTGATTTTTTTCGCCTTTGTCTGGAGCGTAATTCTTATTTGTACGTATTTTGTTGGCTTCCAGAGGGAAGGGAGTTAGGTCGATCATGCACAGGCTTCCAAGCGAACGCATCCTATCCTTGAAATTCATTTGCTCATTTTTATCTGGAACGATGCGTGCAAATCCATCGTCCGGAAGAATTGAAAGATCCTCCTTTGTACAAGGTCCAGCGCTGTTTAACAAGGGTCTTAACCTGAAAAAAGCCCGCTGAGCATTATCCTCTTCCAAAAATGCCATAGTGACCCGGTCGTAAAAACCCATAAAAATGCCCCCATATATAATTATAACGATTTTATTAATAACGCATCCGAACAAGTTTTATCTACATTTTACCAATTACCTGGCCATACGTCAAGCACATATTGTTCGTTTTGTGAAAAACATGTTTTTCATTTGATATATGGAATATTTCTTAATTGTTTCGCGAGTTTGTAAAAAGCTTAGATTATTGCTTGACATCTTAATAAAATCGTAATATATTAAGCGACGGAAGGTTACGTTATATCAACGTAAGACAACCGGAAAAATGAAGGCACGTTGTGGAATGGAAAAGCATCTTGCGTGCCTCCGCCAATGATGGACTGGGATATGCCAATTGGCCAGTCTTGCCTTTCGCAATAGTATACTGTGGCGGGAGTGGGCGGAGAAAGGGAGGATCTTCGTGGTTCAAAGAAAAATTGGTACAGATAAAGGCCGTGGAAGTCGGCTTGTGTTGGCAGCTTTTGCTGCAGCATCGATAATGGCTTTTGCACCACTTGCGATGGCTTCGCAGCGGGGAACCGTAGCAACAGAGGCCTTGATCTTAAGACAGAAAAATGATTCAGAATCAAAAGCATTGCAGACCTTGCGAGAAGGCGATGCATTGGAGATTTTGTCTACCACCGACGATTGGTATAAGGTAAGTTACGGGAGGTTTACCGGCTATGTAATGAAAAAGTATATAAAGGTAACGGAAAGTGCAAAAAGCGCACAGGAAAAGGCTATCGCCGAGTTGGGCGATGCGCCGGCACCGAGTTGTAAAGGAGATTCAGGCAGCGATGTAAAAAAGCTGCAAAGGGCATTGAAGATCGTAGGCATTTACGATGAGTCTATTGATGGCAGCTTTGGCGATTCAACGGAAGAGGCTGTGAAAGCATTTCAAAGGGATAACAAGTTAACCCAAGATGGCGTGGCGGGCAGCGCCACCATCAAAGCGCTATTCGGCCAGGAGGCTGCTGAGCCCGCCGATGATAAAAAGGGCATGGAGGGAATTACTTCCATCGGTGATATCGGAGATGCACCCGCCACATCGGAAAAAGGGGATAGCGGGACAAAGGTAAAAAAGCTGCAGCAGGCCTTAAAGCTTAAGGGCTACTATAATGGAACCGTTGATGGTGACTTTGGCGAATCGACGGAAGCTGCAGTCATTGCTTTTCAAAAGGCAAAGGGTATGTCACGGGATGGGGTGGCCGGCAAAACTACCATATTTATTCTCTTTGGAGAAAAAGCGGCAAACGCTGAAGATAAGACCTACAAGACAGAAAAACTAGATTGGTTTGATGGCGGCAGCTCAGCCATACCCAAAGGTGCTGTGTTTACCGTAAAGGATGTGTATACAGGCAAAGAGTTTAAATGTAAGCGCTGGTCTGGCTACAACCATCTGGATGCGGAACCGCTGACGGCGGATGATACGGCTGTTATGAAAAGCATTTATGGCGGCTCGTGGAGTTGGGCAAGGCGGCCTATCCTTGTTCTCTACAATGGTCATGTGTATGCATGTTCCATGAACGGAATGCCTCATGAGGATGATACCATCTCCGGGAATAATTTTGACGGTCACTTCTGCATTCACTTTTATAAGAGTAAGACTCATGGCACTGACAAGGTGGATGAAGATCATCAAAAGTGTGTGAACATTGCCGCGAACGCAAAGTGGTAAGCTGATTTTGGTACCTATTCTAGATGAACATGTATGTGCTAAGTATTGTTTAAGCCCCGATAGAATGTCGGGGCTTAAACAATAATGCGTAGGCTTAAGCAGACAATAATGGCACGCAGTGGAGCAGATGCGCAGCGTGGTAGAATACTTATCACGCTGCAGCCATTCATAGCAAAAAGACACGCTCCCAAAGGGACAGTTGAGTTTTCAAACGGTGATGCAAAATACTTTTTCTTTTTTGCACTTACAGCTTGACATCATCCGGGACAACCTGTATAATATTGTTCGTTGACGTTCTATCCAAAACATGGAGAGTTGGCTGAGTGGTCTAAGGCGCACGACTGGAAATCGTGTGTGGGCTAATACCCCACCTAGGGTTCAAATCCCTAACTCTCCGCCAGAAAAACCTTGAGAAATCAAGGTTTTTCTTTTATGCATATTGGGAGAAAGACATCCGTGAGCAATGTCAGCAATTTCATGCGCATAGGTGAAACATGGCAGTTTGCAACAAATTATGCAAAGGGATATGATCTGGATCAAGGAGAAAGTTATGAAATATAAAGCGATAATATTTGATGTAAGTGATACATTGGTTGAGTATCAGCCTAATTATGCGAAGATATACGGAGACAGATTGCGTTTTCTGGGAATAGAGGTTACTGAGAAAATCGCCAGGGAGATTAACAAGGCTGTAAATTGGGCTATTGGCGAACAAATCTTAAGGGAGCAAAATGGCGCTCCTTGTGCCACGCAGGAAGAATCATCAATGATCAAAAACCGGGCAGCATTATCCTGCGTTCAGTTTCCAAGAGAGATGGAGGAGACCTATCTTCAAATGATGTCACATATGCCTAAGATAAAACAAGAAATGCAGGTTATTTCGGGTGTATTTGATACATTGGACATATTAAAGGAAGAATACGATATGGCTATTGTATCCAATCATCATATATGGCTTGCAGATTGCTTAAGAGAACTGGGACTATATAAATACTTCAAGTCGGTGGTTATTTCCGAAGCCGTTGGGATAGAAAAGCCGGATGTTCGTATTATGGAGATCGCTTTAAAAGAACTTGATTTGCCTCCTGCGTGCTGCCTTTACGTAGGCGACCATCCCTTGGATGTTTTGTGTTCAAAGAAATCGGGAATGGACTGTGCATGGATTATTGGGGATTGGGGTGAATCGCATAAGATAGACTTGTGTCAAGCGGATTACCGGATAAAGAGCATAACTGAACTAATTGGCATACTATGTTAAGTTGAGGAAGCCCCTCCCCGGGGGAGTGTCGCAAAATCCGTGTAAATGGAATACTTTCTGAAAGTTGGGAAAAAACTACTACCGCTTTTACTCCTGCGCAGGGTAGGGCAACGCTGGGGAGCGACCCGAGCGGTACAGGAGGTTTGG
>JAEWSC010000051.1 GCA_023398575.1 Bacillota bacterium | reverse complement strand
CAAACCTCCTGTACCGCTCGGGTCGCTCCCCAGCGTTGCCCTACCCTGCGCAGGAGTAAAAGCGGTAGTAGTTTTTTCCCAACTTTCAGAAAGTATTCCATTTACACGGATTTTGCGACACTCCCGATTAGGCCTTCGGCTCGTATTCTCCAGACTGTGGACCGCGCCATCTCGACGCCTCCGCCATTTTGTTACCATCTTCCTGCTTGTCTTGTATCGTATTGCTGACACCGTCACGTTCCCATGCTTTGTGTTATTCTTTCTGTGTAGAGAACCTTTCTGTGGTCTATGTCTATTCGCAGATTCATTGTACCACACAGGCTCTCTGTTTCTTTCCCTTTGTTGTTCTCTATGTATTGTACCTCTACATTTTCCGTAATAGGGCTTTTCCTGAGTGTAATAGGGGGCTTCTCCGAGTTCTATGATCAAATCAAGGAGGGAAAGGAGAGCCGGAGATAGTAGAGCTTTCTGCAACAAAGATAAATGATGCACCTAAAGCATATGAAGGTGGAACGGCTGAGAGCTTTGTGTTTGGCTGCTTGGTTAAGACAGACCATTCTCTTTGGGAAGGGGTAATTCAACTTGTACAAATAGTACCCGGTAATTTGCGGCTGATGATAGAATAACCGCATGTATCATTAGTTCCAATCTGGTTGGGTGCATCCAGAATATGGGGTCCTTCAAGAGGTTGTTTATTCTTTGAAATGTTGCATAGTTGTGCACAAAATCAAGATTTTTCACTATTCGACAGGAACGCCTCAGCTCGGGGCTAGTCCGACTGAAAAGGATACGTTCTGCCTTGAGGATAAATTTATTTCCGTATAAATGAGAACTAAAACGAATGCATGAGGCTCAGATGACCGAGCGCCTGGGTTATGAAAAGCATAGCCCAGATGGCAACGGGAAATCCGTAACGGGTGGAACGTCAAGACGAATCGGAATGATCTGGGAGAAATGGCACTACGTGTATATCCTAGGACACGAGAAATCTGGATCAACAGATCATCGCAATATATGACAAAGGGCAGTTGAAGCGGTGCGTTGATGACCTTTAGGGGACATATTTGGGGTGGATGATTCGCAACGCTAGGCATGAGAATCATCGACAAAATTCTGCTGCAGGCAATATATTGGCAATACAGATTGCTTAATGCGATATATACTCCGCATGCCTTGATTCATTCATGATGGTTTGCGCTGCAGAAAAAAATCACATCCCTTACGGGACGTGATTTTTGTGTGAAACTTTGAGACAGCCCCAGTGCTCTTAGCTAGATATCCTTTTTGATAAAGATAACAAGGGACAACCTGTAAGAGAACACGAAAGCGATCACGGTGAAAAAGGGGAGAATGATAGCTGCTGTATGAGCTGCGGATAAAAGCTGCGGCATGGTGATGCTGGCTTCGCTTAGCATATTGATAATGATAGTGCCAAGCAAAATAGGGGCGGCGTAGCACAACATTAATACCAGCCGGGATTTTTCGGAACCAAGTTTGTATACCAGGGGCAGGGCAATGCTGCTGAACACATATGTGGCACAGATGGCGATTCCTGTATTTTTCAGGATAGCCATGATATCCACAGGGCCTTGACCAATCGCCGCGGCCACGCTCAGCAATATACCCATCAAACCGCCCGCAATGCCTAAAAACACCGCCAGTAGGTATTTTGACAAAACCATATCCCGCTTGCTTACCGGCATGGTAAGCGCAAAGGCATCCCATTTTGCTTGTTCGTCATAAGCAAAAGACGTGATGGTTAACATACCCATGATAAAGGCGATGAGTACTCCGAAATCGGTGTGCAAGAAAATTGCCATGAGCAGGTATAGGCCTGTCAGTGCGACGAATACGCGCGCGGTCTTTTTCAATATGAACAGATCCTTGATGATGAGGCCCTTCAAGGCTTTTCCCCCCTAACATAAAAGAGCATAATTTCTTCAGTCGTGGCAGGCTGGATCATGATGTCAGAATATTTGGTGGCATAATAGCGCCGGTCATCCACCAGCGCCTCCATATCAAAAGCGCTTTTACGTATTCTGAGCATATGACTTTTATCAATGCCTGCAAACGCTGCGGCTCCACACTTGATTAGTCCCATGCTGTCGGATAGCTCTTCGCGGCTGCGGCTAAAAATGATCTGCCCTTTGTGCAAAAAGGTGATGCTATCGGCAATTTTGTCCAGATCCCCGGTAATATGGCTGGAAAAGAGGATGGCGTGGTCCTCTTGCTGCATAAAATCTAGGAAGAGGTCCAGCATTTCTTCCCGTACGACTGGGTCCAGGCCGCTGGTTGGTTCATCCAAGATCAATAATCGTGGATGATGGGACAAAGCGGACACGATAGCGGCTTTCCGCTTGGTACCAGTGGATAAATCCTTGTATGTTTTATCAAGCGGCAGGGAGAATTGCTTGCAGTATTGATGAAACAATGCATCATCCCAAGTGGTATAAATGCTCTTTAAGATCTTACGAATGGCAGACAGGGTGAGGCAATCGTGAAACTGGTTTTCAGAAAGCACTACGCCGATCTGCTCTTTGACGGCCTGGTTACTTTCGTTCATTTCCTGACCTAGCAGCCGTATGGTGCCGGCGTCCCGACGAATCACCTGCAGCATAGCTTTGATGGTAGTAGTCTTGCCGGCTCCGTTTTCGCCTACAAATCCCATCACCTGTCCCCAGGGCAGGTTAAGAGATATGTCTGCAAGGGTAAAATCTTTGTAATTTTTGCTAAGGCCTTGCACCTCAATCGCATTGGTCATACTTATTCTCCTTCATGAAGCGCCTCCAGCGCTTGGATCAAGTCCGTTAATGGGATACTTGCCTGCCTTGCCAGATCGATAGCGGCTTGCAGATGCCCATCAATTTGCCGAAGCTTTTCTTCGCGTAAGAAATCCATGTTCTTATCCGCTACAAAGGTGCCCTTGCCGGTAACGGTAACGATGAAACCATCCCGCTCTAAATCAGCGTACGCTCGCTTTGTAGTGATAACACTGATACGCAGCTCCTTCGCCAGGTACCGCATGCTCGGCAGCGAATCGCCCGCAGACAGCGCACCGCCCAGAATAAGGCCTTTTATCTGGTCGGTGATCTGCTCGTAGATCGGTTTACTGCTGGCATTGCTGATCAATATATCCACGATATACCTCCGGCGTCATAGTGTGCATAACGTGCATACACACTATAACGCAATGATAAAGAATTGTCAATAGTGAACGGCTCAAATTTTTCGATAGAAATCCCACAAATTGGGGTGGAGTAAACAGGCTGAAATTGGAATAGTATACTTTCGCCAGGTTCATACTAGCCACGGAGGTGAAGGCAATGAGTCCCAAGGAATTGCTTTATATTGAGGATGCGCTAAATCATGAGAAGTTCCTCAAAACGCAGTGTCAGCAAGCTATGCAGGGTTTGCAGGATCCAGATTTGAAGGCTTTTGTACAGCAGCTAATGGATAAGCACAAACAGATTTTTAACCAGTTGTATCAACTGGTGTAAGGAGGGGTGAAGGATGAACGACAGGAACATCATGGAGAACATACTGCTGACCACCAAAGGCGTTTGCGACCTGTACATGCATGGCGCTGTGGAATCCAACACCGCCAACGTGAATACCACCTTCAATACTGCGCTGCGCGATAATTTGAGTATGCAAGGCGGCATTTATCAAAAGATGGCATCAAAAGGTTGGTATCCCTCTCAACCAGTAGAACAGCAGAAGATTGACCAGGTGCGGCAGAAGTTTTCCAACGCACAGCAGTGATGCTGATTGAATACTGCGCGATAATGGTTTTTCGCAAACTAAAAACCGGCCCCGTTATGGGACCGGTTTTTAAGTGTCATAAGCCATCAATTTGTTGCTGCAGTACTGAATGCCTCAAAAAATTCAGGGCATGACCAGGAACCGCAGGCAGAAAGGGTGTCGTTCTTAACAAACATCTGAACGACTAATCCATTGGATAGCTGAATTAAAAGGGAACGCTTTCCGCTCTGGCTTCCGGCAGTGTTTTCAAAAGAAGCGCTGTTCATCAGAATATCTGCCAGATAGGATGCGGTGGCTTCATCGCTGATGGTGCCAACATCTGTAAGTTCCATGCCGATTACTTTTCCGCCAATGCCCAGCGTGTCGCCCAGTGACTCACCGCCCACAATGGCGTTATTGGCAAAGGATACGCGCTGGAACGCCCGCATTTCGCCGTTTACATTGGCAGCTACCAAGGCGTCGCCCATACCGCTGACGGCGTATACCGTTTCGCCTTGGCCGACGACATTGCTGATAATTTGATTCGGATCAGCAAGTGCGGGCTCCTCGGTGTATTCAGAGATCTGACCGATGCTGCTTTCCAGCAGGTTTTGAGGCATACTGGACGGATTGCGCATCATGCGGTAGTATCTGCCGCTGATCCCAATCAGGGGGAAGTTTCCGCCGTTGCCGTTGGCCCAGATACTGCGGTATTCGGGATTGCTGCCGGCATTTAGAGTAATGCTTCCGGGCGGTACATCCAATAAGGCTCTGGCGACAAAAGGCAAGGCCGTTGCCTGTCCGGAAGGAAGACTATCAAACACATCGTTGCCGTCGTTTTGGCTGGTAGCTGGGTTAAGTGCACCGGGAGCAAGCAAAGAGCCCGCTGCTAGCAGTACGACCAGCGCTGCAGCCATAGCCACCATAGGCATTGGCCGAAGGAGGCCTCTTGCTGCCGGACGCTCTTGCGTTCTGGCTGTCTTTAGTATTCTAAGCCGTAGCTCTTGCCCGGCATTCAAGCCACCCAATGCTTCCTGCGCAATTTGGTTTAGCTGCTGCAAGCGTTTCACCGGGCATCGCCTCCTTTCATGATACTCTCCAATTTTTTTCTACCGCGGGATAGGCGGCTGGAGATTGTTCCCTCCGGCAGATCCATCATCTGCGCAATCTCCGATATGCCAAAGCCTTGGTAGTAGTGGAGCAAAATGACCTCTTTAAAACTGGCGGGCAGCTGGTGGATAGCTTCCATTACTTCCGCTCTGTCGGTAAACTTACCAATTTCATCAGGCGCAGGAATCAATTCAAACGCCGGCGTACCCAAAACCACGCGACGAACCCAGGCGGCGCGCCACAAATCACGGCAACGGTTCAATGCGACCTTTAACAGCCATGCCTTTTCCCGGCCTTCGGTGATAATGGGGGCGTTGGTGATCAGCCGGACAAAAACATCCTGGCACACATCCTCGGCCCTTTGCCTGTCCCCCAGATAAAAGTAGCTGACCCGAAGCACATCTGTGGCGTATTTCTGATACAGCTCTTCAAAGTACGCCGCATCCATTTCCCGCTTGGGGGGCGCGGCCTCGCCTTGCTGGGGGGAGAGGTTCCGTTCGTCATCCATAAAAACGGTTCGCCTTTCCCATTTCTTGCAATACGCAGATAAATATTTTCATTCGACATTTTCCGGTGAAACAGCAGCACAAGGGTATTTTATGCGGAAAATAAGCGCTTCAAGCTGTTTTTTTGCCGGACGCACCCATTGTATCATGAGAATGGAGCGAAAGGAAGCAGATCGAATGGATTTTTGCGTAGGAATTACCAAAGAAAGCATGGGTTGCCCTTCAAATTCTTTTTAGAATATGATATGATAATATTCCGGTGGCATTGGTGAGGAGGAATATTTATGTTTGGAAAAATGATGAACAGCTATTATTATGGCAAAAGCGGCAAGGGTGATTACCGCAAGGAGGATTTACCCAAAAACAGATGGCAACTGTTTTGGGAGATGCTGCGCATTCGCTTTGCTGGGCTTATGCGGCTGAATCTGATGTACGCTGTAGCCTGGCTGCCGGTCATCATTTTGTCGCTGTTTTTTGCTGGGATTTTACTTGCTGGGCCTGCGGCCGGCGAAGCGGGTGAAGCGGCAGCCTTGTCGCCGGAAGAACTGGCCGGCGCATTTCAGGGTTTGTTTCAACTGTATCTTTTATTGCTGATACCTGCGATTACCATTACTGGCCCTTTTACCGCCGGTGTGAGCTATGTTACTCGCAACTGGGCACGGGATGAGCATGCCTTTGTTTGGTCTGATTTTAAAGATGCGGTGAAGGCCAATTGGAAGCAGGCGCTGCTGGTCTCCTTCATAACATCTTTGATGCCTGTCATACAGTACTTTTGCTGGACAGTATATGCGCAAATGGCGCAAAGCAATCCAATTTTCGTTGTGCCGCAAATGCTCGCCGCTATGTTGGGTGTCGTATGGTTCCTGGCGGTGATCTTTATGTATCCGCTGATGGTTACTTATAAGCTCAAGCTCAAAGACCTTTTAAGAAACGCCTTGTTGCTGTCTATCGGCCGTCTGCCCCAATCGGTAGGATTGCGCCTTTTATCCTTGGTGCCCTTCGCAATTGCCATAGGGATAGGTTATTTTGCCGGGGTGATACAGTGGGTACTGCTCGGTGTTGTATTGTATTATGCGCTTATTGGTTTCTCGTTCAGCCGGTTCGTCTATGCCAGCTATACCAACGCGGTGTTTGATAAATATATCAACGCCCGCATAGAAGGCGCAGTGGTTAACAAGGGCCTTGGCCAAGAAGAAGATGACGACGAGGAAGACGACGACGATCAGTAAAGTATGACTGGCCTGCCTTTGGCGCATGCTACCAGCGTAAAGGGAGGCGATAAGGTGTCAAACGCGTTTGAAGCGCTTTCACCACGTGACCGGAAAAAGTATGAGATTGCCCGAGAACTGGGTCTTTTGGATCGGGTGGTAGAAGTGGGCTGGGCTGGCCTGACCGCGAAGGAAAGCGGACGCATTGGGGGTAAAATGGGCGTCAAACGCTCCCGCAAGCGGCAGGGGTAGGGCCTGGCTACAAAAGCTTTGAGGTGCTTATGTATACGGCCTTTGCACAGGTTTATGACGAGTTGATGGCGGATGTAAATTATCCTGCCTGGGCGGACTTTTACAGGCAGATGATGGCGCAGCACGGCATACGGGAGGGCAAGGTGGCCGAGTGCGCTTGCGGTACCGGCGGGCTTACCCTTCCGTTGTATCAGATGGGTTTTTCCATCACTGGCATTGACATTTCCTCTGAAATGTTGTGGCAGGCAGCTCAGAAGGCAAGGAAAGCCGGAGCAGCCATCCCTTTTGTGAAACAGGATATGTGCAGCCTGCGGCTGCACCGCGCAATGGACGCTGTATTATGCACTTGCGACGGGGTGAATTATCTGACATCCCCAGGGCAGGTGCAGGATTTTTTTCGGGCCGCCTATCAGTCCTTAAGGCCGGGGGGAGGCTTGTTTTTTGATGTTTCAACGCCCTATAAGCTGCAGCATATTTTAGGCAACCAATTTTTGGGCGAGGACTTGCCCAATATCACGTACTTATGGCAAAATCATTTTTCACCAAAAACGTGTCTGGTGGATATGGATTTATGCATTTTTGTAAGGCAGGCAGATGGAAGCTATCGCCGTATGGAAGAAAAGCAGCGTCAACGTGCCCATTCCATGGAGGAATTGATTGATTGGCTGCAGGTGGCTGGATTTTCCGGCATCTCCTTTTATGGCGATGGACACTTGATGCGGCCTGGCGAAAAAGAAAAGCGTTGGCATGTGGCTGCCGTCAAGCGGCAAGACCCCAGAGCCTACCGCTGAAATAGAATGACAAACCAATGTTTTGCACGGAAGGAAACACACAATGATACAGCCATCATATAATCAGCAGGATGAACTGCTTCACATTGCTCTTATGGATGGGCAGGCACGTGTGCTGCTTGCCACAACCAGGCAATTGACGCAGGCGGCTGCAGACATCCACCATACCACACCGGTGTGTACGGCAGCTATGGGTAGGTTGATGACCGGCACAGCGATGATGGGCTCCATGCTCAAGGGTTCTCGGGATTCGGTGACCGTAACAATCAAAGGCAACGGGCCAATAGGCACGATGATCGCCGTTTCCATCCCTGGCCAAGTCAAAGCATGCCTGGATAACCCGCAGCTTCAACTGCCGCTCAATGCTGAAGGCAAGCTCGATGTTGGAGGCGCAGTGGGCAGGGAGGGACGTATGACGGTCGTTAAGGACATGGGACTTCGGGAACCCTATATTGGGCAGGTTGCGCTTGTTTCCGGTGAAATTGCCGAGGATTTTACCATGTACTTTGCTAAAAGTGAGCAGCAGCCCTCCTTGGTGGCACTGGGAGTGTTGGTTCATGATGAACAGGTGCTTCAATCCGGCGGTCTGCTGGTACAGCCGATGCCCGGCTGCACAGAGGAGTTGATTGAGCAGTTGGAACTGCGCTCGCCTATTTTTGCCACAATCAGCAATGAACTGAACTACGCTCCCGTTGAGGAACTTGCCCAGGATTGGTTTCGGGGTCTTGAACCTGTCATATTGGACCGCCAGCCCCTAAAGTATGAGTGCGGCTGCAGCCGAGAGCGTATGGAGCGGGCACTTGTGACCCTTGGGCAAAAGGAATTAGGACAGCTGATCGATGAAGACCAGGGAGCGGAACTCGGCTGCCATTTTTGCCACAGCCATTATGCATTTACCACAAATGACCTGACGGAGCTGCTGAAACAGGCAACCCAGGCATGATTTCATCGCATGTGGTATAATGAACTGGGGTACATATGCCCCGCCGGAGATTTTGATGAAAGAAGCAAATTTGACTAGACGACGTGGAGATGTGGTGCCATTTGCCCGATCTACCGATTACTGGCATGCCCGGGCAATGGATAACCGCCGTAGCCTCCGTTTTCCTGAGGCGGTGGAGCTTTTGCGCAGTGCCATACGCCAGGAGCCAGATAATGTGGAAATACAGATGGACTTGGCTGAAACGCTCAGCGAAATGGAATGTTTTGAGCAATCCAGCCGTCTTTTGTTCAGGCTGCTAAGCCGCGATCCCAATCTGGCGGAATGCTATTACGGCCTGGCCTGCAATGACTACGGCCTGCAAAAAAATGAAGAAGCGCTGGATGCACTGTTTCATTACCTTCGCCTGGCGCCGGATGGCCCCTATGCCGAGGAAGCGCGGGACATGCTGGAGATGCTAACGGACTGGGAATCTGGTGCTGGTGGCAGCCGCGGTGAAATTCTGATAAAGCGGGGCATGAAGGCTTTTGCAGATGATAAACCTCACATGGCGACGGAGCACTTAAAGCGGGCATTGAAAGTTTCAAGGGATATGACCAGGGTCAGAACCATGCTTTCCTTATCGCTCTTGTCTGAAGGAAAGCCGGTGGAGGCGCTGCGACATGCGGCAGCGGCTTGCAAAAAGGACAGGCAAAGCGTGCAGGCCCGCTGCTCCTTTTGCTGTGCTCTTTCCATGCTCGGTAAGCCCAGGGCCGCGGCCGGTTTCTTGATTGAGGCGGCCAAGTGGTGTACATCCCCTTATGAAGAGCTTTTATTCTGCCATACTGCCAGCCAATTGAATCAGCGGGAGCTGGTGTTGAAATTCTTGCAGGAAAGAAGCAAGTGGACACCCTTTCGCATTGGTACACTCCATAGTCTGGCGGTGGCGTATTATAACCTTGGACATTTTCAAAAAGCCAAGGCACTGTGGCTGAGGGTTTTGCAAATCGATCCGGAGAATCTGCTGGCCGAGTATGGCCGTGATTTATGCGAAAAGTCCGCTATGAACGGAGATTCGGCTTCAAAAACGCTAAGCTACCATCCCATTCTGCCCAGAGAGGAGAACCAGCGCCGCCTGCAGCTGATTGCGGCCGCATTGTCAGAAGGCGAGGAAGCGCTAAAAGAGCATTGGCGCAAGGATAACAATCTACGCAAGATGGTGCGTTGGGCGTTTACACTGCCGGATGACAGGCTGCAAAGCGCACTGTTGGGGGTGCTGGCAGCTGTTGGAAAAGAAGGGTCCAGCCTGGTTAAGGATCTTTTGACGGATGACACCATGTCTGAAGAATTGAAGCAAAAGGCTATTCTGCTTCTCAACAGGTTAGGTGAACCTATGCCCTATGTAATCACCTACCGCCGGCGTATTACCCAGGTGAATTGCGTACCCAGAGAGTATGAGGGGATACCTCAGTGGCGTTCCTTTTTGAAGGTATTTTTAATGGAAGCAAACCGTTGGGGGGAGACAAAGGACGCCGCGTTTTTTGCGGCTAAAGTGTATAAGGCGCTGCCTAGACCGATGCGGGAGGACGCGTCTGGTGAGCATACACTGCAGTGGGTAAAAGCATTTGAAATTTTGTTTCTGCTCAAGCATGGCCGCGATAAGCAGGTGGCCCAGGTCATTAAGGAACTGCCCATTTCCATCCGCCGTATACAGCGGGTGATCCGAGTCATCCACAAGGTTTACCCCTTTGCCGCTCAAGCGGGGGAAGGAGAAAATGCATGAGATGCATAGACTTTGATAGGCACTTTGCCGAATATACTTCCAAATGGATGAATGAGCACAGCCGGGAATATAAGACACTGGAAGCCATGGAAGGTGATATGCCTGGCGTCTATCTCCAGTTTTTAAATACACCGGCATCCTGGCTGGACGGAGCGACGCCCGGAGACTTTTTTAGCAACTTTCATGATAGCAAAGAATTGGTGGCGTGGATGCGGGAATACTGCGTAAAACGCGTGCCGATTCCTGATCCCTTGCAGGAAAGAATTCTCTCTCTTGGTGCGGATGCGGAAGAAGAGTTACTCTCCTTAATTCAGGATGCCTCCGCACCAATGGAAGCCAGGATGACAGGCGTTGGTCTTTTGCGTGAAATGGATAGCGTGTCGCCAAAGGCGTTGTACATATCCTGGCAGGTAAACCGCAGGTCCAAGGATGAACTTTGCGATAATGCGCTGGAAAGCCTTGCGGCCATGGGCAAAAGCGCTGTGCCGGATATGCTATTGGTGCTTGACCAATGCAATCAGGCTGGACAAGAGGCGCTGTTGGATGTATTGACTGCCTATCCTGGCCATGAGCAGGTATTTGTGTTGACTCTAAAATTGTTCGAATCGGAGAAAAGGCGCAGGGCATTGTTTGCGGGTTATCTTGGTCGGCTGGGTGATGACCGGGCGCTTCCGGCGCTGTTGAAAGCGGCCGGAGAGCAGAATCTGCCGTACCTGGATTACATAGAAATACGCAACGCCATCGAGCGGCTTGGCGGCGAAGTATCCGAAAGGGAATTTCACGACGATCCGGGTTATGATGCTATGATCAAAATGCAATGACAATCGCAAAAGTGGCATAACTACTTTTGCGAGACTGCACGATTCCCTTGTAAGCTATTGCCCTACCTCCACTTCGTTTGGCCAGCGCCAACGCTTACGGTCAGGGAATCGTGTAAAGAAACCTTGCTTCGCAAGCCCCGCGCGTCCGGCAAAGCCGGACGTCACAATTTCAATGGAAGGGGTTCCACCCCTTTCATACATCCCTGGGAATTTGTTAAAAGAATCATTATGGTTCAGCAGAATTATTACAATCATTTTCATGTCTCCGAAAGGAGGTGCGCGATGGTCACTTTGCAGGAAATCAAGCAAAACGAGAATATAAAGGCGCTAATCAAGGCGGGGAACCGCTATTTGGAGGCACTTGGTTATACAGACCATGGGCCAAGGCATGTAAGCTACGTCAGCCGCACAGCGGCTGCTGTCTTGAAATCACTAGGCTATTCTCCGCGTGAGACGGAGCTGGCGGCCATCGCTGGCTGGGTGCATGACGTAGGCAACTCCGTTAACCGCCATGATCATGGGCCCAATGGGGCTATTTTGCTGTTTCCGTTATTGCGGGAAGCCGGTATGGATATTGTCGATGTTATGGAGGTTGTGACTGCAGTGGGCAATCATGAGGAGCAGAGTGGCACCATTTCCAGTGCGGTGAGCGCGGCATTGGTAATCGGTGATAAGAGCGATGCTCACCGCACCAGGGTCAGGAACGGAAAGCCTGACGCAGATGATGTGCACGACCGTGTGAATTATTCTATTTTGGAAAATAAGGTGACGGTGGATAGAAAGCATAAGGTGATTCGTCATGAATTAACGATGGATGAAACATCATCCGTGTTGGAATATCTGCAGATTTACCTTGCGCGGATCATCATGTGTGAGCAGGCCGCTGCCTTTCTCAACTGTTCCTTTGACCTGGTGATCAACGGCCGCCCAGTAAATAACCGGCCGAAGGTTATTCAGGACTAAGCACCGATAGGAGGTATGACGTTGCTCTGTGAAAAGTGCGGAGCCTATATGTCTGATGATGCCATTACTTGTGAAGGCTGTGGAACGCTTCTGAAAAGAAAGCCCCAGCCCGAATCAGGGGTAAAGGGCATTCGTCAGGGCAAAGCTTCTCAAGCCTCACAGCCACTTGCCGGCAGCAGCCGTATTGAGCAGCAGCCGTCTGCTGCAGCTCGCCGTGATGCGGCGCGTGATGTGCCCAAGTTGTACCGGGAGGATAAGCCCAGGGAACGCCGTAAGGGTGTGGAACGCTTCTCGGAGGATGCAGGGCGGCCGCAAAGCAGGCGGGGCATTCCCAGAATATCAGAGCATGAGGTCCGCCGGCTTCGCACGAAGCAGGAGAAGGTACGCCCGGTGAAAAAGCACATGGTGAATTGGATGCATGTGCTGCTAGGCGTAATCATACTTTTCATTTTGGGCATTATCGGCGGCTTTTATTACCTGAACCGCACGCCGGCGGGTCAGGTTGTTTTGGCACGCATGGGTCAAAACGCGTCGGCCCAGGCATATTGGCAAGTGGGCGAGGAGTACATGGGTAAGGGGCAGATTGGACAAGCCATTCTAGCTTTTGAAAAAGCTGATTCAATGAACCCTGATAATGTAGATGGGCTTCTTTCCCTGGGTGCTGCGTTCGAAGCGTATGGAAGACTGGAGGAGGCTCAGGCACTGTATGTCCGCCTATACAAGGAAGTAAGTCCCGAGCGTCCTGAGGCGTATCGTAATCATATCAGAATGCTTTTGGCAGCTGGGCGTACGCCGGAGGCTGCAGAACTGATGAAGCTTGCTTCTGAAAAGACGGGGCTGCCGTCCTTCCGCCAGCAGCGGGATGAAACTTTGCCCAAGATGCCGGAAACGGATTTGGCTGCGGGGCGATATACGATAGAAAAGACAGTGACTCTTAAATCACCGCAGGACTACGATATTCTCTACATAATAGGCGATGGCGAATTTCCCAAGGACGCCAAGCTGTACGAAGGACCGATCCTGCTGGTGGAAGGGGATACGCCATCAAAGAGGCTTCGGGCCGTTTGCATAAGCGGTGATCTGCTGAGCGATCCGCTGGATGTAACGTATGTCATTTCTCTTCCGTCACCGGATGCACCAAAGGCCAGTCTCGCACCTGACACATATGAGCGTGCTCAGCGGGTATGGCTCCGGTATCCGGGCAAGGAAACCGATATCACTATGCACTATACGCTGGATGGCTCTATACCCGATACGAATTCCCCTATATATACGGGGGAACCTATCTATCTGCCGGGCGGGAAGGTTACATTACGAGCCGTTGCAGTCAATGGCAAAGGTAAAGTATCCAATGCCATGGAAGTCGGGTATAAAATTGATAATGTTGATTACCGGATGATGTACAATGACAAGGATGTGTTCGCTGGTTTTACCTTGATGTCAACCACCATGGAAGTATTTGTACAGGCCAATGGTGAACCGATATCCAGGGAGTCAGTCCAGGTGGACAAAATTCCTGATGAGTGTCAGAAGCTGCTGTATAGTTGGGGGTATTGTATTATTGCGCCTATCAGCAATAGCTGGCTTGTTATTGAGGTAACTCAAACGCAAAGCAAGTTTGCTGCTCCCCGCAATACAGGCTTTGGCCTGTCAGAGCAGGAAGTAGTAAATGCTTTCCGGGATATGCGCCAGCCTGAGAGTCTAAATGGTGACCGCAGTCTGTATCTGGATGGGAGCAGTTCTGGCATTGTCAAGCGTGTGTCGGATAATCAGAAAAGTATACAGTATTCGTGCAGCAACGTGGAAGGATACCAATTATTGCTGCAATACGACCTGAAAGGCGGAATCGTGGTCGCCATTACCCACCGATATGTGCCGTAAGTTGTAAGAAAAGCCACCGTTGCCGATTTTCTGCTGCGGTGGCTTTTTTCATTATGCTTGAAAAATGGAGTTTTCAGACGGATGGAATGCGAATATTGTGTCGAAAAAACACGAATCCCATCGGTTAATATCATAATGGATTTTTTTTTATCAAATACTACTTAGCGCTTTTCCGTTGTGCTATAATGCACGCATATGATGTAAAAAAGCCCATATATTCCAGAAATATCACATCAATAGGAATTAATGCAAATTTGTAGACATTTACTACATATGATGGAGAGGGTGGTATGAAAATGGATGGGATTCGTGTATTGCTGGTGGATGACAACGCAGAACTGCGCAGGCTGGTAGGTGATTTCTTAGGCAAGCAGGAGGGAATCACTGTTGTCGGACAGGCATCCAATGGCGTGGAAGCGCTGCAGATGCTGTCAGAGCAATCGGTTGACATCCTTCTTATGGATATCATCATGCCCCAAATGGATGGATATGCTCTTCTGGAGGAGCTTCGCAGGCGGCCGCTTGATCCAATGCCGCAGGTGATTGTTTTGACAGCGCTGGGCAGGGATGATTTTATTATGCGTGCCGTGGAGCTTGGCGCCAGGTACTATATGGTCAAGCCATTTGAGGTACAGGTTCTGGCAGCCAGGATCAGGGAAATTGCCGGCCAGCCGATGCGCAGCCTGGAACCTGTGCGTACAGTTGCAACAAGCCACGGGCAGTCTCTGGATGAGCGGCTGTCCAGCCTGTTTCTGACCATTGGCATTCCCGCCCATATCAAGGGATACCAGTTCCTTCGGGAAGCGGTAAAAATGGTCATCGACAACCCGGATGTGATCAACCGGATCACAAAGGAATTGTATCCTGGCATCGGCCGCCGGTTCAATACCACCGCCAGTAAGGTGGAGCGGGCGATCCGCCATGCGATAGAAGTTGCCTGGAGCCGGGGGCGTATCGATACGCTGAACCGCGCCTTTGGCTGCAAGGTTGCCTCGAAAGAGGATAAGCCAACCAACGGCGAGTTCGTGGCCATGATTGCCGACAAGCTTTCTATGGAGCGGACTGCATAGGGTCAGCAGTGCCGATGGATATATCAATCATCAGCGGAGTTCCTGTTGTGGCAACTCCGCTTTTTTGTTCTACTTTCTATAAAATGCGCATATTCATCACCAGATTGATGCAATCTGGGAGGGACTAAAACATGGATTTACGGATATTGCGCGAAAACGTGGAACTGGAAAGGCTGGTGGGCAACGGGAAGGGGCAGGCTTCAGTGGAGGGAGAGGTCACCCTGCCCGGCGGTCTTCGAGAGGAAGCCCATGTACTGCAGACTGGCGCTATGATGGTGATCACGGGTGCCGAAGCATTATCTGACCGCGTTGCCGTCGAGGGTAAGGTGGTCTTCCATGTGCTGTACACCCAGGGTGATCCCACAAAAATTTCCGCGCTGGAGGCCTCCACCGAGTTCAGTCATGCGATCGAGGTCAAGGATGCGGCACCTAGAATGATTGCCCAGGCGGGCGGACAGGTGGAGCATGCCGAAGCGTCTGCTTATAATGGCAGGCTTTCGCTTCGCGGCATTCTGGCGCTGGAAGCCCGTGTGCTTTCTGCTACGCCTGCGTCGGTAGTTACCGGTCTTCAGGATATGCCTGGCCTGGAGGGATTATCACAGACCCTGACGCTGCAACGAACTGTAGGCGAAGGTGCGGCGGAGACGCTGCTTCGAGATGAATTTGATCTGCCCCGCGCGCTGGATGTGCGCGAAACCCTGTATGGAACTGCGCAAGCGTCGGTGCAAGCAGTATCGGGCGGCGAAGGTAAGGCCAATGTAAATGGCACGGTACAATTAGAAGTATATCATGCTTCCAATCTTCCCTCCCGGCCTCTGGTTTTGACGCGCCATACACTGCCCTTTGAACAGACGGTGGATCTGGGCGGACAGCGAGGGGATCTGTTATCAGGACGGGTGGCGGTTAAGGATGTAGCCGTTCTATCTCAGGACAGCGGCGATGCGGGGCGGATATTGCGAGCGGAAGTATTGCTTGGCGTGTCTGCCGCGGCCGATAAAAAGGAAACTGCAACTGTATGGAAAGATGCATATACCACTCGCGGTGAGGCTTTATCGCTGAATGTAAAGCCCCTGTCCTACCGTGTTGGCAATGCCAGGTATCAAACCGCGGAGAGTGGTAAAGTCATGATCATGCTGCCAGAGGGTAGTCCTCCGGCCCGTACGATGCTGGCTGGTTTTGCAAGGCCAATTCTAACAGGCTGGGAGCAAATCGGCGGGCGGCTGAATGCCGAAGGCCTGCTGGAAGTGACGCTGGTTTATATGACCGATGAATCAGAGGTGCCTGTAACCGTTAACCAGGAAGAGCCGTTTAAGGTGGCTTTTGCCTGTGAGGCGGAACCCAGCGACTGGCTGACGTTGGATGCGGGAAATATTGATGTGACAACCATCACCAGTGACCGCGTGGAGATGAAGTATATTCTGCACCTGTCTGTAGATGGCTGCCGGCGCGCCGATGCTAAGGTTATTGCAGATGTTAAGGGGCAGGAGGCTGGGGTTCCTGCCGGTGGTATCAGCTTGTATTTTGCCCAGCCGGGAGATACCTTGTGGGATATCGCCAAGCGCTACCGTATACCCAGGCAGCAGTTGCTAGGGCTGAATCCTTCCCTTACAGATGGTGAAATTGCTCACGGAACCGGCGTGGTTGTGTGGCGAAGAGAGGCGTAAGCGTTGTAAACATCGTATTAAGCCGCAGGCTCATAACCTGCGGCTTTTGCTGCATATGAAAGGCGGCAGAGCAATTGCTCTGCCGCCGCCAGTTATCTTATTCCGTTTTGAACGCGTAGATTGTGGTGCTGTTAAACTCCTCACCAGGGCGCAGCACAGTGCTGGGGAAATGGGGATGATTGGGTGCATCGGGATAGTGCTGCGTCTCCAGGCATACAGCGCAATGCTTGCCCCAATAGGCGCCGTTGCGGCCGGAGATACCCTGTTGATTGGCGGTATAAACCTGCACGGCTGGCTGATCCGTGTATACCTCCATGATCCTTCCAGAAGCGGGATCTTTCAAAACGGCAGCTTTTTTCATGACAAACGGTTCGCCCAAGATGAAGTTATGATCGTAACCTAGGCCATACTTAATATTGATGTCATTTTCGCCATCCTTCAGCCCTTCACCGATGATGCGGGGCTTGCGGAAGTCAAACGCTGTTCCCTCAACCAACAGAATCTTTCCGGTAGGAATCAATGCTTCATCGGTTTCGGTAATTGCATCGGCAAACAATGTCAACGCATGATCGGTAACTGCGCGGCCATCATCACCAGCCAGGTTGAAATAGGCATGGTTGGTAAGGTTAAGAACCGTAGGCTTGTCTGTTATAGCTTTGTATGCAATGGATAACTCATTTGCGTCATTAAAGCCATAAGTCACATCCACCGTCAATGTGCCCGGATAATTTTCTTGGCCGTCGGGGCTGACCAAATGCAGATGCAACTTGTCTCCATCCGTGCCTTCTTCCGGGGTGGCTGCCCACACCTGAACGCCAAAGCCCACAACGCCGCCATGCAGATGGTTTTTGCCGTTGGTCAGGGCTAATTGGTGCGTTTCTCCATCCAACGAAAAGCGTCCCTTGGCGATACGGTTGCCGTAACGGCCAATCAAAGCACCAAGACCGCCATTCTTTTGAAGATAGGGCGGAAACTCATCAAAGCCCAGGGTTACTTCCCCAAGCTTGCCCTTTGTGTCGGGAACCTGAATGGAGGTGATGATGCCGCCGAAGGTGATGATGCTGACGCTGGCACCCTTATGGTTGGTTAGAATGTACTGCTCTACGGTTTGTCCGTCAGGCGTGACGCCAAAAGGCCTTTTTGCTATGCTCAAGGATGATTCCTCCCTTGTGTAATGTAGCTGTCCTCTATTGTACAAGGATTTCCCTCTTTGTCAATCCGGCGAATGTGGCATTCCATAAGCTTTAGCAGTACGTTAAAATCGGTCATTATCCATACTATATGGTGTTCTCCCGGATAGGGTACGGGGAAGGGTCCTTTTTCAAAAGGAGCCTTCCCCGTAAGAAAATTGTATATCTTCACTACGCACGTTTCCACAGTGTCCAGTAGCCCTGGCCGTTGCGGCCCTGCTGCCACCGGTAGCCGGAGAACCCAGCCGGCGGCATGCCACCCCGTTCACCCGGCACTGCATAAGCCACCTGTACGACTTTACCGTCTCGTGCCAGCATACCCACCGCATAATAGGGGATCGTGCTGCCCGATGCCATGGGTACTTGAACAAACCGCCAGCCAGGGGCGTCAAATGGCGCGTAGGGAGGATACGTGGAAAAATAGCGCTCTAGCTCTTTGACGGCTGTGGGCCATTGCAGTTTCGGTAATGCGCCGACAGGCGGACGGCCTTGGGGCGTGCCGGAGACGGGAAAGTCGGGCGGAAGGAGCGGCCTCTCGGTGGCCGATGTAAATACGGCGGGGTCCAGCTTTTCCGTCTGCGGGTCAGCGGCAGAGGGGGAGGCGGGGCTTTGTGCAGTGCTCAATGCGGAGGCTGGTTTTGCTATGGCCCCAGCCTGGGCCAAAGGGAAAGGGAGAATCTCCTTTAGAAAAGTCTCTGGTTCGGCTGGCTTGTGAAACTTCTGCGGCTGCGAAATGGCAGAGTATGTAGGTGAAATATTTGGCAAGACCATATCCGCAGGTGTTGATTCCACTTCTGGCAATGCGGATATTGCGGAAGGCATTGATGATGTGCTGATGTTTGGTGTAGGCATGGCAGCCAACGATATCCCGGAAGGTTTGGAAGATGTTTCTTCAGGTTCATTGTTCTGTGAGATTAGCTTGGCGGGAACAGACAAGTAACGGCATACCATTTGCCCGATCAGATAGGAGGAAACGTTGTCGTTTTCTTCTAGCGAGCCTAACAATAGAAGCTTGGGGGCAGGCCAATCCTTTGCAATGCATAATGCGCTGTAGGCGTTCAGAGGTATGCCGCCAGGTGTTGCGGATATTTCCCGGCGCAGGGTGGATTGACCTTTTGAAGAAATTGGTAAAAGACCCAGATCGCATACTGCCGCTCCTCCGCTGTCGTCCTTTGCAGCAAGCAGCACACGAACGCCTTCCTCCGAAGGGGTAAAGCCTTGGGCATTTACCGTTAAAGTATATTTGCCCCGCGCCTGCTCCAAACGGGCATAACCGCCCCCACCTTGTGCACAGGGGCGCAGGAGAATGTACATCCTTTGAAATTTTGCGGCTTGCAACATGCCACCTCCCTTGGTGTCTGTGTTCAAAGCCTATGCGCGCAAAATGTGGAGTATGTTGGCGGCGGGCATTGCTGCTAAATGAAAGTAACTTGGGAAAAACATTATGCCGATGTAAAAAGCCAGCTCTATAGGCCGCAAAGCGCTTGCAACACTTGATACTGTATTCCTACTGTAGTATGATAGAGGCGGCTATTGATTTACAGACATTGGGAGAAGCAGCAGAATGCACATCTTATTGGTAAATGACGACGGTATCAACAGCACGGGGCTGCATGCCTTGATCAAGGAGGCGGTGAAGCGCGGCCATGAGGTCACTGTTTCCGCACCAAACAAGCAGCAAAGCGCTGTCAGCCAGTCACTTACGTTTTTTCGGCCTATTGCAGTCGCGCCGGTTTCTTTGTATGGCGCAGACGGATACGCTGTGGATGGGACACCGGCCGACTGCGCAAGACTGGGGATCACGAATTTGGCGAAGAGCGGCATCGATCTTGTCATTTCCGGCATCAATGACGGTTTGAACTCAGGCGGAGCCATCTACTGCAGTGGTACCGTGGGTGCTGCCAGAGAGGCAGCCATGCTGGGTGTTAAGTCCATGGCTGTCTCCATTGACCGGCCGGCGGATGAAACCATGCTGGCATGTGCAGCCGATTTGGCGCTTACCTTTGGGGAACGCCTAATAAAGTATCCCATGCCGCCGCGAAGCGTGCTGAATCTCAATGTGCCAAGTCTGCCGGGTGATAAGCTCTTACCAGCCGTAATGGCACCAGTCAATCATGGAAAGTTTGTCAATGTGTATGAGCGGCGTTTGAACCCGCACGGGGACGCCTATTTTTGGGTCACACCCGACGTAAGAAGAGAAGATCCGGAACCGGGCAGTGACGAGGACTTCCTGCAAAAAGGGCATGTAACTTGCACATTCCTGCTGCACTCGCCAGAATATATCCATATCTATCAAGACTTTTTGCAGGATGAATGAAAGATTGCTTGCAGAAACTGTAGAAATGCGATATAATTAAAAATGGTATGCCAGCGTGCGTACCATGTAAAAACAGGTGCGGAGGAAAACCCCATGCAGGATATGCAGGATATTATTCGCCGGCTGAATCAGAGCGGCAAGCGCCTTTCCAAGGGACACCGGCGGATCGCGGAATACATTGTGGCCCATTATGATAAAGCGGTATTCATGACTGCCTCCCGTCTGGGAGAGAATGTAGGTGTAAGCGAATCCACCGTAGTCCGCTTCGCGGCCGCGTTGGGGTATGAAGGTTATCCGCAGTTGCAGCGCTCCTTGCAGGAACTGGTTCGGCATAGGCTGACGGCAGTACAGCGGTTTGAAATGTCATCTGAAATCGATCGCAGCGCCGTTTTGCGTACGGTATTGAAGGCAGATATGCAAAACATCCGGTCCACAATCGAAGAGATTGACGCGGACAAGTTTGAAGATGTGGTACAGCGCATGCTAGGCGCAAAAGCGATTTATGTAATGGGCCTTCGCTCCGCAGCTCCATTGGCCCAGTTTTTGGGATATTATTTGCATTATATCTTTGACAATGTGCACTTGGTTTCCACTGGGTCTCCAGACGTATTTGAGGAGATTGCCAGGGTGCATAAGGAGGATGTGTTTGTCGGCATCAGCTTCCCGCGCTATTCCACCCGTACGTTGGAGGGGATGCGCTTTGCAAAATCTATGGGCGCCCAGGTGGTGGGTATTACCGATGGTCCCATGTCCCCTTTGATGGACGTAGCCCATGTTTGCCTGGCCGCCAGAACAGATATGGCCTCCTTTGTAGATTCGCTGGCTGCACCGCTGTCCGTGATCAACGCGCTGATCGTTTCCTTGGGCCTGCACCGCAGGGAAGAATTGAGCGCACATTTTAAGCAACTGGAGAGCATCTGGGATGCCAACAAGGTGTACCTGATGAAAGAGAATGAGTAGTATAGCCGTTATTGGCGGCGGAGCGGCAGGTATGATGGCCGCTTTGACCGCAGCCCGGGAAGGCGCACAGGTTACGCTGCTGGAGTGCAATGAGAAGCTGGGCAAAAAGATTTACATTACTGGCAAAGGACGCTGCAATGTCACCAATCGATGTGACCGGGAAGCGTTTTTAAACCAGGTACCCAGAAATCCCAGGTTCCTGTACAGCGCTCTGAACGCGCTTACGCCAGAAGGAATGATTTCTTTTTTGGAAAGCGCGGGCTGTGAGACCGTCACAGAGCGGGGCAATAGGGTATTTCCTCAGAGCAATAAGGCCAGTGATGTAACACGGGCATTGTCCGGGGAAATGCAAAGGGCGGGCGTCAAGGTGCGCCTGAATGCCCGCGTAAAGGAACTGACCAGCGAGGATGAAAGAATCACAGGCCTTTTACTGGAATCAGGCGAAAAGTTATCCTTTGATGCTGTAATTCTGGCTACCGGCGGGTTAAGCTACCCTGTGACCGGCTCCACTGGCGATGGATATCGGCTGGCCGGTGAACTAGGGCATGAGGTGACGCAAACGCTCCCTTCTCTTGTGCCGCTTACGTGCAGTGAAAGCTGGCCTGGGCAATTGCAGGGACTATCTCTGAAAAACGTGCGGCTTTGCGCCAAGTGCCGTGGCAAAGTGGTGTACAGCGAACAGGGAGAAATGCTGTTTACCCACTTTGGTATCTCTGGTCCTCTGGTGCTGGAAATGAGCAGCCATATTCTGGATTTTTCTCCGGATACGTGGCAGGTGTCTCTGGATTTAAAGCCGGCGCTTTCCTTGCAGCAGTTGGAAGCAAGGCTCCTGCGTGATTTTGAGGCGATGAGCCGCAAGCAATTATCCAGTGTGATGTTGGGTTTACTGCCTGGCCGGATGGCAGAACTGTTTCCGCAACTGCTTCAAATCTCTCCGGATAAGCCTGTAAATCAGATTTCCCGCCAGGAGCGTGCCAAAATCGCCGTATTGCTGAAGGAATTACCGCTGCCGGTCAATGGCACAAGGCCGATCAGCGAAGCAATCGTTACCAGGGGCGGTATCGCTGTTACGAAAGTTTCGCCCAGCACCATGGAGAGTAAGCTTATTTCCGGTCTGTATTTCGCCGGCGAAGTGCTGGATGTGGACGCCCATACCGGAGGCTTCAACCTGCAAATTGCCTTTTCCACTGGCGCACTGGCCGGCCGCAGCGCCGCCCAAAGGCATATCTAAAACCAATCGAGGGTGTTGTTATAAGCTGATGCAGTATATTGTGATCGATCTGGAATGGAACCAGCCCATGTCCTACCAGAGCAGGGTTTTCAAAGCTGTGGGCGACCAGCTGATGTTTGAAATGATACAAATAGGTGCGGTAAAGCTGGATCAGGATATGCAGATCGTGGATACACTGTCTCTGCCAATCCGGCCGGTCCATTATGTAAAGATTCATCCGCGAATCAAAAAGATGACGCAGCTAGATGACGAAATGCTGGACAGCGCCCCTACTTTTCCGGAGGCGTTGGAGCAGTTTTCAAACTGGTGCGGTGAGGATTACCTGCTGTTGACCTGGGGCTGTGATGATGTTTCGGTACTCAAGCAGAACATGGATTTTCACCAGTGTGCCTTGCAGTTTCCGCCGTTGTGCGACATTCAGCGGCTATTCAGCGATGCCTTCGGCATGGGCAAGGACCGCAAGGGACTAAAGGCCGCTATGGAGTATCTTCAGATTGAAGCGCAGGAGGACCGGTGCTTTCATAATGCGTTGCATGACGCTTACTACACGGCTCTTGTTTTCAGCCGCTTGCCAGAGCCGGATGCTGTTGTACGTTACGCGCAGCAGCCCAGAAAGCTTTTGCATGTGGAACGCAGCCGCCGATTGAAAGCGCCCGCAGCAGCATACGATTCAGTCCGGGCCGCGTTGAATGCGGATATGGTAAGACAGCCCAAATGCCCGATGTGCGGCCAGAAGGCTGTACTGGAGGCATCATACGTGCCGCAGGCAGCGGACAAATATGTCGCTATTGCAAATTGCAAAGACCACGGCAGCCTGTTTGCTCGGCTTCGTTTTGCTTTGCAGGAGGATGGACAGGTGAGCATGGTGTCTGTGGTGTCATTGGCTACCAAGCAAAACAAGGCATACGTGCATACCAAGCAATTGCAATTAGAGGCAAAGCAAATGGAGATGGACCCTGACCTTTTGTTAAGGCGGGCGATTCGTTCCAGCATGCCTTTTGATGACTGAACATAATCTTTCCAGTGGAAGGTTGGCGGCCGCCCTTATGGCGGTGGAAAGGGAATTCTCAATGCGAATCATTCTGGACGGGCGTGAAGGCACGTTCGCTGAGAATACGAAAGCATCGCAGGTAGTAAACCAGCTATGGCCTGAGAGGGCTGAAAAAATACTGGCGCTGATGTGGGGTGGACTTGTACTGGAACTGAACCAGCCCCTGCGCGAAGGCATGTCGCTCACATCTGTCACCTTTATGCATGAAGAGGGCCGGCGTATTTATGAACGGTCGCTTCGGTTCGTGTTTTTGCTGGCTGCAAGGCGGCTGTTTCCAGGCAGGCAGGTGCGCATAAACAACAGCATTGGGTACGGCGTTTTCTTAAAGATTCTCGGCATGACCCTGACAAAAACCCAAGTCACCCGGCTAGAAAATGAAATGCGGCAGATTGTAAAGAGCGATTTGCCTTTTGAAAAAGAATTGTGGAGCCGGGATCAAGCTGTCGAATACTTTCAAAAGGAAGGCCAGACGGACAAGGTTCAACTGCTTTCCTACCGGCCTAATTACGATTTTCCTGTCTACCGCTGCGGCGGCATGTGGGAGTATTTTTATGGGGCCATGCTGCCTTCTACTGCTTGGGTGCCCGCCTTTTCGCTGCGGGTGCACGCACCGGGCCTGGTGATACAAATGCCTGGTCCGGAAGACCCACAAGTGCCGGCAAAGTATGTGCAACGGCCTAAGCACCTGCGCATTTTTGCCCAGTCGCAGCGCTGGTGTGAGATTTTGGAATCCACGAACATTGCCGATATCAACGGTATGATAACAAGCGGCCACTTTAGGGAATTCATACGCATCAACGAGGCTTTGCATGACAAATCCATTGCCGGTATCGCGGATAATATCCGCAGCAAGAAGGCCCGGCTTGTGCTGATTTCAGGACCTTCATCCAGCGGAAAAACGACCTTTGCCAACAGGTTGAAAATCCATCTGCAGGTTTTAGGGTTGAAGCCGGTGCTTTTATCCCTGGACGATTTTTATCTAAACCGGGTAGATATCCCACAGGAACCAGACGGGACGGTGGACTTGGAGTCCATACACACCATTGATATTCCGTTGTTTGAGCAGTGCCTGCAGCTTTTGCTCAGTGGGCAGACCGCGCAGATGCCTCACTTCAATTTCAAGACCGGCCGGCGGGAAGAAACACGGGAGCCGCTTTGTGTTGCGCAGGATCAGCCCATTTTGGTAGAGGGCATTCATGGCTTGAATCCCCTTTTGACAGGGCATCTGCCCAAGGATATGATCTTCCGCATCTATGTCAGCGCGCTTACCTGCATCAACCTTGATCACCACAACAGAATCCGAACGACGGATGTTAGACTGCTGCGGCGGATCGTACGGGACTATCAGTTCAGGGGGACTACCCCTGACGCTACACTATCCATGTGGGAAAGCGTTCGCAGGGGAGAAGACAGGTGGATTTTCCCTTATCAGGAAGAAGCGGACGCCATGTTCAACACCGCGTTGCACTATGAATTGCCGGTTTTAAAGGCCTTGGCCTATGACTTGCTTAGGGCGATTGAACCGGATAACCGCAATTACTTATTATCCAGGCGGCTTTTAAAAACATTGCATTATCTGGTGCCTATGCCTGAAGACTCTATGGATGAGGTTCCACCGCTGTCTATATTGCGCGAATTTGTCGGCGGATGCACCTTCTATGTCGGTCATTCCTAAGAAACACTTGACAAACGGCAGCCGGATATTGTTTAATACGGTGCGTTCGTCTTTCTTTGCTGCATAAGCAGGCCAAGGCGCAAAACAGACGCCTTGACGCCGGGGAGGGTATACTGTGCAGACGGTACGTATGATTCTGGGTTTTATCTCCTCATTTTTGGGGATCGCAGTTTCTCTACTAATGTTATATCAGCTTCTCTTAAGTATTTTTGGTTTCAAACGTTGCAAAAAGGATTATCAGGACCACCCGGCGCAGAAAAGGTTTCTGGTGCTGGTGCCGGCCCATAATGAAGAAACGGTTATTCCCGATATCATCGAAAACTTGATGCATATGGAATATCCCAAGGAATTGTACGACTTTTATATCATTGCCGATAATTGTACTGACCGGACGGAAGATGTGGCCCGCCAAATGGGCGCCAATGTGATTGCGTTGAAAAAGGCGTCACCCAACTCGCCCACCGGCAAGCCTATTGCGCTGAACCAGGCCTTGAACATTTTGGATGGCTATCAGGATAAGTATGATATGCTGATGATTTTTGACGCGGATAACCTGATTGACCCCAATATGTTTCTGGAGGTCAACAGCCAGTACATCAGCGAGAATGAACCTGAATTCATACAGTGCTACCTTGGCGCTAAAAACAAAAAAGGGCTGGTGGCCTGGTTTTATTACACCAGCTACACCATTACCAACCGCTTCTTCCAGTTGGCTAAATCCCGCTTGGGGCTAAACTGCACCATTGGCGGAACAGGCTTCGCGGTGGATACAAAATACTTGTACGGCCGCGGCGGTTGGACCACCATGTCGCTGACGGAAGATTTTGAGATTCAGGTGGAGGCTACGCTTGAGGGAAAGCGCATTTTGTGGAATCACAATGTACGCGTATATGATGAGAAGCCAACCAGCATATGGGCCAGCTACAAGCAGCGCACACGCTGGGCACAGGGACATTGGTTTGTTACGCTTCGCAACACCACCAAGGTGTTCAAAGCGCTTCGGCAAAAGCGTATCACAAGCAAGGAAGCCGTGTCCATCCTGACGTATATGTACAGCCTCACAGCCAATGTGGTGGTAGTGTTTCAACTGTTTGTTTCGTTGGTGTTTAGGGTTATGGATATGATCACCGAAGCTGGACGGCAGGTGGCTGCAGCGGCAGTGCAGGCAGCGGCCTCGGTGGAGGCTGTATCTAGCGCACCGGCAGATGGCTGGGTATCAACCACGATTTCACTTGGGCTTTTGTTCTACAGCTTCTTTCTGCTGTTTTATTCTGCGGATTGGATGGACAATAAGATTTCCATGCGTATTCGGACGATACCGTTGATGGCCATTAGCTTTGTGGTGAATATCATATTGGCCACCTGTTCCCAAATCGTTGGCTTGTTCCGTTACCGCCGGCAGAGCCAGTGGGTGAAGACAGAGCACAAGATCAAGCGGTTGGAAAAGGGCAAGGAGCGCATTACTGCTCGTGCCAAGCTTTTATCCAGTGTGGATACCGAAGAGGATGATGTGCCTGTTGTAAAGGCAGGGGCAAAGTAATTTACTATCGTAAGACCCTGTTCAAAGTATGCATGATGCCGGCTGGTCCGACATTTGGTGCCCTGCTGTGCAAAGTGGTAACACACTTTTGCGGCAGGGCATCCTTTTTATATAAATCTTTTATCCTTAGGGAGGATTCCAGCTTTTGTCACGTCTAATCCATGTAGCGCGTTACAGCCAGGCGGATATGAGGTGAAATGCATGATCAACAAAGAGGGTTTTGTGGCGTTGGTGGATCAAAAGAGCGACATGCTCTACCGCATCGCCCGCACAATCCTGCGTAATGATGAGGACTGCAAGGACGCCTTGCAGGAAGCGATACTAAAATCATGGGAGAGCAGGCACAAGCTGCGTGATATCTCCATGTTTGGCACATGGATTACACGCATCCTGATTAACGAGTGCCATACGTTGCTGCGGAAAAAGCGAAAGTATCTGCTCAAAGCGGAAATGGAGGCATCCGTGCCCTCCCGGGCTAGCGATCCAGAGTTGCAGTTGATATTGGAGGGCTTGCCGGAGAGATGGCGCTTGCCGCTTATGCTGCACTATCTGGAGGGGTATTCCTATGAGCAGGTTGCAAAGCTGCTTCACCTTACGCAAAGTACGGTTCGCAGCAGGCTGAGCCATGGGCGTGATGCACTGCGTGCGGTCATGGAAGGGGAAAGGGAGGTGTGGCTTCATGAAATGCAATGAGCTGAAGAATGCGTTTGGCCCGATTCCTGACGATTGCTACAGGGCAATGATGGCCGTGGCACGCGGCGTAAAGGAGGAAAAGGTTGTGCGAAAAAAGGTTTCGTTTGTGCTGGTCATGGTGCTGGTCCTTATTCTGGCGGCTGGGGTGGCAATAGCGCTTACATCCTGGCAGAATACGGCAAGGGAAATTATAGCTGCCGAGAAGGAAAGCGGATACTTTGAAAGCTGGCCTGTGGATAAGAAGGTGGCATTGGCAGCCGCGGTGATTGAACAGGGGTATATGGAAAAGACTGTGGAGGCGGAAAAGCTGCTGTCCGGCGGACTAACCAATGAGGAGACGCAGAAGATTGCCGAGGGTATTCTCAGCGCCTTTACCGGCCAGGCGGTGTCTGAAATCAGCTTCATGGAAATCATGCAGGCCGCCTGGGGCCCCTTTGAACAATGGACCCATGAAGATCAAGCCTGGTATTCTCAACTGATGGCGGATATGGGCATTCAGGGACAGGGTCGCACCATGCTTGTTTTGCCGGAAGGCTCGGTGGATGAAGAAAAGGCCATTTCCATTGCGCGAAGGGAAATCGCCAAAGGATACGGCGTAGGTGAAAAGGCGCTTGATGGTTACGCTGTCATAACCTCGTTCCAGGTTCCGGAATTTGCGACCGATCAGCAAGCATGGTGGTATGTGGAGCTTCGGGCGACGGATGCCATGCTGTCCAAAGACCGGCTGTTCTCAAGCTTCTGGGTGTTTATCCATCCGGATACAGGGGTGCTGTACGAATCGGTGGAGAGTCTTCTTGAAAACAAACGGGCCTATGAGGCGGACGCCGAATACAAGCTGAGCGATCCCATGACGCTCAAAATGCGAGAATTTGGCCAGACCCACGGCGCTCGCAATCAAGGGGTCAGCCTCGAGGCCAAAGCACTTTGGACCCAAACATTTTCTCAGGAGGTGTTGGCGCGATATGCAAAGGAGCCGGACTTCTATAACATAATGGATGTCGCTTTTTCCTCCTTTGCTTACGGCTTGCCGGACGTAAAGGCCATTCCCGAAGAAAAAGCGTTGGAGCTGGCTCAAATAGCGCTTGTAACTCCCCTGGGTCACAAGGAGGAGGAAGTCCCCTTTTTCTCAAGAAAACCGGATGTATTCTATGATATCACCAATCCCGGCAAGCCCCTATGGAAGTTTTTCTTTCATATGCCCATCCTGGTAAATGACAATGAGGCCATGGCCTATTACGGGGAAAATGTTCGCTTGACCAATTACAAGGTGGAACTGGATGCTCACACAGGTAAAGTGGTCAATGCGTTTCCTGTAGATTTGAAGGATGTACACACCTTGGATGACTGGAAGCGAACCATGTAAATGCATAAAGCCCGGAGCGAAATCGCCCCGGGCTCTGAAACATCATTCCCTTGTATCTTTGCTGCGTTCTTTTCTATCTCTGTCCGCCAGCGCATGCTTGACATAGGCGGAGGGGCTCATCCCAACGATATTTTTGAACTGTTTGGAGAAATGATACGGGTCCTGCATACCAACTTCGGCACCAGCCTGTTTAACGGAATAGTGGTCCTGTAAAAGGGCCTTGGCGCGCTCCATTTTGCAGTATAGCAGATACCCCAATGGCGGCATGCCAACCTCTGCCACAAAACGTTTACGGAAGGTTTCCATAGGCATGCGGGAAATGGCTGCCATGTCTGCCAGGGAGAAATTTTCCCTGTATTGGCTTGCACGCAGGGCGTCTACCACCTTGGCGATTTCGTGGGAAAGCATGGCATCCATGGCTACCGGCTGACCGGAGTGGGAAGCCAGCATGCCCCACATCAACTGCTGTAGTTGGAAGGATGCATCGCCAGTACCTGTATGCCGCACAATCACCTGCACAATTTGACGGGTCAGGTACAATTGCGATGGCAGCGTGCCCTGCTTGATGGTGGTGTGCAGCAAAACGCCCATGCGGGTCAAAAAGGTGGGTGCCAATGGGCCATCCAACGCCAGCCAAAGAATGCGGGATTCGCCGCTGGAGGACAGAACTACATTTTCTGCCATAGGCGGAATGGCACAGCATTCACCCTCTGTAAAGGTAAGCGTGGAACCGTCGCTGCCTATCAAGTCCAACTTTCCGCTATCCGCGGCTACCCAGCGCCACTGGCTGCGGGGCGCAATCGGGTACTTGCCAGACTCCAGCATAATGCTGCCGGCTGCATGGATCCATAGCCCTGTTTTTTGTGCCAGCGGATCGGGCTCGTGTATGCCTTCTACAGAAAGCGTTATGGGAGGCAGATTTTCTGCATCCCCAAAAAAATAGCAGGACATGTGTTCATCCCCCAAACATGGCTAATTCCTTACCATTTTAAACATTGTATCCATGTATGGTCCTGTTGTCAAGCATTGGGATAAGGTGCACACACCGTATGCGCGCAAAAAACACTCTTAAAACAGGGTGGGCGTGCTGAAACGGATAAATGGTTATATACTGTCTTTGGTTCGTACAAACAAAAAGCCTGCAACTAGGGCAGTGAAAGGGGCAACCGTTACCAGACCGAACACGCCCACCAATGTGTTGAGTATTTGTGTGGCAATAAATTTGTAGTTGATGAGATCCACAATAGGGGTGCCCTGTCCGGCAAAATACATCAGCATGGAAAGATAGCTGCCTGAATAGGCCAGCATCAATGTAGTAGTCATGGTACCGGTCACACTGCGGCCAACTCGCAGGCCGCTTCTGATCAACTCGCCTCGGGTAATCTGCGGATGGTGCAGCTGCACTTCATGGATGGCTGCGGACATATCCATGGCCAGGTCCATCAATGCGCCGGAGCTGCCAAGAAAAACCATGCTGAAGAACAGGTCTCGAATATTCAGTCGAAGGCCGGCCTGTGAGAGGAGCGGAACAACATAGGGAATGTCGCCGCCATCAAGATTTAAAGCGTTCCCGAACGTAACCGCCAGCAGACAGGTAAGCCCGGTGCCTAGCAATGAGCCCAGCAGCGCCGCGGTAGCCATTTTCGTCAGCCCGCCGACCAAATACATGATGACGGCGGACAGCAGCAACACCACAAGCAGCGCGGAGATAATAGGCGGCCAACCCATTAGCAGCATCGGAATTAATATCTTCCAGATGACAAGTATGCTGGCCGCCAGGGAGATAAAGGTGCCCATGCCGGAAACACCGCCGAACACAACCAGGAAGATAAAAAACAAAAGAAACAGCAGTCCCTGGGTATCCATGCGGTAATGGTCAATCAGCGTAGCATAGGATGCCTGCCCATTTTCTGTATGAATGACGCACAGCGCCATATCTCCTTGTGTAAACAGTTTATCCCTATCCAGCGAAGCATTCAAGTGGTTGACTGCAGTCAGCGTGTCGCCTTTGCATGGCCCTGACAATACCTCTATCTCGGCTTCCTGGGTGCCGGAATAGACGATGCCAAGGGGAGCTAGTTGGCTGTTGTCCACCGAAAGAATGCGCACCTTCTCCCGCGTGGCGTTGGTGGGGACTTTTTCCGGGTAAGGTGTTGGTATAAAGTACAGCAGGACGCATAAAAATCCCATCACTAGACAGAAGATCCAGTTTCGCCTAGCTTTTTGTTTTTGTTTTGTGAGGTCATGAAATAAGTCATTGCCAATCTTGGGTATTGTAAAATTGCTCATAGAATATTGCACTTCCTTTCGCAAGGAAACTGAAAGATGATGACAAAAGGCCGCCCCCGGGAACACCACTCCTGCAGGGACGGCCTTTTCATTCCGGCAGCGGTTACTTTTTCAAACCCATGGCCTCCATGGTCTTGTAGAAGATTTGCGTGTTGTCATACTGGCCCCCAAAGAGGCTGGCATTTACGCCCTGGGCATATACGGGAATCTGCAGGCCGGTATGAGAATAGGAGGTATAGGCGATGCCAGCCTTGTTGTTGAAGATATGGGTGATGGTGATGGACAGGGGTTCATATCCGCCGTAGGCTAAAGCTTCGTCGTCGCCCAACTGACGGGCATCTTTTTCGATCATGCTCAGGTCAAACGCTGCCCGAAGGGCGGCGAGGTCTGCGAAGGTCAGGGTGAGAGGCTTTTCGGCGGTGGTGGTCAGTCCATAATACTCTTCGATGGTCTTCAGCGCATCTTCGAAGGTTGCCTTATTCGTGCGCATATCGGCAATGGCTTTGTCAAACTCCTGATAGGACGCCTTGGCGCTTTGCAGATAGGCAAAGTGGGTTTCATAGGCTGTGGCCGCAAAGCCGATGGTCATGCCGCCGGTCTCGTGATCGCCTGTGACGATGATCAATGTCTCCTGCGGATGCTCTTCTGCAAAGTCGATGGCGACCTGTACGGCATCAGAGAAGGCAATGGTGTCGTAGATGGAGGTGATGGCATCGTTGGCATGGCAGGTCCAGTCGATCTTACCACCTTCGGTCATCAGATAGAAGCCGTTGTCATTGTCAAGGTTTGCAATACCTGCTTTGACCATTTCGGAAAGTGCCAGGGAATCTTCACCTTTTGCGACCTTGTTCAGGCGGTCAATTTCATACTGCATAGATTGAGCGCTATCTGTATCTTCCACCATGGCCAGCACACGTCCGGAATCCTTGCTGATAGCGCGGATTTCATCCGCTTTGCGGACTACGGTCCAGCCGCTTTGGGCTGCGATTTCCATCAGGTCCTGCTTGTCCTTGTCTTTGCCTGTGGGCTGCAGGAAGGCACCGCCGCCCAGGAAATCCAGCGTGGAGCCGGTCAGCCCCTGCACAGCAATGTCGTAATATAGGCTGCGGCTGGGTGCCTTGGCATAATACGCGGCGGGGGTGGCATGATCCAGAGATACACTGGTGATAACGCCAACCTTCTTGCCAGCCTCTTTGGCATATTCAGTGATGAGTTTGAAGGGCTCGGTTTTATCCATGTTGTAATTGACCACGCCTGATGCTGTCTTTTCGCCGCTGGCCATGGAGGTAGCGGTGGAGGCAGAGTCAGGGCAGAAGGATGTGGCATCATAGGTGGTAATCAGGCCCACGCTGGTAAAGCCGGTGAAAGAAAGCTGGGCAGGGGTTGGCATGGTTGCATCGGGGTTTTGAAAGGTGCCTGCAAAGTACTGAGCAGCTGTAATCTGCGGGGAGCCTTGGCCGTCACCAATGAACATGAATACGTACTTGGGGGCCTTGGCGTCCGTTTCCGCAACCGCGGAAGCGCACATGGCCAATACCATGCTAAGCGCCAGAAGAAGGGATAACAGCTTCTTCATAACTTGATCCTCCTGCATATTTTTTCGATGCCAGCGTACCCCATGCATGTGAGAGATTCAATATCACAATGAAAGCAAGCGGCAATATAATGGCAGAATCAGGAAAGAAGTAGAGAGAGGAACTCGCCTCGTGAATGACTGCACTTATCCTGTTAAAAAATCTACCCCATGTACTGGAAAAGTACAGGCTTGTATTGTATTTTAAGCCAAGTGCGGATATAATGATGCAATGCCCCAATTCCTTGGAAAAACGCAAAAAGAACAAATATGAAAACGGGAGGTAATTTTATGGAAAACGAAGCGGCACGATCAAACTTCATCTGGGATGCCATCGACCAAGATCTGGCGGTAGGCCGTTACCAGCGTGTCCACACCCGTTTCCCTCCCGAACCCAATGGATATCTGCACATCGGTCATTGCAAAGCGTTGGTGGCCGATTTTGGAACTGCGGATAAATATAATGGCCTGTGCAACCTGCGCTTTGACGACACCAATCCAGCTAAGGAAGAAACGGAATATGTGGACGGCATTATGGCCGATATCCACTGGCTGGGCTTTGAATGGACCGGTGGCCTCTTCTTCGCCAGCGACTACTATGAAAAATGCTATGAAATCGCTGAGGATTGGATCAAGCGCGGCTTGGCCTATGTGGATGAATTGACTCAGGAGCAGATGCGGGAATATAGAGGAACGCTCACTTCTCCCGGCAAAAATTCTCCCTGGCGAGACCGGCCCGTGGAAGAAAGCTTGGACCTGTTCCGCCGCATGCGGGCTGGGGAGTTCGTTGAAGGCCGGTATATCCTTCGGGCAAAGATCGATATGGCCTCCCCCAACATCAACATGCGCGACCCGGCCATGTATCGCATCCTGTACAAAGAACATCACCGCACCGGCAAGGAATGGTGCATATACCCCATGTATGACTACTCTCATCCCATCGGCGATGCGCTGGAGGGGATTACTCACTCCCTCTGCTCCCTGGAGTATGAGGATCATCGGCCCCTGTACGATTGGGTTGTGGAAAAGTCGGCGCACATGCTTCCGAGCAAGCCCCGGCAGATAGAGTTTGCACGCCTGAACATTACCCGCACCATCATGAGCAAGCGGTACCTTCGCCAGTTGGTGGAGGAAGGCTATGTAACCGGTTGGGATGATCCCCGTATGCCCACCCTGTGCGCTATGCGCCGCCGCGGATACACCGCTGCCGCTATACGGGATTTCATTGACCGGGTGGGCGTCAACAAGGCCAACAGCACGGTGGATTTCGCGTTTCTGGAGCATTGCGTGCGCGAAGACCTTGGAGAAAAGGCGCTGCGGGCAATGGCGGTGCTGAATCCCTTGAAGATTGTTTTGACAAACTGGCCAGAAGGAAAAACGGAAGCGGTGGAGATGGAAAACCATCCTGAGCATCCGGAGTTGGGTTCCCGCCAGGTTTCCTTTGGCCGTGAACTGTATATCGAGCAGGATGACTTTATGGAAGAACCGGTGAAAAAGTTCTTCCGCCTCTTCCCCGGCGGCGAGGTGCGTCTTAAAGGTGCGTATATCATCCGCTGCGATGAATTCGTGAAGGAGGAAAGCGGCAACGTTGTGGAACTTCGCTGCACCGTGGATATGGATAGCCGCAGCGGCAGCGAAGGCGCCTCCCGCAAGGTGAAGGGCACACTGCACTGGGTGAATGCCGCAACTGCCGTGCCTGTTACAGCCAGGTTGTATGAGCCTCTGCTGGCCGATGAAAACGACCAGGAGGAAGAGGATGACGAGACTGCCGAAAAGTCGGCTCCCGCCAAGAAGGATTTCATCAGCCGCCTGAATAAAAACAGCCTTGTGGTGGCAAATGGCTTTGCAGAACCTGCTCTTGATACCGCAGATGAAGGCGCAACCTTCCAGTTTCTGCGCTTGGGCTATTTCTGCAAAGATGCAGATTCTGCCGCCGGAAAGCCCGTTTTCAACCGCACTGTAACGCTCAAGGATAGTTGGGCAAAAGTGAGTCGATAAAATGGCTTTGCCATTTTCGAGGTCGCACGATTTCCCTGTATGCCTTCTCACCGTCCTGCGCTATGCTTGTCCGATACAATTTCAAATAAAGGGGTTTCACCCCTTCATACATCTCTGAAAATTTGTTTTCATAAATAGGATTCCAAAGGCTGATATCCTTTGGCGGGGTAATAGGGGCGGAGCCCCTAAGGAGGTAATGCTATGGTTCGCACACGATTTGCGCCGAGCCCTACCGGGTATTTGCACCTGGGAGGCTTAAGAACGGCGTTGTATACGTATTTGTATGCCAAAAAGACGAATGGCACATTTATACTTCGCATTGAGGATACCGACCAGGAGCGGGAGGTATCAGGTGCGGTAGAGCTGATCTACAAGTCCATGCGGGCTGCGGGACTAAACTATGATGAGGGGCCGGATGTGGGCGGCAATTACGGCCCTTACATTCAGACCCAGCGTAAGCATATGTACCTGCCCTACGCTATGGAGCTAATTGAGCGTGGTGGGGCGTACCCCTGCTTTTGTACCAAGGAAGAAATTGACGAGCGCCGGGCGGCGGCCCAGGCAAAAGGCGAGACCTTCAAGTATGACAAGAAGTGCCTGCACTTAAGCCGTGATGAGGCCAAAGCGCGCATGGCCTCCGGAGAGGCGTACGTCATTCGCCAGAATGTACCCACAACTGGTACCGCTTCCTTTGATGATGAGCTGTTCGGCCATGTCGAAGCTCCCTGTGATACGCTGGACGACAATGTGCTTATCAAGGCCGACGGTCTGCCCACCTACAACTTTGCCAACGTGATCGATGACCACTTGATGAGCATTACCCATGTAATGCGGGGCACGGAGTATCTGTCTTCCACGCCCAAGTACAATCTGCTCTATGATGCCTTTGGCTGGGAGAAGCCCACCTATGTGCATCTACCCGTTGTCATGAAGGATGCCACCCGCAAGCTTTCCAAGCGCCATGGTGATCCCTCCTTTGAGGATTTGCTTGGCATGGGTTATATGAAAGAGGCCATTATCAACTTTATTGCGCTTCTTGGGTGGAGCCCGGGGGATGACCGGGAGTTTTTCACACTGGATGAGTTGGTGGAGGTCTTTGATCTCAAGGGCTTGAATAAGGCTCCCGCCATCTTCAACATGGATAAGCTCACGTGGTTTAACAGCGAGTACATCCGCAAAATGGATTTTGATGCGTATGTGCAGATGGTCACCCCGTGGTTCGATCAGGTGCTTGCAGGCAAGAACATGGACTACAGGCGTCTGGCGGAGCTGATGCAGGGCCGCACCGAGGTGTTCAACCGGGTGCCGGATATGGTGAGGTTCCTTGCGGAGCTGCCGGACTACGACCTGGAAATCTACACGCATAAAAAAATGAAAACGGATGTGCCTGTATCCCTGGATGCACTGCAAATGATACAGCCTGTATTGGAGGCACTCACCGATTGGACGGAGGCTTCCATCCACGAGGCGGTGATGGCCGCGATTGCGGAAAGCGGAAAGAAAAACGGCACAGTCTTGTGGCCGCTGCGCATCGCCATCAGCGGCCAAGCCAACACCCCCGGCGGGGCCATTGAGATCGCCTACCTCCTGGGAAAAAGCGAGACCTTGCGCAGGGTGGAGGATGGCATCGGCCGGCTTAGCAAAGCGCTATAACACAAAATCCCCTCTTCTACAACCAGAAGAGGGGATTTCCTTTTAATCCACTTCTAATGTGTGCATTATAATATCGGCTTTGCAATCCATTTTTTATCATGTTATGATGGACAAGCTATATTGAAGAATGGAGGACAATACCCCCATGCATCCCAAAACATCCGAACGTATGGGCACAATGCCTATACCTAAGCTGATCCTGAAAATATCTGCCCCGGTAATGCTGTCTATGACGATTCAAGCTCTATATAACATTGTGGATAGCATCTATGTTTCCCGCATGCCGGAAAAGGAGCAAGCACTCAGCGCTTTGCAGCTGGTTTTTCCATTGCAGATGCTGATGATCGCCATCGCCGTTGGAACAGGCGTAGGTATCAATAGCCTGATATCCCGGCGGCTTGGTGAAAAGCGGAGGGAGGATGCGTTAAACGCGGCTTCCAATGGCGTTTTTCTGGCGTTTGTAGGTTGGGCCCTATTTGCATTGTTTGGTTTATTTTTTACAAACGCTTTTATGGGTGCCTTTACGCAGGACGCTGTCACATTTCAAATGGGCGCAGACTACCTGCGTATATGCCTGATATTTTCGTTTGGCATATTTGTTTCGATTGCTATAGACAGGGTTATGCAGAGTACCGGCAATACATTCTATAATATGATTGTGCAGATCACAGGCGCAGTCTTAAACATCATTCTCGACCCCATCTTCATCTTTGGCTGGGGTTTCATCCCTACCATGGGGGTGACCGGTGCTGCCATCGCCACGGTCATCGGCCAGATCGTTTCCATGGTGCTGGGGTTTATTTTCAACCAAACGAAGAACAAAGAACTGAAATTGCATGTGCGCTCGTTCCGGCCTGACATAAAGACGATACTTGAAATCTACAAGGTCGGCTTACCCAGCATTATCATACAGACCGTGGGCTCTTTTATGATCATGGCGCTGAACCTGATTCTGGCCTCCTTAAGTGCCGTGGCAGTGGCGGTGATGGGTCTGTATTTCCGTCTGCAAAGCTTTGTGTTTATGCCGGTCTTTGGGCTGACCGGGGGATTGGTGGCGATTGTAGGCTACAACTTCGGGGCGAAAAACGCCAAGCGCATTTATGAGGCTATCCGCGTTGCGCTTCTCTATGCTGGCACCATTATGGCTGTGGGCACTGCGCTATTCATGCTGTTCCCTGGGTTTTTGCTTTCGTTGTTTGATGCCACACAAGAAATGCTTGAGGTGGGTATTCCCGCATTACGCGTGATATCCATCGCCTTTTTAATGGCAGCAGGTGGGATTATTCTATCTACAGCGTTCCAGGCCATTGGCAACGGCACACTGAGCATGATTGTATCCCTTGTGAGGCAGGTGGTTGTGCTGCTGCCGGCAGCATGGCTGTTATCCAGAGCATTTGGCATTGCCGGCGTTTGGTGGGCTGTACCCCTTGCGGAGGCTGTTTCCTTTATTCTGTGCATCATACTGTATTTCTGGGCGGATAAGAAGTATATCAAACCACTGGAGAGCGCGGCGGCAGAGTGATTTGACGCTAGGCCTCGCCTTGACGAATAGTACAAACGGCCCGCCACTTTTATCGTGATGCGGGCCGTTTGCTGTCATATGTGTATCCAGATGTAGTGCATTTCATCAGTTATCTTTTCGATCACGCCTCCATTGGCCAATGCCACACCGATAGAAGCTTTGTTATCATTATTGGCGGTAATCAATACCTTTGTTAGGTCATGGCCTTTGGCTACCTGCAGTATTAGGCGCAGCAGCTCCTTGCCATAACCTTTACCCCGGGCGTACGGAGCAATGCCGTAGCCTATATTACCGCCGCGCTTTAGCAGCGCTTCGCTGAGCGTAAGCCGAAGCTTGCAAGAGCCAACAGGCTGGTCGCCATCATACAGCCAATAGATGGTTTGCGCGACAAAGCCATTGGGCAGGTCAATGCCCAGGGAGATATCGTGCTGTCTTTGCAGCCAGGCTCGAAATGCTTCAAATGAGAGACCCTGAGCGGAGTTTTGAAAGCCGTTTTCTTCTTTGGGCATAGCTTGCGTCATGGTGTAAACATCATACCCATCCAAAGGGGCTAGGCGCTTTAAATAAAGTGACATAAACAATGCATCCTTTATTTGATGGTATCAAAGCGTGATCCAGATAAAGTGCTCATCCTCTGATATTCTTGCGATCACACCGCCGTTGGCCAGCGCTACGCCGATAGAAGCTTTATTGTAGTTGCGGGCTGTAATCAGCACCTTGTCAAGGCCTGCTTTCTTGGCTTCTTCCAGCACAAGGCGCAACTGTTCCTTGCCATAACCTTTGCCGCGAGCAGAGGAAGCGATGGCATAGCCAATATTTCCGCCGCCGTTTAGGAGGGCTTCTGTCAGCCTCGTCCGCAGCTTGCACATGCCTACAGGCTGATCCCCATCATACAGCCAGTAAATGGTTTGGGGAACCCAGCCTTCCGCAAGGCCGATGCCTTGAGACATGTCATGCTGCTGCGTAAGCCATGCGCAAAAGGCCTCGCGTGAAAGGCCATTGGCTGAATTATAGAAGCCATTCTCTTCACTGGGCATGGCTTGTGTGAGGGCATAAACATCGTCACCATCGGTGGGGGAGAGCCGTTTTAAGTGCAGGGCCATGGTTGATTCATCCTTTGCGTTTTATTTCAGGTCAAACCAGATATAGTGGTCTTCTTCCGATACCCTTTCAATGATACCGCCATTGAAAAGTGCCACACGGATGGATGCTGTAATGTGATTACGGACGGTAACCATGGCTCTGGTCATGCCTTGCCTCTTTGCTTCTATCAGTATAAGCCGCAGCTGCTCCTTGCCATAGCCGCGCCCGCGGGCAAAGGGAGCAATGGCATAGCCGATGTGGCCGCCCCTTTTTGCCAGCGCCGGGGATAAAACAGTTCTGAGCTTGCACATGCCTACCGGAGTATTGTCATTATACAGCCAATAGGTGGTCTGGGGAACGCGGCCTTCCGGTATGTTTATGCCCAAAGAAATTTCGTGCTGTCTTTGCAGCCAAGGCTGGAATTCTTCAGGGGAAATACCGCATGCAGGGCCTCCGTCCTCCGTAAGGATGGATTGGACTAATGCGTAGATTTCGGGGCCATCGACTACGGAAAGGCGTTGCAAATGTAGTGACAAGGCCGCACGTCCTTTATATGGCGTAATTTTCTCATCTAGATAAATGGATTACCATGCGCATCACTTATGTAGCATGGAGGGTAGCTTTTTCATAAGCTACCCTCCATGTAATCATGATCATTGATCTTGCGTGGTCTGGTGGTTATCTGCTTCTGCATCCATTTCCGCTTCGGTCTCTGGCGCCGGAGTGACGTCTTCTTCTTCTTCTTCCTCAGCTTCGGCCCTTGCGACGCCTACCACCTGGCTGCCCTCGGCTACGCGCATTAAGCGCACGCCCTGGGTGTTGCGGCCGCAGACGCGGATATCATCGACGCTGGTTCTGATAATGGTGCCGTCATCGGTGATGAGCAGAATGTCTTCGCCAGGCTGAACCAGGAGCTGCGCCGCCAGGGGGCCGGTTTTGTCGGTCAGGTTCATGGCGATAATGCCTTTACCATTACGTCCCTGTTCGCGATATTCTTCAACCTCGGTACGCTTGCCAAAGCCATTGGCGGTGATGCCCAGCACCTGCGCGCCTTCCTCAACAATGGCCATGGAGATTACCGTATCACCATCATCCAGGCGCATGGAGCTGACGCCCATGCTGGACCGGCCTGTGGAGCGGATGTGCTCTTCGCTGAAGCGAATGGCCTTGCCCAGCCGGCTGCCAATTAGCAGTTCCCGCTTGCCGTCGGTTAGTTCCACATCCACCAGTTCATCGCCATCCTTTAGGGTGATGGCAATGAGGCCACTCTTGCGGAGGTTTTCAAACTCCTCCATCGGTGTTTTTTTGATCATGCCGTCCCGTGTGGCCATCATCAGGTAATGGTCCGCTGTTTCGTCCGGCATAGGGATCATGGTGGTCACTTTTTCGCCGCCGGTGAGCTGCAGCAGATTGACGATGGCAGTGCCTCTTGCGGTACGCCCGGCTTCGGGAATCTGGAAGCACTTGAGCGTATACACCCGGCCCAGGTTCGTAAAGAACATGATGTCGTCATGGGTGTTCATGACCCGCAGCTGCTCGGCATAGTCCTCTTCCCTGGTTGTCATGGCCATGACGCCCTTGCCACCCCGGTTTTGTGCTTTGTAGGTGTACTTGGGCAGGCGTTTGACGTAGCCGTAGTGGGTGAGGGTGATAACCATATCCTCCTGCTGGATGAGGTCGGCAATGTCGATCTCACCCTCGATGGCAGTCAATTCTGTACGCCGGTCGTCACCGAACTTGTCGCGTATGGCGGAGATTTCTTCCTTGATGACGCTCATCAGCAAACCTTCGTCTGCCAGAATGGAGGAAAGGTATGCAATGGTCTTTTCCAGCTCGGTATATTCCTCCTGCAGCCGATCGCGTTCTAGGCCGGTCAAGCGTGCCAAACGCATATCGAGGATGGCCTGCGCCTGCTTTTCGGAGAACTCAAAGTTATCCATCAACGCCTGGCGGGCGGTGGGGGTATCCTTGCTGGTGCGGATAATGTGCACGATCTCGTCAATGTGATCCAGTGCCTTAAGTAAGCCTTCCAAGATATGGGCCCGCTGCTGCGCCTTATCCAGATCGTACTTGGTGCGGCGGGTGACGACATCCTTTTGGTGCTCAATATAGTGATACAACATTTCTCGAAGGGAAAGCACCTGGGGCCGGCCATTGACCAGTGCCAGCATATTGACGCCAAAGGTCTCCTGCATCTGGGTGTGCTTATACAGATAGTTCAGGACGATGGTGGGCTGAACATCCTTTTTGAGTTCCACTACGATACGCATACCCTTGCGGTCGCTTTCGTCCCTGATGTCGGAAATGCCCTCCAGCCGCTTTTCATGCACCAGCTCGGCGATTTTTTCCACCAGCCGGGCCTTATTGACCATATAGGGAATTTCAGTGACAACAATGCGGTTGCGGCCGTTTTGCATGGGCTCTATATCACTCTTTGCCCTTGTAATAATGCGGCCGCGGCCTGTGTGGTAGGCCTCTCGAATGCCGGTACGGCCCAGTATCACACCACCGGTGGGGAAGTCTGGACCTTTGATATGCTCCATCAAATCATCCAGTGTGGCGTCGGGGTTATCGATCATGCAGATGACGCCATTGACCACTTCCCGAAGGTTGTGGGGCGGAATATTGGTGGCCATACCAACGGCTATTCCACTGGAACCATTGACCAGCAAATTGGGGTATCGGCTGGGCAACACGGACGGCTGCATCAGCGTCTCATCGAAGTTGGGGTAGAAGTCTACCGTGTCTTTATCGATTTCCCCCAGCAGGTGTACGGACAGCTTGCTCATGCGTGCTTCGGTATAACGCATGGCCGCGGCACCGTCACCGTCCACGGAGCCAAAGTTGCCTTGGCCTTCCACCAATAAATTACGGGTGGAAAAATCCTGGGCCAAGCGTACCATGGCATCATACACCGCGCTGTCGCCATGGGGATGGTATTTACCGAGCACATCGCCCACGATACGGGCGCTTTTTCGAAAAGGCTTGTCCGGGGTCATGCCCAGTTCATTCATGGCGAACAAAATACGCCGGTGCACGGGTTTTAAGCCGTCCCTTACGTCGGGAAGGGCACGGTTGATGATAACGGCCATGGCATAGGAGATAAACGAACGCTTTACCTCTTTCTCCAGGTCGATTGGTATCAGGCGGTCTTCAATCATGCTTTCACCTCATGTACGTTAACTGCGTTACCGCTTTTATACGTCCAGGTCTGTTACCAGGGTGGCGTTTTCCTCAATAAATTCCCTGCGCGGTTCCACCTTGTCGCCCATCAAAAGGGTAAAAACTTCATCGGCGGCCATGGCGTCCTCTACGGTGACCCGCATCATGGTACGGGTGGCCGGGTCCATGGTGGTGGTCCATAGCTGTTCGCTGCTCATTTCGCCAAGGCCTTTGTAACGCTGGATTTCAGGCTTGGGATCGCGCCCAATGCGCTGCAAAAGCGCCTCCAACTCCTGGTCGTTATAAACGTAGTGCTCCTGCTTTTGCTTTGTCACCTTATACAGTGGCGGCATAGCAATGTACACAAAGCCCTTTTCAATAAGCGGCCGCATGTAGCGGTAGAAGAAGGTGAGCATCAGGATACGGATATGGCTGCCATCCACATCGGCGTCGGTCATGCAGACAATGCGGTGATAGCGCAGCTTTTCCGTGTTAAAATCGTCGCCGATGCCGCAGCCAAAGGCTGTGATCATGGCCTTGATTTCCGCATTGGAAAGGGCCTTATCCAGCCTGGTCTTTTCAACATTTAGAATCTTGCCGCGCAGGGGCAGGATGGCCTGGAAGTGCCTGTCGCGGCCCGTCTTGGCGCTGCCGCCGGCGCTGTCGCCCTCTACCAAGTAAATCTCGCACTTGCTGGGATCACGCTCGGAACAGTCAGCCAGTTTGCCGGGCAGGCTGGCGGATTCCAGCACTGTTTTACGGCGTGTCAAATCCCTCGCCTTGCGGGCGGCTTCCCTGGCCCGGGCGGCGCCTAAGCACCTATCCATAATAGCCCTGGCGATGGAAGGGTTTTCTTCAAGATAGGTGGAAAGCTGTTCGGACACCAGGGAATCTACAATGCCGCGAACCTCGCTGGAACCCAATTTGCTTTTGGTTTGACCTTCAAACTGAGGCTCCACCAACTTTACGCTGACGATGGCCGTCAGACTTTCGCGAACGTCCTCGCCCTTTAGGTTGGTGTCGGCTTCCTTCAATACCTTATACTTACGGCCATAATCATTGATCACCCTGGTGAGTGCGCTGTTAAAGCCCATTAAGTGGGTGCCGCCCTCGGGGGTATGTATGTTGTTGGCAAAGGTATAAATGTTTTCGGCAAAACTGTCGTTGTACTGCAATGCGATTTCTGCCGTGACTGTGCCTTTAACACCCTCAATATAGACGGGCTCCGGGAATAGCACCTCTTTATTGCGGTTTAGGTATTTAACAAACTCACGGATGCCGCCCTCGTAGTGATAGTTTTTTTCCACGGGTTCATCAGGCCGCTCATCTGTTAAGATAATGCGCACGCCTTTGTTTAAGAATGCCATTTCCCGCATGCGGGTAGAGAGCACGTCAAATTGTAAGTCTCCCGTTTCAAACACGCCGTCGGGAACCTCTGGGCTTTTCACATCCGGCCAAAATTGAATGGTAGTGCCGGTGCGGTCGGTCTGGCCGATCACTTTTAAATCATACAGAATCTTGCCTCGGGCGTATTCCTGCTGATAGACTTTGCCGTCCTGATAAACCTGCACCATCAATCTACTGCTCAGGGCGTTCACCACGGAAGCGCCGACGCCGTGCAGGCCGCCGGATACTTTATAGCCATCGCCGCCGAACTTGCCGCCGGCATGGAGCACGGTCAAGCAAACTTCTACTGCCGGTCTACCCATTTTGGGATGAATGCCCACTGGAAAGCCGCGGCCGTTGTCTTTGACGCTGACGCTCATATCCTTGTGTAGGGTCACATGGATATCGGTGCAATAGCCTGCCAGGGCTTCGTCAATGGAATTATCAACAATTTCATACACCAAATGATGCAGGCCCCTGACATCGGTGGAGCCAATGTACATGCCGGGGCGTTTGCGGACAGCCTCCAGCCCTTCCAATACTTGAATCTGCGTTTCGTCATAATGGTTTTGCTGACCCGCACCCTGAACGCTTGAAGTGGCTGGGCTAAGGGGGTTCTTTTCAATAGGATACTCGGACATAAAGATCACCTGCGCTTATCCTAGATTTGCGTGGACTCGGCGGAATAAGGTACGTACCGATATGGGAGAAAGGTAGCACCATTGCTCCTTGTTCATCTGAACCAATACCATGGACTTGACTGGTTCCCCAAGGGATTGCAGCCGGCCTGCCGCCTTATGGGCTTGGATCACAGTTTGGGTATCCTTCGTCTTTTCGCGGCTCAAATCTACCAGGAGAATGATCTGTGAAAAGGGGACATTGCGGTCCATGCCAAGGTGCAGTATCATGGTTTTTCCACCGTCCAAGATAAAATTCCAACGATTTATTATACCATTTTGGCAGCAAAAAGAAAAGGGTTTCTTCTTATATTAATGTACTTTTACTTTTGATTCTACTTTCCAGTTTGTGTTATTTTTATAAGGCGGATTTTTCTCCTTTGCACAGATAGTTACACATGATATAATGAGTGCGCTTTAGACAAGAAAGGGGACTTTTCATGGCATACCATCTGGTAGTGGCGGGAGCCGGCCATGCGGGCTGCGAGGCTGCACTAGCCGCTGCACGTATGGGCATTCCCACTCTTTTATATACATTGAATATTGATGCTATCGCGCTGATGGCCTGCAATCCCGTTATTGGGGGCACCTCCAAGGGCCATCTGGTTCGGGAGTTGGATGCCTTGGGCGGCGAAATGGGCCGCGCCATCGACGATACATTTTTACAAAGCCGTATGCTCAATCGGGGCAAAGGCCCGGCGGTATACAGCCTTCGTGCCCAGGCGGACAAGCAGGCATATCAAAACCGCATGCGCTCAGCGTTGTTTGCACAGCCTAATTTAACCATTCGCCAAGGGGAGATCAGCCGCATACTCACACAAAACGGCGAGATTTGCGGTATCATGACCACCACCGGAGAAACGGTGGATTGCCCGGCGGTAATTATCGCCAGCGGCGTGTATTTGAAGAGTCGGATCATTATTGGTGAAACAAACTGGAACAGCGGCCCCCAGGGCCTGCTGGCAGCCAATCATTTATCAGACGCGCTAACCGGCCTTGGCTTTGAGCTGCGCCGGTTCAAGACCGGCACACCGGCCAGGGTAGATGTGCGCTCTGTTGATTTTAGCAAAATGGAGCCCCAGCCCGGTGACGAGCCGGTGACACCCTTTTCTTTTTTGACGGATCATGCGCTTGCCAACCGTATGCTATGCTATCTGACCTGGACCAATGAGAAGACTCATCAAATCATCCGTCAAAACCTGCACCGGGCGCCTATGTACCGGGGAGATATCAAAGGGACAGGTGCCAGGTACTGCCCCAGTATTGAGGATAAAATTAACCGTTTTGCAGATAAGGACAGACATCAGGTCTTTCTGGAGCCGGAAGGCATGAATAGCGCTGAATGGTACATACAGGGTATGTCCTCCAGCTTGCCGGAGGATGTGCAGTGGTTGATGTACCGCAGTGTGCCCGGATTGGAAAACGCAATTTTGACCAGGCTGGCTTATGCCATTGAATACGACTGCATCGATTCCAGAGCTTTAAAGCCCACGCTGGAAGCGTTGTCTATTCCCGGTTTGTATTTTGCGGGGCAGGTCAACGGAACCTCCGGTTATGAGGAGGCCGCCGCACAAGGCTTGTTGGCTGGCATGAATGCCGCGTTGAAGCTGCAGGGAAAAGAGCCGCTGATTATCACCCGCGACATGGCGTACATCGGCGTGCTGGCGGATGATCTGACCACCAAAGGCACTGACGAACCCTACCGCATGATGACCAGCCGTGCGGAGCACCGTCTGTACCTGCGGCAGGATAATGCGGACCTTCGCTTGACAGAATTGGGCTATAAGGCTGGGCTGGCGGGGGAAGATCGGCTGCGCCGCATGGAAGCAAAGGCCAAGGAAACCAAAGAACTGCGTGTAAAACTGGCAGGCCTTTCGCTGCCCCCGACAAAGGAGCGGGCAGAGCTGTTGGATGCTTTGGGCGAACCGCCTTATGTTGGGACACTGACCGGTGAGGAACTCTTGAGAAGGCCTGCTGTGAGCTTTGCCCATATACAATCCCTTGCTCCTGAACTGATGGGTGCATCTTCAGATGCCGCAGAGCAGGCCGAAATTTCCGTCAAATATGACGGTTACCTGCGCAAGCAGGAATCTCAGCTTGCAAAGGCCAGGGGCATGGAAAACGCATTGCTTCCACCCGATGCGCCATATCTTTCCATGGATGCCCTGCGTATCGAAGCCCGTCAAAAGCTTGACCGCCAGCGTCCGCGCTCCTTGGGGCAGGCCGCCCGAATTCCCGGTGTCTCCCCGGCCGATATTGCCGTGCTGATGGTCTGGCTGGGACGGAAGGGCAGGAGCGAGGGAAACGCGGGATGATCTTTTTAGCGGGAAGGCCTCTTTTGTAAAAGAAAGTCCGGTCATATCAAGTGTCGCCTCGATTCGATACCGCTCTCGCAGCTTGTTTCGCTGGCCTCCTCCGCCTCGCTTTACCCGCCAAAGGTGGCGCTTCGGCTACGGAGCCTCCCGCAACCACCCAGAAAACTTCATCTGGAATCAAATCAAGGATGCAATCCGAAGGAACAAGGCGATCGGTAAGCCGTTGTCGCGCCTGATAGCGCGAAATCCTTTCGATGCAGGAAACGGTCATATAGTATGCCAAATGAGAAAGGAATTAATCCCATGCCCGCTTCGCGAAAGAAAGCCTACCTGCTGGTTATCTTCGGTGTGTTCATGGTTTCCTATAGCGGGCCGATGGTAAAAGGAGCGCTATTGCAAGGTGCAACCCCTATTACCATCGCCTTTTTGCGTATGCTCTCTGCTGGCCTTTTGCTGTTGCCCTTTTCCCTGCGCAAAAGACCGGGGGAGTCTTATTCATCGCTTGGACAGGTATGGCATGCACCAAAGCGGCAGCTGTTGTTTGGCGTGCTGGCTGCGGTTTTTCTGGCATTGCACTACTTTACATGGATGACTTCCATGAACAGCACATCCACCTTTGCATCAGTAGCGCTAGTTTGCACACAACCCTTGTTTGTGGCTGCCTTTTCTGGACTATTGCTCCATGAGCCCATGCAAAAAAAGGCTCGCCCCGGCGCTCTGGTAGCGCTGATTGGCGCCGTTTTGATTGGGGTAAACAGCCTGACGGGGCTTGGCGGCGATATTGGCGGTGACCTTTTGGCACTCTCAGGAGCTGTCACCATGGCCGGTCACTGGCTGTGCGGCCGGCATGCGCGCAAGAGCCTGCCTGCGATGGGGTATACGGTATTTGTCTATTTGACGACAGCGCTGATCCTGGGTTTGCTCGTGCCTTTTGCCGGCGGCTTTCATCTGCCGGGAAACGCCATATGGTATCTTGCCGGTTTGGTATTGGGCTCCACGCTAATGGGGCATGCGGTATTTACCTATGCGCTAGGCAGCGTCAGCGCCCATGTGGTTTCTTTTGCATTACTTGGCGAGCCGGTAGGCGCCATGCTATGGGCGCTGATGATGTTTGACGAGAAGCCCAGTCTCCTGCTGCTATCCGGCGGGGTAGTGGTACTGCTTGGCCTATTTATGTATCTTCGTGCAGCAGTGAAGAAAGAGACGGGCAGCGCCCAAGCATCCATATAATGTATAAGGGAAGGATCGAGCGATTTGCAGAATTTACTTGTATCTGTTCAGGTGGTATTGCCTCTTATATTGATGATGCTGGTGGGCGTGGGGGTAAGGAGGCTGAACCTGGCAGATGAACAAACGCTGCGCAAGGTAGATAATATTGCTTTTCGCATTTTTCTGCCCATACTTCTCTTTCAAAACCTGTATGCTGTTGATCTGAGTCAAGCTTTTAACCCAGCCTTGATTGGGTATACTGTTGCCTGTGTGTTTTTGATCTTTGGACTTTCCATGTGGCTGATACCGCGATTTGAAAAGGACAACAAAAAGCGGGCAGCCATCGTGCAGACCATTATTCGTAGCAATTTTTTGATCTTTGGCCTGGCAGTGGCTGTCTCTCTGTATGGAGAAGGGAATGCCGCATCCGTCGCTTTACTGGGCAGCGTATTCGTGCCGCTTAGCAATGCGCTGGCTGTGTTCGTGCTGGAATACTTCCGCATGGGCAAGGTGAGTTTCGGAAAGATTGCCTTAGGTATTATCAAAAATCCTCTGGTGGTTGCGGCTTTGTTGAGTTTAACAGTTCTGCTGCTTGGGATTCCTGTTCCGGCTGTCATCCGAAAAACGGTCAAGGATATGTCGTCTGTGGCGACACCTTTGTGCCTGCTTACGCTAGGAGCTTCGCTGCGCTTTGCCGACGCAAAAGAAAACGCAAGACAGATCGGCTTGGGGCTTTTGGCCCGCATGGTAATTGTGCCTTGCGTTTTCTTGACGTTAGCAGCACTGATCGGTTTTCGCGGCGAGGCGCTGCTGGCGCTGTTGGTGCTGTTCGCATCACCCACCGCCGTATCCAGCTATACTATGGCTCAGCAGATGGGGGCGGATGGCAAGCTGGCCGGTCAACTGGTGGCGTTTACGACAGGGACATCGATCTTCACCATATTCTTGTTTGTGTACATTTTTAAGGAGCTGCGCTTTCTATAGTGATTAGCAGGCGTTACATTTCTTTCATGAATCGGTTGGTATAATAAACCATCAGCAAGAAACGCAAAACCAGCAGAATGATAGGTGGCAGTACATGGCTGATGTCCGTAAAGAGTATGCACGCAGTAAAAATCCATACGATCAGACCATACGTGGTGAGCTTTTCTATCATCGCGCCTGTCTTGTCTTGAATCGCGATGTTCCTTTCATCTGTCATAGCAATGGCTTTGCGGCGTTTCACCTGCTCATTTTGGAGTGAAGAAACAAACGTGCCCGCAAACCAGGCCAGCCCCAGCCCGAATGCAGCTGATCCAAAGCCGTAGCATAAACCTGCGGCCTTTTTTTGTTCTTCTCCGGGGAATACAAAAATCCCCGCCAGTATTAGCGTCATACCAAACAGGGCAAGGACCATTAACAGAAAACGTTTCCCCTTCATTGCTTCTCCTTCTCATACAAAAAGACTTCTTCTACCGGCAGCCCAAAGTACCTGGCAATCTTCATTGCCAGCAAGATGGATGGATTGTAGCGCCCATTCTCCAGGGAACTGATGGTCTGTCTGGATACTTGGAGGGTATCCGCCAGGGCCTCCTGGCCGATGCCTCGCTGCTTTCTGAGTTCTTCCAGTCTGTTTTTCATGGCATGACTCCACCTCAAAAATGTAAAGTATGCTTTACGTACTCAGTATAGAGCCTACGAAGAAAAATGTCAAGCGAGCTTTACAAATCTTCTATTAAAAAACCGCCATTTAGGCGGTAAGGAGATGCTAATCATTCAAACCAACCGTAAAGCAGGTTGGGCATTCAGCGTCAATTCACCGATTTCTCCGCGCAACAGCCGGTAATAGGCAGCACTGGCGATCATGGCTGCGTTATCTGTGCAAAGGGATAACTTGGGCATGTATAGTGGAATACCAGCCGTATTGCACTGTTCCTGCATCATACGCCGGAGCAGGCTGTTGGCGGAAACGCCGCCGGCCAGTGCCAGGGCTGGCGCTTTTGTTTCTTTGGCAGCCAGCATTGCCTTTTCACATAAAGAGGATACCACCGCCATGCGGAAGGCGGCAGCCATGTCCGCTTTGGGAAGCGCCAGGCCCTGTTGTGTCAGCTTGTGAGCTGTGTTGATGAATGCGGTTTTAAGGCCGGAAAAGCTATAGTCATATCGTCCCTCCGGCTTGGGCTTGGGCAGGTGGAATGCGGTTGGATCACCTTCCTCCGCCAGGGCATCCAACCTTGGGCCGCCAGGGTAGGGTAGATCCAGTATCCGGGCAGCCTTATCAAAGGCTTCTCCGGCCGCATCGTCCTGGGTCTGGCCCAGCAGACGATAAACGCCATAATCCTGCACTTCAATCAAATGACTGTGACCGCCGCTGACAACAAGGCATAAAAAGGGCGGCTTCAAATCGGGATGGGAAAGATAGTTGGCGCTGACGTGGCCCTCGATATGGTTAGTGGGGATCAGCGGCAGGTTCAAGGCATAAGCCAGGCCCTTCATACAGCTGACGCCTGTTAAAAGCGCGCCAACCAGCCCAGGCCCATGAGTTACCGCCAGGGCATCGATTTGTTCAAACGAAAGCCCAGCTTGTGATAGCGATTCATCAATCACCCTGTTACAGGCTTCCACATGGGCACGGCTGGCGATTTCGGGCACCACGCCACCGTATAAAGCATGGAGATCGATCTGCGAAAAAACCACATTGCTGATGATGGTACGGCCGTTTTCCACAATGGCGGCTGCGGTCTCATCGCAGGAGGTTTCAAGCGCGAGCACGCGCACCAATTCTTTGTTTTTCAAACTGTCTGCCGTCTCGCGGCTTTGCGTGCTATAGGTCATGTGCGCTGCTTCCTTTTCCTCAGGTACAATAGTGCGATCATCGCGAAAATTATCCCGCCGCAAAGCCATACAAGCCCAATTCGGGCGGCGTAATCCACAAAAAAGCCGGTAGGCATCAATTGCAAAAGCAGGTCTTGCTTAGGATTTAACTGCCAAAGGTTGTTTGTAAAGAACACCTTGTGAAAGAGCGTAAACAGGGTGTGAAAGTCAATGGCTGCCCAGATTGCCAGGCTCAGTCCTATTGCAGCGACACATGCACCGGTAATCAAGTACATCCGTGCGGTAATGTACGGCAGATTTTTACGATCTGCAAACAAAAGCGCTGTCCAGAGCAGGAGATAGGCAATGCTCACCATTAAGAGTGTTTTGCACAGGGCAAAGAGGTCCTTGACATCCTGCATATGGGTAAGTTCCTTTTCTGAAAAGGCTTCCCGCATTTGCCCATGAACCGACAACGTGGTCTGGAATGTATCTTCTTTGCCTGTAAGGTACGTTGTGATCTTCTCCGCCAAGCCTGAATACTCTGCTGTATCCACACCAGTGATTCCTGGTGTTGCATGGCGCAGGAATAGAGTATTCATAAACTGTGAACTGCCGCCGGCAGAGAGAATTGCTCCGCATAAGAGGCCGAGGAGAAGAACCAGCGCAAATGCAATACATCCTAAGCTCTGCAAAGTTTTCTTCATAGTTATTACCTTAATAGGTTTTTGAAGGGATCCAGGGGAGCTTTTTTTCTAAAAAAATCCCCCCTGACCAGCCGGCTGAAGAGCGCCGCAATCGCAAAATGCCATCTAGGTGATGGCATTTTGCTTGCATCGTCGCCATCGCAGGCAATTCCGGTCACTTATTATCGATAAGCTCCCGTTTTTGCCTGCTCGGTTCCATTTCCATCCAGCTCAATCGTCGCACCGCTTCACTCCTACTCGCGCTGCTCGTTTCGCCAGTCTCATCCACCCCGCCCTCATCCGCCGCAGGCGGGGTTGGGGTTTCGGAGCCTTGCGTGCTTTTGAACCGGCTGAAGCAGTCTCATTGCATTTTCAAATACGCGGTAACAAAGCCGGAAAGGTTACCGTTCATGACATCATCCACGTTGCCGGATTCAAAGCCGGTGCGGTGGTCCTTGACCATGGTATAGGGCTGGAAGACGTAGCTGCGGATTTGACTGCCCCATTCGATCTTTTTCATTTCACCCTTGATATCCGCCATCTTCTCTTCCTTTTCCCGCTCCCGCAGTTCCAGCAGTTTACTTCTGAGCATTTTCAGGCACATTTCCTTGTTTTGTACCTGGCTGCGCTCATTCTGGCACTGCACGACGGTATTGGTGGGAATATGGGTCATACGCACAGCGGAGTCGGTGCGGTTAACATGCTGGCCGCCGGCGCCGCTGGCGCGGTATGTATCAATTCTCACTTCTTCCATATTGATTACAAATGCGGCGTCATCCTCCAGCAGCGGGGCCACATCCAAAGAGGAGAAGGAGGTGTGACGCCTGGCGTTGGAGTCGAAGGGGCTGATGCGTACAAGCCTGTGCACGCCCTTTTCACCACGTAAAAACCCATAGGCGTTTTCTCCTTCTACCTCAAAGGTGACGCTTTTGACGCCGGCTTCGTCACCGTCCAACAGGTCCAACACCTTTACTTTAAAGCCCATGATTTCACAGTAGCGGGTGTACATGCGGTAGAGCATCTGCGTCCAGTCCTGGGCTTCGGTGCCACCTGCACCGGCGTGCAGGGACAAAATGGCGTTATTATCGTCATATTCGCCCCGCATCAGCGTTTCCAGTTCCAGAGCATCGGCGTCCTTGCGAAGCGATTCCAGCGATTGGCCGGCTTCCTGCACCAGGTCTTCGTCATCGCCTTCCTCGGCCAGCTCCATCATTACTTCAATGTCATCGGCCTGGTCGCACAGTTTGTTGTAATGGGCAAGCTTGCCCCGAAGCGCACTTAAGCGCTGATTCACCTTGGTAGACCGCTCCAGGTTGTTCCAGAATTCCGGGGCGTTCATTTCTTCCTCTAACTCGCTGACTTCTTCCTTCATGCGAGCGATGTTAAAGTGCATCACCTGCCTGCATAATGCTTTCACGGATCCGAATCAGGTCCTGCCGGAATTGATCCAACTCAATCATGCCATCACATCCTTTATATTCAAAAAAATGACGTTGTCATTTTTTTGACTTTGTAATTTTCCCTACGGGCCAGCTTCAGAGTTGCTATCCCCCTCACTTTGGCCCGCGGGCGGGAAAAAGCGTGAAGAATGCTTGCTTCGCAAGCCCCGCGCGCCCGGCACAGCCGGACGACGATTTCACGGAAGGGGTTTCACCCCTTCCCATCCCTGAAAAATAGTTCAGAAGCCAGAAAAACTTGTTACTCATCTTTGCCATGGCAGTGCTTGTATTTTTTGCCGCTGCCGCAAGGGCAGAGGGAATTGCGGCTGATTTTGCTGCCATCAGGCATGGTCCGCTGCTGTAAAGAGTTGCTGTCTGACCCGGTCGCCTGTGTGGGCGTTGCTACCGCGTGACGTTCCGGTGCCTTTTGAACCCTGGCTTGATAGAGCCTGGTTACAGTATCTTCCCGAATGAGGCGGACCATTTCATCAAACATTTCAAAGCTTTCCAGCTTATACTCGGCTACCGGGTCCCTTTGGCCGTAAGCCCGAAGTCCAATGCCATCACGCAGATGATCCATGGCATCAATGTGATCCATCCAGCGGGCATCTACAGCGGATAGGAGCACCACGCGTTCAAATTCACGCATGTCGATGCCCATTTCCACGAGGGCAGTTTCCCGCTCCACATAGAACTCCTCGGCCTGCTTTTCCAAAAAGGCGTCGAACTGCGGGAGGTCCCAATCTTCAATTTCCTTACGATGAGCCTCAATCACGCCTTTTTTAATGCATAGCTTTTCCAGGTATTCAGCAACGCTTGCAAGGTCCCAATCATCGGTGATTTCGCCGGCGCAGTGGCGGGCTGTTACAGAATGAATCAAATCCTTAACCAGCTTCTGCACATAATCCTGCATGTTGGCGCCTTCCAGCACCTGACGGCGCTGGCCGTAGATGATTTCACGCTGCTTGTTCATAACATCGTCGAACTGCAATACGTGTTTGCGGATGTCAAAGTTGCGGCCTTCAATACGCTTTTGCGCACTTTCGATTTGCTTGGTCAAAAGCCCGGCTTCCATGGGCTGCTCATCGTTCATGCCCAGCCGCTCCACCAGAGGGGCGATACGCTCGGAGCCGAACAAGCGCATGACATCGTCTTCCAGGGAGATGAAGAACTGGGTAGAACCGGGATCGCCCTGGCGTCCGGCGCGGCCGCGAAGCTGGTTATCGATGCGGCGGCTTTCGTGGCGCTCTGTGCCGATGATATGCAGGCCGCCGACGGCCACAACCCGCTCATGCTCCACATCGGTCGTCTTTTTGTAGTTTGTCAGCAGCTCATTGTACCGGGCTCTGGCATCCAGCACTTCCTGCGGAACGTTTTCATTGTGGCCAGTTGCTTCTTCAATCAGCTCGGGAAGGAACTCTTCCTGGCGCATCTGCCGCCGGGCCAGATAATCGGGGTTGCCGCCCAGAAGTATGTCGGTACCGCGGCCGGCCATGTTGGTAGCGATGGTGACGGCAGCAAAGTGGCCAGCTTGGGCAACGATTTCAGCTTCCTTTTGATGGTGCTTGGCATTCAATACCTCGTGCTGCACACCACGCATCTCCAGCATGTGGCTGAGCATTTCGCTGGTTTCCACGGAGACGGTACCTACCAGAACCGGCTGGCCGGTTTTGTTTTTTTCAATGATTTCCTGCAGTACAGCCTTGAACTTACCCTGCTTGGTCTTGTAAACCAGGTCGTTCAAATCCTTGCGGATCATGGCTTTGTTTGTTGGGATTTGAACAACGTCCAGGCTGTAAATGCCTTGGAATTCGCCCTCTTCCGTTTTGGCCGTACCGGTCATGCCGGAAAGCTTTTTATACATGCGGAAATAGTTTTGGAAGGTGATAGTAGCCAGTGTTTTGCTCTCCCGTTCGACCTTCACATGCTCCTTGGCCTCAATGGCCTGGTGAAGCCCGTCGGAATAGCGGCGGCCTACCATCAGGCGGCCGGTGAACTCATCGACGATGACGACCTCGCCGTTTTGCACTACATAGTCCACATCCCGCTTCATCATGGCATGGGCTTTTAGGGCTTGGAGGATGTGGTGGTTCAGCGTGGTATTTTCAATATCGGATAGGTTGTCCACAGAAAAGGCATTTTCTGCCTTGCGGGTGCCTTCTTCTGTCAGGATGACGGCCTTTTGCTTTTCATCAATGGTGTAGTCAGTCTCATTGCGCAGCCGTATCACAAAGCGGTCGGCCTTTTCGTACATGTCGGTGGATTGCTCCCCCTGGCCGGATATGATCAGCGGCGTACGGGCTTCGTCAATCAGTATAGAGTCAACCTCGTCGACGATGGCGAAGTGATGGCCGCGCTGTACCATATCTTTTTGAAAGATGACCATGTTATCGCGCAGATAGTCAAAGCCCAGTTCATTGTTGGTACCGTAGGTAATATCGCAGGCATAAGCTGTCCGGCGCTGGTCATTGGTAAGGTCATGCACAATCAGGCCGACAGACAGGCCAAGAAAGCGGTAAATTTTGCCCATCCACTCGCTGTCGCGTTTGGCTAGGTAATCGTTCACCGTCACGATATGCACACCCTTGCCGGTCAATGCGTTTAAGTATGCCGGCAAGGTGGAAAGCAGCGTTTTACCTTCGCCGGTTCTCATCTCAGCAATGCGGCCCTGATGAAGTACAATGCCGCCCAGAAGCTGTACCCGGTAGTGGCGCTGGCCGATGGAGCGGACAGCGGCTTCCCGGACAGTAGCAAACGCATCTGGTAAAAGCTCATCCAACGTGGTGCCGTTTTGAAGGCGCTGCTTGAACTCTGCTGTTTTTGCCCGCAGCTGATCGTCGGTGAGTCCTTTATAACTTTCTTCCAATGCTTCAATGGCATTTACAGTTTTTTCAAGCTTGCGTACTGCCGCTTCATTGCTTCCGCCAAGCATTTTCTTAAAAAATTCCCACATGCTAATCTCCTTGCACATATGCTTTTCCTGCACATGCTTCCTGCTATTATACCATGGGAAACAGATGGGAATCAAGAAAACAATTTCTTTCTGTGCAGTACATCTGGTAAAAGTAAGCAGAGAAACCAGATAACAACGAGTGAAATCGGCACAAGATGACTTGTGCCTGCAGCCGGTGCACTGGTGGCAACGACCTGTGCACCTGACAAAGGAAATAATAGATAACAGAGCCCAAAGGATACTGCGGCCCGGCAAAACGCGCTAACCAAAAGAAAGCGGAAAGTGACGCCGGCATCCTGCAAAAAGGCTAAATTTTGCAGGATGATGGAAAGGCCGCTAAAGGAAGCAGCAGCACAAAGCAGTGCCGGGCGTAGTGCGGGGAAAGCTGGAGGGATGGATAGCAAAAGGATGCGTGAGCAGCCGGCGGTCACTTCCATAAAGGCTTGCAGCCCCGCTAGCAAGCCTTCAGGCAAATTAGGCAATGTGCATTGTACCATAGTGGCAGTCACGCTGCCTAATACCATCAGGCCGCATACGGTAAGCATGGCCATGGCGGCGCTTTGTATCACTTGGGCCAAGGAAAGCGGCTTTTTTTTTGTAAGCAGACCTTTTTCTGGCAGTTCGGGAGCGGCAAAGATAAAGCGAGACAATTGGCCTGCAACGATCGCACCAAGCCAGTGGCACAGAAGCATCAGCCAGCCCAGGCGTGTACTGTGAAGCCAGCCGCCCAGCGTTCCCACAAAAAACATGGGGCTCATGGTACCGGAGTACAGGGCAAAGCGCTGGGTTGCTTTTCTGCCTGCGTCGTTTGTAAGCTCAAGCTCCTGTATAAGGCGCGCTCCGCCCGGAGAACCGCTCATAAGGCCCATCAGCCAAAAGACGGCCATGCCCGAGGGCATACCCAGCAGCCGATTTGTACCTTTTCTATGTCCTCCCGCTAGGCTGCCAGCAGCAAACAGCATGCACACAAGAAAGGGGAAGAGGCTTGGCAGTACGGCCGCTACCCACAGCCGTAAGGCATCGGAGGCGGCTTGGGCCGACTCTGCTGGGAAATATAGCATGCAGCCGGCCAACAACCCGGAAATAACAGGCAAGGAAAAGCGCTTCATTGCTCTACCACCTTTTTCATGACCATCATAATTATGTATATGGTCCATAAAAAGGTGCTAGCGCCTGTACATGAAATAAACGCGCCTTGCCAAGTGGCAAGGCGCGTTCGAAAGCTATAGAGTTCAACCGACTGATGCGGATTTTTCTGATTCCTTCATGGCATCCCAGATTTCCAACTGCCGGATTAGTTCAAGGTCCTCCTTGGTGTTATAGCTGAAACGCTCCAGGCCGTTGGGGTCGTAGGTCAGTTTGATCGGCAGATACATAACAGCGTACTGTACCCCTGGCAAGCGATCTTCCAGGGAAATATCTGTGCCAATTTCAAACTCATTCTCAGTCAATCGCCTTGGGTCGATGCTATTCCAATCCAGCGGACTGGTGATCAAAAACAACCGTTGATCCAGAATTTCGAATTTGCTGTTATCTAATGTGTTGTCTTCCGCAAGCTGTAAAGATACGCGTAAATTGCCATCCTGCACGCGAACGGAGACTGTCCCTATCACATACATGTTGCTGGCACAGACATTGAAGCGCTTTACGCCGCCGGGAAGGGCTGCGATCTCCGCAAGGTCGATGGGGGTGGCCATGGTCCAGGCATCCGTAAGGCCTTTGTCCAACTGTTTGATGCGTACGCCGAAGGTACATGCCGAGTTGTTCTTGAGGACCATGAGTTTACGGTAGAAGGGAAAGGTGTATGTCTGATCTCCAACAGTCAGCGTGATGGTGTATTGAATGGTTGCGCTGCGGGAGTACTTTAGATAGATATCCCCTGAGTTGAAGGTTCCGGAAACCTGGCCATAGTTCTTGTCCATGACGACATTACTTGTGCCTGTTTGTGTAACCTGCAGCCGAACCTGCTTTGAACTAGGCAGTGCGTAGGTGATACGGATGTACTGCGTCGCGGCAGACAAATTTTCCTCAACATATGCGCTGTCTGTCAGCTTGCTCATATTCAGGGTATCAGCCTTTATCACAAAAGAATCCTGCGCCAGTGCTGCCGGTATCATCATGAAAACCACAAGCATCAGAACTAAACCCGCCAACCATTTCCAGTGGGCCGACCTTGACTTGCTCATGCCCATCCCTCCTTAACGAGTCATATTTCTTCCATTATAACGGATTTTCCTTCTTATTTTATTCTTTTTTCAAGATGTGTCCTGCAATTTTACAGAAAACACGAAAGTAATAAATTATTGTAATAAATTCTTAAAACTTATTTACGAAAGTGTCATCGTTTGGTATACTGTGCTTACCATTTCGCGAGGAGGTACACACCAATGAAATCTGCGCTGCGCGGCAGAACTGCGATCGTTCTGGCGTTTATACTTTGCATGACATCCTTTGTTACTGCGCCGGCTGAAGCCCGGTACGCCACGCTGCGTTATGGCAGCAGCGGCGAGCAGGTTAGGGTCATGCAGCAGGCGCTGACAAACCTTGGTTTTGATACCAAAGGTGTGGATGGCAAGTTTGGCCGTGGAACAGAAAATGCGGTAAAAAGCTTTCAAAGAAGCAAGGGCCTTGTCCCGGATGGGCTTGCAGGCAACAATACGCTGACCGCCCTATATGGCACCGCGGGCGAAGCGCCACAAGCGACAGCAACGCCTGAAACATCGGCGACAGTGACACCTGCACCGTCCAATGGCAACTCTGGTTCAGGCAGTTATGCTACACTCCGGTACGGCTCTAGCGGCAGTGCTGTAGCATCTATGCAGCAGGCCTTGATTACGTTGGGGTACACGCCAGGGGCGGCTGATGGAAAATTTGGCCGCGGAACAGAGAGTGCCGTCAAACAGTTTCAAAAGAATAACAAGCTGACAGCCGATGGATTGGCTGGTTCAAAGACATTAACACTTTTGTACGCACAAGCGGGGGAAGGCACGACCGTCACACCTGCACCGACAGATGCAGCCACACCGGTGCCTACGGATGCAGCGACACAGACGCCAGCGCCGACGCAGGATGCAACGCCTACCCCAACGCAAGCGCCGTCTGGCGTGACTCTTAGCCGCACATTGCGAAAAGGCTATACCGGCGATGACGTGAAGCTTGTTCAGCAGCTGTTGCAAAACCTGAAATACTATGGCGGCAGCATTAACGGTACATATGACAACGCCACCATTGCTGCGGTAAAGGCATTCCAGGCAAATAATGGACTGGCCAGCGATGGCCTTGCCGGTGCCAAGACATATGCCGTTTTGCAAGGCGGCAGCGCCCGTGGGGCGGACGAGCCCGCGCTTACGCCGCCGCCAACCTACACCACCCTAAAGCTTAACTCAACTGGCTCCGCTGTTACGACTTTACAAACTGCTCTGAAGAACCTCGGCTTTAATGCTACCGTCACCGGCACCTATTCCGCTGAAACCAGGGAAGCAGTAGCAGAATTTCAACTGCGAAATAATCTGGTGTCCGACGGTATAGCCGGTTCTGCTACCCAGCAGGTGCTGTACGGTGGCAGCGCTAAGGATGCTTCTACACCCTTACCCCCCCTGGAGGAAGGTGCCGGTATCATCGATGGACCCGGTATCAGCGAGGTGAAGCTGCTGCATTGGTTTGACAGTGTCAAACCTAGCATAAAGAGTGGGCAGAATGTATTGGTGTTCGACCCTGCCAGCAATCGAAGTTGGACATTACGTTTGTATTCTCTGGGACGCCATGCCGACTCTGAACCCCTTACACTTAGGGATACGCAAATTATGAACGTTGCTTTCGGCAATAAAACCACATGGACGCCAAAACCGATCTATGTAAAGTTGCCGGACGGCCGTTGGTCGCTGGCGTCTATGCACAACACGCCCCACCTGAGCGGATCTATCATCGGTAATGGGTTTGATGGCCACTTGTGTGTGCACTTTTTACGGGATATGGCTGAATGCCAGGTCAATGACCCGAATTATGGTGTAACAAACCAGAATGTTATTCGTAACTACTGGACACAGATGACAGGAGAAACTTATATTGAAATCGTGCGTTAATTGAACAAAGGAAAATGATATGCAGCTATAAAGGGCCGGCCAGCTGGGATGATTACTCCTGCTGGCCGGCTGCATTGTTGTAAGATTGCGTTGATAGGATGCGTTTCTTTATGCTTTTTGATATTGGAAGGCATTTTTGCAGGTTTAATTTCTGCGTTGAAGATTCTTTCCGCTTTGTCTCAGACGTACAAGAAACGAGCCCATGCCAATACCCAGGGCGATCATCAGCACGGTGATCATGGCGGATACGCCTATGGTGAGCCCTGCTTCGCTTTGCCCCTGGGAGAAAAAAGCCATGGCCCTGTATAAATTCAAACCGGGCACCAGGGGGATAATGGACAGCGTGATAAAGACGGTGGCTGCCATTTTCATGTGTCTGGCCATCAGCTCCGCTATGATGGCTGCTAAAACAGCGGCGGTGAATATGGATGCCTGTTCCGATGCTCCTGCAGTATGCAGCAAAAAGTAGCACGTATTGGCGGTCATGCCGGCGATGGAGGCAGGCAGCAAGGCACGCTTTGGGGCGTGCAGGAGTACACCAAAGCCCAGCGTCGCAAAAAAGCTGGCAAATAGCGCAGCAAGCAGGGAACCGATCATATCAGATCCCCCCTTCCAGCATTAAAAACAAGCTCTGTGCCACCAATGCGCCACCGGCCACCAGCGCCAATATCAAAAGTGCCTGGGCGGCATGGGTAACCCCAGAAAGCATATCGCCGCGCATGGTATCCTGCACCGCATTGGTCATGGCAAGGCCCGGCAGTAAGGGCATCAGCGCGCCGGCCACCATGGCATCCACCAAACCTTGTCCGGTTATCCGGTGGAACACAAGGGGGATCAGCGTACAGATCATCCCACCGGCAAGACTGGTCACAATATAGTGCAAGCTATACTTTTTGATCAGCCGGATGAGCCCTTGGGTAAGCGCGGCACAGACAAGTGCCACGCCTCCGTCGATGGGTGTGCCGCCGAACATAAACGCAAAACTGAAGGAAGAAAGTGCTGCGGCCCAGGGCATATAGGCGCGGCCCTTTTCATCCTCCCATGCAGCGATCCCTCTTAATTGATGCAGCGCCTCGTGGATATCAAGTTCACCTGCGGCGATGGCCCGGCTGACATGGTTGGCGTCATCCACCTTTTTTAGATGTGTGCCCCTTTTGCGAATGCGCTGAACGGAAGTCTTTTCTTCACCGCCCGGAAAGGCAAGCGTAATAAAAATACCGCTGGGTACGGCGAACACTTCAACTTTTGTGCAGCCAAAGGCCCGTCCCATACGTTCCACCGTATCCTCCGCGCGGTAGGTCTCGCCGCCATTTTCCAATATCAGTCGTCCGGCCAGCCCGGCAGCTTCCATCATCATGGCGGTAGAAACCGTCACATTTTCATTCTCAACGGTCGTCATATCCTTTGGCTTACCTCCGCCGTGCTTTTGAGTCGCATTGCTTTCTCCATTTGTTGAGCCAATCCAGTTGTTTGTCAAAAAAGGCGGCATCCACACAATCAAGCCCATGGATTTCCATGATGGTGGCTTGCAGTTGAAAATGATAAACAGCAATCAAATCAAAAAATGAGTCCAAATCTACCTTCTCTAGTGGAGCAAATTGCAAGTATCCCGGCAGAAAACAATCGAGAGCTGCTTTGGAAGCATCATACCCTTCCTGCCGGAATTGAAAGTAATCAGTTCTGTTGCACAGCATCATTACATCGTATATGGGAAAGGCTTGGCAGGAAGTATCAAAATCAAGCAAATACATTTTTCCATCAGGCGCTTTTAATACGTTGCCGATATATAAATCGCCATGGCAATAGCCTTTCTTGAGGTGTCTAACTTTCTCCCACATTTCAAGGCCATACGACTCAAATACACTGGCCTTTGCATACCCTTTTTTCTCAAGAAGTCTGATATATCTATCAATGAAAAAAAGGCGGCTCCGCTCAACCAGTTTGCCCGGATAGTTCTGCATCACTTGATGGAAACGTCCCGTTAAACGGCCAAGCTCAAGGGCATCTTTTTTGATATCCGGTTCGCCGCCCGCAAGATATTCGTATAGTACATACAGGTAAACGCCATCCGATTGCGATACGGATACATAGGGGTTACCCGCTTTGGTATGAATAATGGAGGGTGCGGGGACGCCGTTATCAAGCAGGTGCAGATGAATGTCAATGGAGGAATGGGCTGTGTCTACAAATGCCGGCCGTATGATCTTCAAAAAGTAGCGCTTGCCGCTGGCTGTAACAATGTAGGAGATACTGCCAGCAGACCGATGAAACTCCATACCCACAAAATGCAATGGATAATTTGTTTTCAGGACGGAAAGAACATCTTTTACTTCCGGCATTCCCGTCCCTCCCAGCAGCCTATACTAAGATATTTCTACTTGGACGGTTTGAACATCCGTCCGAAAATTCCCCTGGCTACATTTACAATCAGGGCAGTTGCCAATGCCCACCAGAAGTTTTCCACTTGGAATTTTTGCAGCATTACCCAACTGCACAACTGTACCAGCCAGGCGTCCAGCAGCACATACAAAAGACCCAGTGTGAAGATGTTGAAGATGCCCAGCAGCAGCTTCATGATCGGACGCAGGGTGATGTAAATCACGCCCAGCACGGCACCGGCGATAACGGCATAGGTGTAATCCGGCGCGGATATATGGTCGGGAAACAAGTAGACACACAGGGGGACTGCCCCGACACAAGCCAGAAACTTTGCTGCCATACTGCGCATAGGTATCCTCCCAATTGCTGTTTTATCAACCGGTAATCAGCATCGCATCGCCAAAGGAGAAAAAGCGATATCTTTCCTCTACGGCAGTTTTGTATGCTTCCATTGCCTGCTCTGTGCCCATGAAAGCCGATATCAGCATAAGAAGCGTGCTCTCCGGTAGATGAAAGTTGGTAACGAGCATATCTACCGCATGAAAGGCCTTGCCTGGCGTAATAAAAATACACGTATCTCCGCTGCCAGGATGAATAATACCATGCTCATCAGCTACTGTTTCCAGCGTTCTCACACTGGTAGTGCCTACGCAAACAATGCGGCCGCCATTTTTTCGGGCAGCATTGATGCGCTCTGCCGCATCCCTCGTCACCTCATAATACTCCGAATGCATGACATGGGTTTCAATGCTCTCGACCTTCACCGGGCGAAAGGTGCCAAGGCCTACATGCAAAAGAATAGGTACGATCTCCACACCCATATCACGCATTTGCTGCAACAGTTCAGGGGTGAAATGCAGCCCGGCGGTGGGTGCCGCTGCGCTGCCCTCCTGCTTGGCATACACTGTTTGATAACGTTCCTTCTGTTCCAGCTTTTCGTGGATATAAGGGGGCAAGGGCATTTCGCCAAGCTGGTCCAAGAGTTCTTCGAATACGCCTTCGTACATAAAGCGCACGGTGCGGCCGCCGGTTTCTTCCACGCTGCCCAGGATTTCGGCTCGCAAAAGTCCGCCGCCGAAAGATACCATAACGCCAGGCTTCAAGCGCCGCCCAGGGCGGACAATGGCTTCCCACTCATCCTTATTCAGACGCTTGAGCAAAAGGAATTCCACAGGAACCTTGGTATCTTTCTTTTCACCCATCAGCCTTGCTGGGATGACCTTCGTCTGGTTAATGACCAGCACATCGCCCTTTTTCAGGTATTCCGGCAGGTTATAAAAGTGGCGGTGTTCCAGCGTGCCGGCATCCTTGCGACATACCATCAAGCGGCTATGGTCTCTGGGCTCCATAGGGGTTTGGGCGATGAGTTCTTCAGGAAGATCATAATAGAAATCAGATGTTTTCATATACTCCTTTTATGCCGTTGGACAATATTCACATAAGAACATTTTGTGCCTGCGGACGCGACCAGGGCTCCACAGCCGAAGCGCCGCCTGTGGCGGATGAAGCGAGGCGAAGGAGGCTGACGAAACGAGCAATGTAAATGATAATGAGCAGTGCGACGATTGAGTCGGATGGACTGATCGCCCTGGACCTTCGGCGGAAGGTCAAAATAGAAATCGGATGTTTTTATATACTCCTATTATGCCTTTAGAAAATATTCACATAGGAGCATTTCGCGCCTGCGGACGCGACCAGGGCTTTCCGATCGCCCTGGACCTTCGGCGGAGGGTCACTATAAAAATCAGATGTTTTCATCAATATCCTTTGCTCTTTCAAAATTCCAGCCGCATTTGACCGGCGTCATCGCCAGGCGTTGCCGGCGGAGTACGCTTCAAGTGAGCATAAGCCGATGGGGTGCAAACGCGGCCACGCGGCGTGCGCATGAGAAAGCCCAACTGCATCAGGTACGGTTCGTACACATCCTCAATGGTGATGGGGTCTTCCCCAGTGGTGGCGGCTAGGGTATCAAGCCCGACCGGTCCGCCGCCAAATTTGTCCATCATGGTGGAAAGCATGGTTCTATCCACCCGGTCCAGGCCCAAATCGTCCACATCCAGCATGGTCAGCCCTTCCCGGGCAACCTCCTTGGTTATGGTGCCGCCGGCCCGCACCTGGGCAAAATCGCGTACCCTTTTCAGCATGCGGTTGGCGATCCGGGGGGTACCACGGCTGCGCCTTGCAATTTCCAGTATGCCATCCTCCTGGGCGGCTACATTCAAAATGCCGGCGCTGCGGCGCACAATTTGCGAAAGCTCTTCCGGGTTGTACATTTCCAGCCTGAACATAATTCCAAATCTGTCCCGCAGGGGGGCGGACAGCTGCCCGGCCCTGGTGGTGGCGCCTACCAGCGTAAAGCGGGGTAGATCCAGCCGGATAGATCTGGCGGTCGGCCCCTTGCCAATCATGATATCCAGAGCAAAATCCTCCATGGCGGAGTAGAGTACTTCCTCTACGGCGCGGCTTAAGCGATGAATTTCATCAATAAATAAAACATCTCCGGCGTTGAGATTGGTGAGAATGGACGCCAAATCGCCTGGCCGGTCAATGGCCGGTCCGGACGTAATGCGTATGCTTTGTCCCATTTCTGTGGCAACGATATTAGCCAAGCAGGTCTTGCCAAGGCCTGGGGGACCGTATAAGAGAATGTGATCCAAAGACTCCCGGCGCTTTAATGCCGCCTGGATGTATACCTGCAGCCGTTCCTTTACAGCCGTTTGTCCCACGTACTCATGGAGTGTTCGAGGGCGCAGGGATTGTTCCTGGGCATCATCCTCCGGGCGGAAGCCTGTGGTCATCAAGCGATCATCAGACATGGGTGGTCTCCTTATAGTGAGAAGATTTCAAGCCTACGGACGTGTCTGGGACCTTCCGGCATCGGACCTACGCATGCAAGCGGAGTATAGAACAAGGTGATGAAAGAGTAGTAGCATAAGTTTTCATGATGGACTGTGATGAGAGCCTGTTTGAAAAAGACCCTGCACCACCAATCTCCCGTTACTATTACATCCCCGCCATGGTGCGCAGGGCAAGTTTGATCAACTCGTCGGCTTTGTCTGATTTTCCGCGCACGCTTTGCAGGGCGCGGGTAGCCTCCACAGGAGTATAACCCAGGGATTGCAGGGCTTGCATGGCCTCTGTAAGGGCATCGTCGCGCATGGTTGTGCTGATACCGGCCGCTTGCTCCGGAGGAAGGCCGGACATAGCCTCCTGGGTGATCTGATCCTTTAATTCCAGGGCAATGCGCTGGGCTGTTTTTTTACCTACGCCCGGCGCGCGGCTTAGGGCATTGATATCACTGGTAAGTATGGCCAGGTGCAAATCCTTCAGCGGCATGCTGCCCAGCACGCCCAGCGCTGTGCGCGGGCCGATGCCGCTGACACTGGTCAAGCGTAGGAACATGGCCTTCTCTTCCTTGGTGGCAAAACCGAAAAGATCCATGGCGTCTTCCCGGACGGAAAGATAGGTATAGCAGCGCATGGTTTCGCCTGTGGCTGGTGCCAGCGACAGGGTCGTCATGCTGCATTGCAGGGAATAGCCTACGCCGCCGGCTTCAATGATCAGCTCTCCGCTGCCTTTTTCCGCTACACGGCCTGATATATAAGCGTACATGCTTGCCTCCGGTTCATTTCATTTTAAACAGTTGCTTTGAATGGCTTGTGTGGGCATGGGTGATCGCTACGGCCAGGCCGTCGGCGGCATCGTCGGGTTTGGGGATGTCTTCCATATTTAAAAGCATCTTTACCATTTGCTGCATTTGCTTTTTATCTGCCTTGCCATAGCCGGTGACTGCCTGTTTGATTTGCATGGGCGTATACTCATACAATTCTTCCGTATGGTTGACGGCAGCAATGATGGCGGCACCTCTTGCCGCGCCTACCTGCAGTGCGGTCGTCACGTTGCGGGCAAAAAATAGTTCTTCAAAAGCGATCTCATTTGGATTGTATTGGGCGATGAGATTCCTGACGCCCGTTTGTATGGCTCGCAGCCGCAGCGGTATGGGTGTACCAGCCTCTGTAAGCACTGTCCCATAGTCAATCAGACGCAGTTTGTGGCCATTTGTTTCGATTACACCCCAGCCCAAAATGGCTAATCCAGGATCGATTCCCAGTATGATCATGCATCCTCCAGGTGTTTTTTCACACGACTAATCATAGAACGAACGTGCGCATTTGTCAATGAAAGCCCTTGCCGTGCGAGAAGCGCAAAATTATTTTTCTAGCCTATTGACCATAACCCAAGGGGCGGGTTTATGATGATCTGGAGGTGAGTGAAATGTTGATCAGCAAAGCATGTGCAGTGGCCGGGCTTACAAAAAAGGCCGTGGAATATTACACGGAACAGGAGCTTGTTTTTCCAACTGTACTGGATAATGGGTATAGGGATTATTCATCGGAGGATGTCGCAAGGTTAAAGAAGATTGGTCTCTTGCGAACGCTTGGGCTGAATATGCAGGAGATTAGGCAAGTTGTAAATGATGCAGGGGATAACGCGCTTCAGCACATAGCTGTTCAAAAGGCATTGCTTCTTGGTAGAGATCAGATGAGAAGCGCATTGCTTATGAAGCTATTAGAATCCAAGCAGCAGGAGGATATTCTGCCTCAACTGAAAGCCTTGGAGGCTAAAACAACCATTGCCCAAAGGCTGCTGGATGCGTTTCCAGGTTTCTTTGGCTGCTACTTAAGCCTGCATTTTGCCCGCTTTCTAAATAGCCCAATCGAGACTGAGGAACAGGATAAATCATATCGGCAGATTGTTGCTTTCTTGGATGATGTACCGCCTTTGGCGTTTTCAACGGAGATACAAACGCTGCTGGACCAAAGCGTGAACAGGTTAAGCGGAGAGGCAATAGAAAGCATTGCGGAGGGAATGGCACGGTCTGCGGAAGATTTCGAAACTTTTTACGGCACTTACAAGGATGCCTTGGAAGCGCATATGGAATTCAAACACTCGGATGCTTACCGGCAATCAGGTGTACCGGAGTTGGAAGCGGCTTGGAGATGCTTTTTAGATACAAATGGCTACTATACGGTTTTTCTACCGGCCATGAAGAATTTAAGCCCCGCTTATGCAGAACATGTAAAAAGGCTGGAAGCCGCCAACGAAAAAATGCTCGCCATGTATCCCTATTTGGCAGGGGAAAACAAGCCGGTCGAATAAGCTGGTTTGCAGGCTTGACGCCATATACCACACATGCTATGCTTGCCTTGACGCTTGACAAGGAGGAGAAACAGCATGGAAAAATCAGCGCTGGTCATTATTGATGTACAAATGGCCATGTTTGTGGAAGACGCAAAGCCGTATCGTGGTGATGAGGTTGTTGCCAACATATGCACCCTGCTGAATAAAGCACGTGAAAAGGGCATCCCTGTAGTGTTTGTTCAGCACGATGATGAGGAGATGCCAAAGGGCTCGAAGCAATGGCAGCTGCATCCTGCCCTTGCTCCTTTGGAACATGAATACCATGCATACAAACAGACACGGGACTCTTTTTATCAAACTGAGCTTGATAGTATTTTGAAAGGGCTGGGCGTAGATACGTTGCTTTTTTGCGGCTTGCAGACGGAGTATTGCGTAAACGCCACTTGCAGCAGGGCTTATACCCTTGGTTATCGCTCATATCTTGCATCTGACGCGCATACCACGTTTGATAGTAGTGTGCTTCCGGCTGAACAGATCATTAATCATCATAACAGTTTTTTAAGGTCTGGGTTTTTGCAGGTGAAGACCACGCAAGAGCTTCTACAGCTAATAAATCAATAGTGTATACATGTATTTTCCGTGTGAAAAGGGATAGTATTTATCATTGTGATGGAGCGGATTATTCGGCGGTTGAATAAGCCATTACGGTATTTTCGGCAGAGGCGCATCCCTCGCTTGACAGGCGGAGGGTGCTCTTTTTATATCCAGCTTTTGAACGGCAAAGTCAGGGCGATTAATCTAATTATAACTATACAGCTTCATGGCGAAAGCTAACTACTGTCAGATTGGTTTGTCCGCCGCAGGCATAGAGATGCGGGAATTTGTTGTGTGTATTTTTATGAATAACTATTGCATTTTAATGCAATGCGGTGTATACTCATGCTCATCCCAACAATCTAGCCTTTTATTGGCTTTTTATGAGTGGAGGAATTATCATGGCAAAACTGCGCGTACTGCTTGCCTACAGCGGCGGGCTGGATACATCCATCATCATCCCTTGGCTGAAGGAAAACTACGACTGTGACGTGGTCTGCATGGCTGCCGATGTGGGCCAGGGGGAAGAGCTCGCCCCGCTGCATGAAAAGGCGGCCAAGAGCGGCGCAGAAAAGCTGTATATCGTGGACATGAAGAAGGAGTTCGTGGAGGACTTTATCTGGCCTACGCTGAAAGCCGGCGCAGTCTATGAAGGAAGCTACCTTCTGGGTACCAGCTTTGCCCGGCCCGTCATCGCCAAGTACCTGGTGGAAACAGCCCATAAGGAAAACTGCACAGCAATCTGCCATGGCGCTACCGGCAAGGGAAACGATCAGGTGCGCTTTGAATTGACCATCAAAGCCTTCGATCCTTTTATGCAAATCATCGCGCCTTGGCGTATTTGGGATATCAAAAGCCGGGAGGATGCCATCGACTATGCCATTGAGCGCGGCATTCCCATTCCTGTCACCAAGAAGAAGCCCTACAGTATGGATAAAAACATTTGGCACCTAAGCCATGAGGGCGGTATCTTGGAAGACCCCGCCCAGGAGATGCCGGATGATCTTTTGCAAACCATGGTCACACCGGAAACGGTCCCTGACAAGGCGGAATATATTGAGGTCGCCTTTGAAAAGGGCGTTCCCGTTGCCATCAACGGCGAGAAGCTGGATGCCGTGCCCCTCTTGGAGAAGGCAAATGAGATCGGTGCCCGTAACGGCGTGGGAATCGCCGATCTGGTGGAAAACCGCCTGGTGGGCATGAAGAGTCGCGGTGTGTACGAAACGCCCGGCGGTACGGTTCTTTATGCCGCGCACAAGCAGTTAGAGAGCATCACCTTGGACCGGAACACCTCCCATTACAAGGAGCAGGTAGCCGTTCGTTTTGCGGAATTGGTGTATGACGGCATGTGGTATACGCCCTTGCGTGAAGCTCTTTCCGCCTTTGTGGATAGCACACAGCAGAACGTGACCGGCACCGTGAAGTTAAAGCTCTATAAGGGGAATGTGATTCCCGCTGGCGTCAAGAGTGAAAACAGCTTATATCTGGAGCAGATTGCCACCTTCGGCGACAGCAAGACGCTGTACAACCACCACGACAGCGAGGGCTTTATCAACCTGCTGGGCCTGCCCATGAAAGTTCAGGCGATGGTAAAACAATCTAAGAAATGATGAAATCATATCTTAGACTGTGCACCCTTCGCCTGTAACCCTACGCACTGGCATGCGCTTCGCTTAGCCGGCACGTAAGGTTACGGACGGTGAAGGGCATAAGGAATGTTTGCTTCGCAAACTCCGCCTGGCCGAAAAAGCCGGCCGAGACGATTTCATTGGAAGGGAATTTGTCCCTTCCATGCATCCTTATAAAAATGAAGTTTTTTGAAAGGGACCAGGGAAACTTTTTTCAAAAGGGTTTCTCTGGTCGTTATCTCTATGAAGCTTTGGGACGGACGGTTTTCCAAGCCTACCGATAATATGGTGGATGATTTCCACTCCAGCCTGCCCTTCGACCAGCGCTTATACAAACAGGACATCTTGGGGTCTATCGCTCATGCTACCATGCTTGGAGAGCAGGGGATAATAGCCAAGGCAGATGCAGAGCAAATCGTTGCGGGACTTCATGAAGTGCTTATGGACATTGAGGCCGGCAAGGTGGCGTTTTCTATTGAGGCGGAAGACATTCACATGCAGGTGGAATCGCTGCTCATTGAGCGCATCGGCGATGCCGGTAAGCGGCTGCATACCGGCCGCAGCCGCAACGATCAGGTGGCGCTGGATGTGAGAATGTACGCCAAGGATGCCTGCCGGGAAACCGTATCACTGTTAAAGACGCTCTGTTCCACCTTGCTGGATATCGCAAGAGTACATTTGAACACCGTCATGCCCGGCTACACCCATTTGCAAAAGGCCCAACCCATTACGTTGGCGCATCATTTGATGGCATATTTTCAAATGTTCACGCGGGATATGACAAGGTTCCTCCACGCCTATAACGCTGCCGATGTGATGCCCCTGGGTTCCGGCGCGCTGGCGGGCACCACGTATCCACTCAACCGGCAGCGCGTAGCCGAGCTTTTGGGCTTTGCAAAGATTAGTGAAAACTCTTTGGATGCGGTGAGTGACCGGGATTTTTTGCTGGATTACCTGTCTGCCACATCCATTGCCATGATGCATTTGAGCCGTTTTTGCGAGGAATTGATCCTCTGGTCCACCAACGAGTTTCAATTTGTGGAGATGGATGATGGCTTTGCCACCGGCTCCAGCATTATGCCCCAAAAGAAAAACCCCGATGTGGCAGAGCTGATCAGGGGTAAGACGGGCCGGGTGTACGGCGATCTGACAACGCTGCTCACAGTGATGAAGGGTCTGCCCTTGGCCTACAATAAGGACATGCAGGAAGATAAAGAAGCCTTTTTTGATGCCAGGGATACGCTTATAAAGTGCCTGCAAGTGTTCACCGGCATGCTAAGGACAACAAAATTCAAAACTGCGGTTATGGAAAAAGGTGCTGCCGGTGGGTTTACCAACGCAACCGATTGCGCTGATTATCTCGTCAAAAAGGGCGTCCCCTTTCGTGATGCCCACCACGTGGTAGGGCGGCTGGTAGCTCATTGCCTGTCCTGCGACAAAGCCTTGCTGGATTTGGCGTTGCCTGAATTGCAAGCATTTCATGATGTTTTTGAACAGGATGTGTACGAAGCAATTTCTCTGAACGCGTGTGTGAAGCTGCGTAATGTGCCTGGTGGCCCTGCCCCCGAGGCGGTGGAAAAGAGCATTGAGGCAGGGAAAGCATACCTGAATGATTTTCACATATAACTCTTCAAACATAAAGCAAGCGGCGGAGGGCAATTGCCCTCCGCCGCTTATTTCTTCACCACTATTATTCGAAATCGTAGGTCATAGTTACGGTAGCGTTGACCACGATCTGACCGGCTAGGATGGGGGTGCCGGCAGCGGCGTCTTCCGCCTTATACATGGCGGTGCCGCCATAGAGGTTGTAGCTGTATTCCTTCTCTTCCATGTTCACAAGGCTGCCCAGGTTCTTTTCGACGCTTCCGGCCAGCAGGCCGGCTTTGCGGGCGCCATCCTTCACGGCGGCCTTCAAGGCTTCGTCATAGGCTTCGGCCTGCTTGCTGGAGCTGAAGGTGAAGCCGTAGGACTGGTTGGCGCCGGCGCTCATGGCGGAATCCAGCACCTTGGAGATCAGGGTCAAATCGCGGACGGTAATGGTCAGCATGTTATCTACCTGATAGCCGGCAACGGATTCGCCTTCGGTGAGCTTGCTGTACTGGTAGTCGTAGTTGGCATACACGTTGAAGCTGCTGGTGGCGATATCTTCTTCGGCGATGCCCAGCTCGCGGATGGCGGCAATGACCTTATCCATAGCTTCGCTGTTGGCGCTTTGCGCTTCGGCAACGGTTGCGCCCTTGGTTGAGACGCCCAGGTTGACGCTGGCATAGTCAGCCTTGATGGTGATGCTGGAGGTGCCGTGCACGGTGATGGTGTTGCTGGGCTGAACGGCAGTCACCACGCTAGAAGAAGCGGGAACGGCACTGGCGGACAGGTTGTTTTCAGAAATGGCGGGAACAGCGGCAACCACGATGACGAGTACGGCCGCCAGGGCAAAGAGCCAAGATTTTTTCAACATGAAGATTTCCTCCTTATTGTTGTTTCGTTTGTTTTGCGTTTTTATGATGCTTGCGCACCTTGACGATGATGAAGAGGGCGATAGCGATGGGAATCAGTACGGGCAGAGCCATGGCCAGGAAAACGACCAGGTCCTGTGCAAAGGAGCCGATGGCCTTGATGGCGGCGGCAAAGCCCTTTGCGATGCGCTCAGTGAGCGTCAGCTCTTTGGCGGATGCCGCTTCACCGGCGGTTTCTTCTTTCAAAAAGACTTGTACGCTGGTAAAGTTGACACGGCTGTCTGTTCCCCGAAGAGAGCTTTCATAGCTGTCGATCTGATACTGGGTGTTGGCAATCTCATTCTCCACGGCCAACAGATCCGCCAACTCGCCGGTGGTAGTCATCAGATTGCGAAGGCGTTCCATTTTGTCTTTTTGGGTTTGCAGCCGCATCTGTGTATCGGCGTAGCTTTCACTGACATCTGAGGCGCTCTCATTGCTGCCAACGACGCGGCCATAGCTTCCAACGCCGCTTTTAAAGCTATCCAAGCTTTCGGTGGGTATGCGCAGCGTCAGGTTGGCGTAGCGTGTTTCTCCCAGTGTAGTATCTCCAGTAACATCCACATATTCGACCCAGCCATTGAAGCTTGCTGCCAAGGCCTTAAGGCCTTCCAAGTCCTGGTCAAAGCGCATGGTATTCAGGCTGTAACTGGCTGTGCGGATGATCTTGACACCCTGGTTGTTTTGTGTGCTGGCAGGTTCTGAGGAAGCAGTCTTGCTTAGTGCCGTATCGGCCATTAGGCTGCTTCTTTCCATACCCCCGCCCGCCTCGGGCATGGTGGCCATATACATGTCTGCGCTCTGGTTTTCATACTCGCCGGTATCATAGGCTGCCGGGCTCTGGGCGGACATTTTCGTGGCCTGGTTTGTGTTGTTCTCGGGCGACTCTGTGCCGGGCACCCAATCCCTTGCCGCAATGGAGCCTGACACCAGAACAATGATTGCGGCGGCGGCCGAAACCCAGGTGCGCCATGGGCTTTTCCTTCGTACTTCAGTTTGCTGCATTTGCTCTTTCTCCTCGCGGTATACCGCTTCTCGCCAGCTTGCCTTCCAATCCGCGGGTACCTGCGCGGTGGAATCCATGCTGGTCAGGTCCTGGAGGAGCAAGCGCATATCCTCAAGAGATTGTCGGCAGTCGGCGCATTCGCTTATGTGCTGATCCATGGCCGCACTGTCTTCCTTTGTGAGCGTGCCCTCCAGATAGTCCATCAGAAGGGCTTCAAAGCGTTCGCAGTTCAATTGTTGGCCCTCCTTTCACTTCTTTGGACGGCGGCGTTGGGGAAAAGTTCCGCGTGTTCCAATAAAATTTCTTTTAATTTGATTCGTGCCCGGTTGATACGGCTTTTAATGGTCCCAACGGGCGTATCGGTGATTGCGGCAATCTGGTCGTAGCTCATATCCTCTACCTGGGAAAGCAGCAATACGGTGCGCATTTCTTCTGGCAATTTATCAAGGCCTTGCTTTAACGCCTCCATGCGCTCCTTTTGCTCCAATGCGCCGTAAGGGGTCTGGCCTTTGTCCTCCGGAGTAAAGCCATTTTCCGACATGGCCTCCAGCGACTCGGCCTGCAAGCGCTTGCGCCTGCGCAATGCATCCAGGCAAATGTTATAGGCGATTCGGTACAACCAGGTTTCCAGCTTGGATTCATTCCGGTATGTGCCCATTGCCCGGTATGCCCGGATCATCGCCTCCTGGGCACAATCTCTGGCATCCTGCTCGTTGCCCATGAGCTTCATGCATGTCAGATACATCATCCGCTCAAAGGGGGCCACCAGCGCTTCAAAGGCGGTGGCGTCCCCTCGCTTGGCACGGGCTACCATCAATTCATCTGTTTGCACGGTATCCCTCCACTTCTTTATCTCCCATATGGATGAACGGTGAAAACCCCGTTTTTCTTGCAAGCAGGAAAAATACGGGGGAAAAACATACCCATCTGCTTGACAGTGCCTTTTTTACCATGGTATCATACCTTCAATCAAATATCCACTTGAAATGCTATAACGGAGACAAGCGTTTTCCATTTCTGTTTTAAGAGAGTCGGCGGTTGGTGCAAGCCGGCAGCAGCGGAATGCGCGCATCACTCCCGAGCAGCCGGGCCAAACGGGGTATCCCCAGTAGGTTCGGACGTTGCCGCGTTACAGGCTAGGGCTTGTTGGAGCCGGATAATGGGGATAAGTAAATAGTATCCCTGAATTCGTGGAATCATTCGGCATACAAGCTCTGCAAGATAAGCAGGGCTTTTTGTGTATCAAACAAGAAAAAGGAGGCATCCCCATGAACCAGATCGAGATGATCGCCATGCGAATTAGGGACTTGAGGGAGATTGATTCCCTCACGGCGGCCGAGGTGGCTGAAAAGACGGGTATTCCGCTGGAAGAATATCTGGCGTACGAATCCGGCACCCGCGATTTCTCCTTTTCCCACCTGTTCAACATCGCAGAAGTTTTGCAAGTGGACATCTCTGATCTCTTGACTGGGGAAAGCCCGCGACTGAAAGGCTATGTGCTTACCCGTAAGGGTAAAGGCCTGGCATTTGACAGGCGCAGGCAGTACCATTACCAGCACCTGGCCTACAACTTTGCCCACAAACTGGCCGAGCCCTTTGTGGTTACCGTGGAGAAGGATGAGCCGGATGCCCTTAAGCAAGCTCACAGCCACGAGGGTCAGGAGTTTGACTATGTACTGGAAGGCGTATTGCGCCTTGTGCTAGGCGGCAACGAGCTTTTATTGGCGCCCGGCGATTCCATATATTATGACAGCGCTTTGCCCCATGCCATGTATGCGGTGGAAGGCGACTGCAAGTTCATTGCCGTTGTGGTAAAAGGGCCGGAAGCAGCAAAGTAAGGGAGGGGAATTGCGATGCAGCCTTTATACAAAAAGTACGTAACTGTTCAGGGGGATTATCTTTCCTATGACGACTTCAACAAGAATTTCAGGCTCTTAAAACCCGATTCCTTCAACTTTGCCTACGACGTGGTGGACGAGATGGCTGCCAAGGAACCGGATGCCTTGGCTCTTTTGTGGGTGAGCCCGGAAGGCGAGGTGCGCCGTTTCACCTTTGCGGATATGAAGCTACTCAGCGATAAGGCCGCCAACTTCTTTCAATCCATTGGCGTAAAAAAGGGCGACGCGGTCATGCTGGTGTTAAAGCGCCACCATGAGTTCTGGCCCATACTGATGGCGCTGCATAAACTGGGTGCGGTAGGCGTGCCCGCCACCCATCTGCTGACCGAAAAGGACGTGGTGTACCGCTGCAATGCTGCAAGCGTGACCACCTTGGTTTGCACCGGTCACAACAGCAGCATCATGGATGCGGTAGAGGCGGCCAGATCCAAATGCCCAACGCTTCAAAACCTGGTGGCTGTCCGAGAGGAGCGGGAAGGCTGGCTTTCCTATGCACAGGGCATGGAAAGCGCATCGCCCGTCTTTGATAAACCGGTGGGAGAGGCCTATGCACACAATCATGACCCGCTCTTGCTATACTTCACCAGCGGCACCACCGGCATGCCCAAGATGGTGCTTCATGACCATTATTATCCCTTGGGACACATCGTTACCGCAGTATACTGGCAGCAGGTGCAGCCCGGTGGATTACACCTGACGGTGTCTGAGACTGGCTGGGCCAAGTCGGTGTGGGGCAAGCTGTACGGCCAATGGCTGGGCGGCTGTGCGGTGTTCACCTACGACATGGATAAGTTTGTGGCCAGGGAGCTATTGCAATTAATCAACGATCATGGCATCACCTCCTTCTGCGCGCCGCCTACCATGTATAGGTACATGCTGCAGGAGGATTTCAGCAAGTATAACCTCTCCAGTCTGCGTCATTGTTCTGTGGCGGGCGAGCCGCTAAACCCTGATATGGCCGCGGAGTTTTTGAAGCGCACTGGTGTGGAGCTTCGGGAGGCGTTTGGCCAGACGGAGCTGGTAGTGACTTTGGCCACCTTCCCCTGGATGAAGGTATGCCCTGGCTCCATGGGTAAGCCTTCGCCTATCTTTGATGTGGACCTCATCGATGAAGAGGGCAATTCCTGCCCCCCTGGCGTCAGCGGTGAAATCGTGGTGCGCACCCATCATGGCGTACCCATGGGGATGTTCCATGGGTATTATAAGGATGAGAAGCTTACCAAATCTGTATGGGACAATGACATTTACCATACTGGCGACGTGGCCTGGCGGGATGAGTGGGGTTATTTCTGGTATGTGGGGCGAGCGGATGATGTCATCAAATCTTCCGGCTACCGCATCGGACCTTTTGAGGTGGAAAGCGCACTGTTGGAGCATCCGGCTGTACTGGAAACAGCCATCACGGGTGCGCCTGACGAGCTTCGCGGCCAGGTAGTCAAGGCCACCATCGTATTAAAGCCCGGCTTCACTGCTTCCGACGCGCTCAAGCATGAATTGCAGGAGCACGTGAAAAAGATTACGGCACCCTACAAATATCCCCGCATCATCGAGTTTGTGGATTCCCTGCCCAAGACCATCAGCGGCAAGATCCGCAGGACCGAGCTTCGGCAGCGTGACGCGGAAAAGAAGTGACGAATAGGATATAGGGTAATGTTTGCGGGGGGAGCCTTTTTGAAAAAAGGCTTCCCCCGCAAACAAAAACTTTCTTGTAGGAATCATTTGATTTTCTATTAAAACCTTCAATCGGTCAGACATTGATAGCGGAGTTGGACAAGGCCTGATGCGAATGATTCAGAGGAGAAAAGCTTTAGCTTCGTTATGGGACGTCCTTCTTGAAACAACCTGATTCCGCTCCCCAGCAGTATGGGAATGACGGAGATAACGCATTCCTCAATCAAATTCTGCGCAAGCATTGCGTGTACCACTTCCGCACCGCCATCAATGAATACGTTGCCGCTATGTTCGCTTTTGATTTTTGATATCAAATCCGAAAGATCTCCGGAGTAGAAAATCATGCCATTTTCGGTGCCTATCTTTGATTTGGATAGCACATAGCCGGCCTTGTCCTTGTGGAGGTATTCGCTCCCGATGGACAAGACCTTTTCATATGTTTTTCGACCCATGATAATTGTATCCACATCCTGGATAAACGCTGCATAACCGTAGTCTTCACCCGGCATATCCACTATGGAAAGCCAGCTGATGTCGCCGTCATCCTTGGCAATGTATCCGTCCAGGCTCATGGCAATGTACAAAATCACTTTGCCTTCATTCATATAAACCTCCGCATACAATTAGAAGTAAATATATTATATACAACATTGAGGTGTTTGAACCATTGGTGTACATAGGGTTGTATGCTTGCAAGCTGTTTGCTTTATGATTACAATGTCAGTGAGCCTAAGTAGATAAGGGGAATGACTTTGATTAGTGAAACAGCGTTTGAAAACATACAGAAAAATGCGCGGTTGTGTAAGTACTCTTCTTTAAATTATACCGATTATGATGCCTGCAAAAATGCTGATGTGCTTTTTCAAGCACCAGACGCGGTTTTGTTGCATGACAGCACGGTGACGCCGCCGCAGCTTTACTTTGCGGCAGATGATTTTGATCTGGTGCTGAGGGAAACGAACAGTCTCAAAGGTCCGCTGCGCATGAATTTTGCACCGTATGACCATCTGCAAACGCTGATTGAAGCTGGATTTGATGTCTTTGCCGAATTTGTTGACTACTTTTTGCCAAACCTGAAGGACGCGTCTGTTGCAACGGAACAATGCAAATCCATAACGTATATGAAGCAAGAGGAGTGCGAAGCGGCATCCATCTTGTCCCGGCGCTGCGCAGGGCAGTCCAGAGGCTTTTGCGGTGAGCCGCCGGAGTTTTTTTCGGAATGGATGAACGAAGGAAACTGCGTGATGATGATCCGGTGTCAAAACGGGATTGCCGGCTTCTGCTGCGTCAGCATTTACGGGGAAGGCACGACCTTGTGGATTAGAGAATTGGCTGTTGATCCTGCTTGCCAGGGTCTAGGGTATGGCAAAAAGCTGGTGGAGCAGGCGATTGCCTACGGCATGAGAAACGGAGCAGTCAAGGCGTTTCTGGCTGTTGATACGATGAATCACAACGCAATTTCTATATACAAGAGATTTGGATTTGCGCAAAGAGGCGTGCAGGGCGAGCTCCAAATGATCCGGCGGTAGTTTTCCATATGCTTTTCAAAGAACCTGATTTGCTTTACTTAGTGAATACGGAAGGAACAAACGAGGAGGATGGCATGATGGCGGCCTATTATGATACTTTTAATATCAGCGGAAGGCAAGTGGTACTGCGCAATCCCGAGCCGGAAGATGCCCAGGCAATCATTGACCTGATGAATGTATTGGACACAGAGACGGTGTTTCTCTCCCGGGAGCCAGGCGAGTTCGAGATGACGCTGGAAAAAGAGCAGGCCTTTCTGGCAGAGCAGAAGGCATCGGCAGATACGTTGTATCTGGTTTGCCTGGTGGACGGCAAGGTGGTGGGCACCAGTCGGGCATCCAGCGTGGGCCGCAGACGATTTATCCACAAAGCAACAATAGGCATTGCCCTTATACAGGAGGCCTGCGGCCTTGGTATAGGGCGCAGGATGATGAACGTGCTGATCGCCTGGGGAAAAGAACGGGGCCTTTCACATATGGATCTGCAGGTGGACAGTGGCAACCTGCCCGCGCTGAAGCTGTATATGAGCCTTGGCTTCTTAGTGGATGGCCGGAAGTACCGCGAGCGGAAGTTGGCGGACGGCACCTACCGGGATGATTACATCATGCACCTGACGCTTTGATATTTGTTGGAAAAACGCTGTCCAAGAGGGTGGCGCTTTTCTTTTTCGTGTCTGATACCGATATGGGCACATATGCAAATAGGCCTTTGATGTGGTATGATAATGCTATCAAAAGGCGTATGCTTATTCGGAGGGGATGACCTTGAGTGTAAAGGAAGGCCATCGGCACACACCTTGGAGGAAAGTCATTGGCTTCTTTCATGCATTTCGCAAGACCGGTATGCCGGACGAAAGGCCGCCTGTTCCTGTAGATGTTCCTGAAAAAATGAAGTACTGGGCCTTTATCAGCCTTGGATCACTGATGATCGTGTTGGCTTTTCTTTTCAATTCTCCCCAAGAAATTTGGGCAGGAAGCATTGTTATATTAACCTCATCGGCAAACCTGCTTACAGACTATTTTCAGTTGGCGAATATCGGTGCAACATTTCTCAATGTTGGGCTGATGACCTTTTTAAGCCTGGCAATTGTCCGTTTTAACAAAGTGAAGATCACTGGTTCTGTGATGGCGGCTATCTTTACTGTTGCGGGGTTTTCGTTCTTTGGCAAGAATCTCTTCAACTCTATTCCGATCATGTTGGGCGTATATCTGTATGCCAAGGTGTCCGGCCATCCATACAATCGTTTTTTGCTGCAGGCGCTATTTGGCACGGCCCTAAGCCCGCTGGTCAGTGAGTTCGCGTTTAATCTTCAACTGCCTGTCCTGTCAAGTCTATTGCTGGGGATATTTGCAGGTGTTCTGGCAGGCTTTTTGCTTCCGCCGCTTTCCATACACTTCTTGCGGTTTCATCAAGGATTTAATTTGTATAACATCGGCTTTACAGCAGGCATTATTGGCATGTTTTTTCTGGCGGTTTTGCGTGGGTTTGGGATACAGATTGAAACAGTATCGGTATTGTCATCAGGTAACAACACAGCGTTTTCGGTTATGCTCTATGGCCTGTTCCTGTACCTGATGGTGTTTGGGCTATCGCTAAATCATTGGAGGCTGAAAGGGCTTGGAAATTTGATGAAGCTGCACGGAACCCTGGCAACTGATTTTGTCACCCTGTCCGGCATGGGTGTGACATTGATCAATATGGCGCTGCTGGGTTTTTTGGCTACGACATATGTGCTGCTGATTGGCGGAGAACTCAATGGGCCTGTGATCGGTGGCGTATTTACGGTGGTAGGCTTTGGTGCATTCGGCAAGCATGTAAAAAACGTTATTCCTGTGCTGCTGGGGGTGTTTCTGGTTAAGCTGGTTGACGTTAATGCTCCACGCGATACTATTCCGATTTTAGGCGCATTGTTTGGTACTACGCTGGCACCGATTGCAGGCCGCTATGGCATATTGGCAGGTATTGCGGCAGGGGCGCTGCATATGTTCATGGTCGGCAATTTAAGCTATCTGCATGCGGGGATGAATTTATATAACAATGGATTTTCCGGAGGGTTTGTGGCGGCGGCACTGATTCCTTTGTTCGACGCCATTGAACAAATCAGGTTAGGCCGTGCAAGCGGCAAAATGAGAGAAAAAAACGGTTCATGAGTTTTATCATATATTGCTGCGGGAGGGATTAATGTGGACAATGACCGGCGAAAAGCCATGCGGATATGTAATGAAATAATGGGTTATTTTGTAGAGCATCGCGCAAAGAAACTTCAAGTGGAGATGGATGTTTCAAATAGCGTAATAGAAATCAGTGTCAGTGCTGATCTTCCTGACCGGCCACATGATTTAGATGCTTTTATATCTGCGATGGACGAGCCCCGTCAGCCTGAAATGGATGAATACTATGATGGTTTGCTGGGGTTTAATTCCAAGCTTCAAGGTTACCGCCTGCTGGGTACGATGGTGGATAAAGTTAATATCTCATATGAAAACGGGTGTCTATCGGTTCATGTTGAGAGAAGGCAATAGGCTTGTGTTGTAACCAAAGCCTTGGCGTGGTATGATATGCGCGATGGTTCCCATATGCTGGATTGAAAGGGGAGACGTCGCATGGCCCAAGATAAGCTGATTCAAGCAGAACAGGCGCCTGTCCGCGGGCGTCTGACATATACAGACCTTACAAGGACGCAGCCCTTTTTCCAGTCATGGGATACTGATCCTTGGGGCCGTCTCCGCCCGCCTTTTTCACAGGAGCTGCTTAGGCTTTCCCTTGAGCTTTCCTATACGGCCTATGATCTGCGTATTCGCGATTGGATGCAGGCCGGCTGGACGGACTTTAATTTTCAGGTAGATAACAAGCTGCTGGGCGGCATATCCCAAGCGCCGCTGCGTGATACGAAGCAATTTTTGTACAACAAATGGGCGGTTTATCGTGCCAGGGCCAGCGCGCGTCAGTTGAATCCTGTCAGCCAGGTGCTGTCGGCCATGCGCCAGCGGGAACAAAGCGACACCGGCAAGGCTGTGGTTATGATAAAGCCTGCAGCGGATGGCCGTTTTGTGGTGGCCATTGGCTTTCGTGGTACCGGCACCCGCTTTTACGACTGGTTTTCCAATTTTCGGTTTTCTTCTGAACAGGGGCTGCATCAGGGCTTTTTGCAGTTGGCCAGGCAATTTGATGAGAATGCGGAGCGTATATCTTTTCCGGAAACCGCCAAGACGCTTGGACTTGAGAAATTGACGCTTGCGCATGTTATTGCGGAAACGAAGCGGCATGACAGCCGGTTTCGTCTTTGGTTTTCAGGCCATAGCCAGGGTGCGGCGATCATGCAGGTACTGACCCACATGCTCATAAACGACAGCAGCGTGCTGCCGGAGAACATGGTCGGCTACGGGTTTGCCTCACCCATGACAGTCATGGGCAGCTCGCAGTTGGATCCTGCGGCATATCCGTTGTATCATGTGCTTAACAGCGACGATTTTGTTGCCCGTTCAGGCGCGCAGATGCATTTAGGCGTATGCCTGTACTACCCGGCAGGAGAGGCGGTGCGCAAGGCGGCCTATGGTTGGCGGGAGACAGAAAAGGCGCAGGCCACCCGCGCTGCTTTACGTCATTTGACCAGGAATATCAATGATATGCCGGCACTGATCGAGTATGGCATGGCGTATATGCAGGCTCTTTCCAAAATGCCGTTGGCTGAAATGATTGGTGCCATGAATGTGATGCGCCTGCGCATACTGCCGCTCAAGCAGATCATGGCCGTGACCGGCGCCAATCAGGAAGCCATGCTGCGCTACGCCCGCCGCCGGGTGGAAAAGGCATATATTTCAATTACTGGCCATGGCCTTGACCAAGGCCGCTTGGATAGGCTGCAGGCAGAAATCGAAACAGTGATAAGGCAGACAGGCGCAGCGGAGTTTGGCCAGGCCCTTAGCGAAATGCTGCTTTGCCCGCATACATTGCGCGGTGGTATGGGAAAAACATATACGCCATATCAGTACATCGCATTAAAGGGCGTATCCCTGCTTCACCCCGCCATCTGGCAAAACGGCATAAAGCCGAAGCTCAAGTGGGTAACCCCTGAGATGGAGTTGGGCCTTACCGCGCCACCCTCCATGTCTGCCGAGCTGCCGGCGGCCGCCGGTTTGTTTAACCGCCGCCGACAAATAATCAGCCGCAAACCCATCCCCCGCCGTCACCAGGGCTTTACCAGCATGCGCCGCTGAGCTGATTTGCATAAGGGCAGGATGTGGAGCATAGTCGATTTTCTTGCATTGAGCGCGCCTTGTGTGCTACAATCATTCTGTTCGATTTTCAAACGTGGAAAGCAGGCGAAGGCGCATGCATATTTTTGTGGATGTCATGGGAGGCGACTACGCTCCCAAAGCAGCGATGGAGGGTGCAGCAGAAGCGCTGCATAATATGGACGATCTTCGCCTGACGCTGGCAGGCGTACCATCGGCCATGGAACCATATATGGAAAAGCTCAAGAACGTGGCTGGGCGTTATAAGGTTATTGAAACGCCGGAAGTAATATCCAACCATGATGCTCCCGTTATGGCCATCCGCCAGAAAAAAGGGTCCGGTATTGTAATGGGTATGCTGGCTGTTAAGGAAGGCCAAGCTGATGGCTTTGTTTCAGCCGGCTCCACTGGGGCTGTCCTGGCTGGCGGCATGTTCCGCTTGGGCCGCATTTCCGGCATTGAACGGCCCGCGCTGGCACCGCTTTTGCCAAACGGGAAGGGATATTTTCTGCTCATTGATTGCGGTGCTAATGTGGACTGCCAGCCTGAATGGTTGGATCAGTTCGGCTTGATGGGCTCCGTGTACATGCATCAGGTTATGAAGGTGGACGACCCCAGGGTTGGGCTGGTGAACATTGGCGCGGAAGCTGAAAAGGGCAATGCATTGGTCAAGGCAACTTATCCTATTATGGAAAAAGGCAATTATAACTTCGTGGGCAACGTAGAAGCGCGGGAGATCACAAACGATCAAGCCGATGTTATCGTATGCGATGGCTTCTCCGGTAACCTGATCCTAAAATTCATGGAGGGCGTTGCCGGTACGCTGATGCGCATCATTAAAAAGGAACTCAAATCTGACATCCGCGGCCAGGTGGGCGGCATGATTGCCAAGCCGGCGTTTCGGCGTGTGGCAAAGATGATGGATTATTCCGAGGTCGGCGGCGCGCCGCTGCTGGGTGTGCAGGGTGTCGTGGTCAAAGCGCACGGGTCGAGCAACGGGCATGCCATGGCCTGCGCGATTCGCCAGGCAGCACTGATGGCCAAGGGCGACGTGGTAGGGCTGATTGACAAGCAGATTCAATCGGGTGTCATGAAAGCATAATCATACAGCAATTATCTTACCCAAAACATTATCAAAAACAGGCAGGAGGAATTCACATGGTATTTGAAACAGTGGCCCCTATGATCGCAAAGCAGCTGCGGGTAGATGTCAGCAAGGTAACCCGGGACGCCAAACTGGTGGAAGATTTGAAAGCCGATAGTGCCAACGTTATGGTGATGATCATGGACTTGGAAGACAAATTCGGCATCATGGTGGAGGACGAGGTCATTGTTCGCTTGAAAACTGTGGGCGATGTGGTGGAATACATCGAGGCTCATCAGAACTGAGCAATGCGGCAAAACGCCCGGCGTTGCCGAAATTTTTCGGCAGCGCTTTTTCATGAATTGGGGGATGTAACTTGAAGGAATTGATGGGTTCTCTTTCTTATCATTTTAAAAACGAGGCACTGTTACATCGTGCCCTGACGCATCCATCCGCCGGCGGCGAGGATAATCAGCGTCTGGAGTTTTTGGGGGATGCGGTGCTGCAGTACTGCATGTCGCGTATTCTGTATGAGAAACATGCTTCCATGAGCGAAGGCGGCTTGACCCACCGGCGGGCATTGTTGGTGTGCGAAGCGGCACTCGCCAAAGTGGCGGGAAGTATTGGGCTGCAGGCCTATTTGATTATGAACAAATCCCAGGAGCAGGATGGGGGCAGAGAAAACCCGTCGATCCTGGCAGATGCCATGGAAGCGGTTTTGGCCGCGGTATGCCTGGATGGCGGACTGGACGAGGCCTTGGCGCTTGTGAAGCGACTCTGGCCGTCAGAAGAAAGCGTTTCTCCAGCGTTGGATGCCAAAAGCGCGCTGCAGGAGTGGCTGCAGGCCAAAGGACTCACAGCCCCTTCCTATGAATTGCTGGAGACGGAAGGGCCGCCTCACAACAGAACATTTACCACCCAGGTGAATGCCCAGGGACTGCCGCCTTTTTGCGGCAAGGGCAAAACCAAACGGCAGGCGGAACAGCAAGCAGCAGAAAAGGCGCTTGCTCATGCCAAAGGAGCTGGAGGATTGGCATGAAGCTGAAAAAGCTTGAAATATATGGGTTCAAATCCTTTGCCCAGCGGACGGAAATCGTCTTTAACCAGGGCATTACCGGTATTGTAGGACCCAACGGAAGCGGAAAAAGCAACATTGCCGATGCCGTGCGCTGGGTGCTGGGGGAGCAGAGCGCAAGGCTTCTTCGCGGCGCGAAAATGGAAGATATCATATTCGGCGGTACCGAAAAGCGAAAGGCCATGGCCTACTGCGAGGTATCCCTTGTTTTTGATAATGAGGATAAATCCCTGCCGGTTGACTTTCTGGAAATTATGGTTACCAGGCGCGTGTATCGAAACGGCGAAAGCGAGTACTTCCTCAACAAGACTGCCTGCCGCCTAAAGGATGTTGTGGACATGTTCCGCGATACTGGCATCGGCCGCGAAGGTTACTCCATTATCGGCCAGGGCCGTATTGACGAAATTTTGTCCCAGAAGGGCGAAGACCGCCGTCAGGTTTTTGAAGATGCCGCCGGTATCATGAAGTATCGAGTCCGCAAAGAAGAAGCGGAGCGGAAGCTGGAGCGAACGCGAGAGAATTTGACCCGTGTGGAAGACATACTCGATGAGCTGGGCCGGCATTTGGAACCGCTTTCCCGCCAAGCGGAGACGGCCAGGGCCTACCTGATGCTGGCGGAGCAATTGAAGGGGCTGGAACTGAATATCTTCCTCCTGCGCCACGACAAGCTGAAGGAAAAGCTAAACAGCTTATCTGAGGCGGCAGCCATGGTGCAGGCTGTGCTCGATCAGAATGCGGAGCAGCTTGCGGAAAAATCACAGCTGCGCAAACAAATGGAAGACGACCTGGAACGCATGGAGAGCGATCTGCTGGCGGCCAGAGAGGTACTGACACGGCTTACCGATGTCTGGCACGAGTGTAAAGCTGAAAAGGAAAAGATGGAGCAGCGGCTGGAAAACAGCCGTGAAAACAGCCGTCGCCTGATGGAGGAGTCAGAGCGTCTGAATAGCCGATATGCGGAGCTTGCCCAGATGGAAACTTCCGGCGGCGACGGTATCAGCACCCAGGAACAGGTGCTTCTAGATGAGCGAGTAATGCTGACTAGCGAGCAGGAGCTTTTAAAGCAATACCAGCAGGACGAAGCGGTAAGGGAGCAAGAACTGGAGGAGCACAAGGCGGCCATCCTGGCGGCCATGAACCGGTTAAGCAGTGAGCGTACCGCTCAAACGCGCCAGCAGGCCATCATGGCGCAAATGCGGGAACGCCTGACAGAAATCGATAAGAACGCATCTGACCTTACGGAAAAAGAGGCGGCCCTGAAAAGTGCCCATGAAGCCGCGCTTACGCAAGGTGAGGCTACCAAGGAAAGCTTGAAGGTGCTCAGCCAGGACGCGGCAAAACTGGATGAGCAAGTGCAGGCATTAGGTTCTGCCATCGGCGCAAAAACCACCGTGCTGCAGCAATCAGCGGGCCGGCAGCAGGCGATGGAAAGCCGTTTAAAGCTTCTGGAAGAGATGGCCAGAGATTTTGAAGGCTATGCACAGGCGGTTAAAAAAGCGCTGACCTTTGCCAAGAACCAGGGCGAGAGCAAGGTCCGCGGCGTTGTAGCCATGCTCATGCGCGTGCCCAAGCATTTGGAAACAGCCGTTGATATGGTGCTGGGCAGTGCACTGCAAAACATTATTGCCGAAGACGAACCTACTGCCAAGCGGGTTATTGACTACCTGCGCCAAAACCAATTGGGCCGGGCAACCTTTTTGCCCATGAATACCATTCGCGGCCGAGTGCTCAATCGAGAGGAGCGGCAGCTTCTTTCTATGCCAGGCTGCCTGGGGGTAGCCAGCGAGCTGATCTCCTTTGATCCCGAATACCGGGAAATCATGGAGAACCTGCTGGGCCGCACAGTGGTGGCGGAGAATTTGGATGCTGGTATCGCGATTATGCGGGCCGGCCGGCAGGCCTTCCGTTTGGTGACGCTGACCGGTGATGTGATGCACAGCGGTGGCTCCATGACAGGCGGCTCTGTACAAGCCAGGGCTACCAGTCTATTGGGCCGTGAGCGCGAAATTGAAGAATTGAAGAGCTCCGCTCGCAAACTGAGCGAGGACATTGTCAGTGACCGCAAAGCGCTTGCACAGATGGAAGCAGAGCGCAACGAGTTAAAGACGCTCCGTCAAGAAGCTATCAACCGCGTTCATCAGGAAGAGATTGCGGTTGCCCGGGATCACGAACGCATGATGAACGCCAAGCAAGAGTGGGCTGCAATGCAATCCCGCCTTGCGATGACGCAAAACGCCCGCCAGCAGTTGGAAGAGGGCATTGCGCAGATTGAAGAAGACTTAGAGGCCATCTCCCGCCGTACCGGCGATGTAGAAACTGATCAAGAGGCCATGCAGCAAAAAACGCAGGTGCTGCAAAAAGCCTTATCGGAAGCACGCCAGCAGGTGGAAAGGCAGCGCGAAGCCGTTACCAGCCACATGCTGTCTGTCACCGGCCGGGAGCATGAAATTGCAAGCCTGAAACGCGACCGGCAGCGGCTTGTGGACGAAGTGCGCCACGCACGTGAAAATCTCTCCCGCTTACAGCGGGAGAGCCTGGCTATGCAAGAGGCTATTGATCGGGATGAGAAAGCCCTTGTTCAACTGGCGGCAGAGGCCGATGAAAAGCGCGCACAAGTGACTGATGCCCAAGGAGCAGTGGATGAAAGGGAGAGCCAGCGCTTGGCCCTGCAATCCAATTTGCGTACCATTCGCGATGAGACGGAACGGCTGCAAAAGGAAGCGGCAGAGCATACCGAAAAGCTGCACCGTACGGAGCTGAACCGCACACGGGTGGAGGCCGACCTTTCCGCCATGCAGGACCGTATCTGGAACGAATATGAGTTGACCTATGGCGGGGCGGAAGCCTATCGGGCGGAGAAGTTTGACCTTTCTGCCGGGGAAAAGGAAGCGGCTGTCTTTAGGGAGCAGATTCGCGCTTTGGGTACTGTAAATGTAAATGCCATCGAAGAATATGTGAACGTAAAAGAGCGCTTTGATAGCCTGACCACCCAGCGGCAGGACTTGAAAAAAGCGGAGGAAGACCTGCAGCTTTTGATCACCAAGCTTCTTTCCCAAATGGAGCAGCAGTTTGTGACCCAATTCAATATGATGAAAGGATATTTTGCTGAGACATTTGTGCGCCTTTTCGGCGGCGGCCACGCGGAACTGAAGCTGACTGACCCCAATGATGCGCTGAACTGCGGCATTGAGATTACCGCCCAGCCACCTGGCAAAAAGCTGCAGCTGCTGTCGCTGTTATCCGGCGGCGAGCGTGCGCTGACAGCCATCGCTATCCTTTTTGCCATGCTGAAATTAAAGCCCACGCCCTTTTGCATTCTGGATGAAATTGAGGCGGCCCTGGATGAGGCAAATATCAACTACTTTGCCGACTATTTGGCCGAGTATGGACGCAAGACCCAGTTTGTGGTGGTCACTCACCGCAAGGGTACCATGGAGCGCTGCAACGCCCTGTATGGCGTAGCCATGGAGGAGCGGGGCATATCGAAGATGGTATCGGTAAATTTGACGGAATACGCGGGATAAATACCTATTGCATGATCAGGGGAGGGAGCATAAATGGAGGAGAAAGAAAAGAAGGGCCTGTTTGCACGCCTTCGGGATGGCTTGCAGAAGACCCGTTCCAATCTGACCGTAAAGGTTGATGAACTGGTTGAGAACACCGGCGTGGTGGATGAGGATTTCTATGATGAGCTCATGGATATCTTAATCATGTCCGACGCCGGGGTGGCAGCCTCACAGGAGATCATGGACAAGCTGCGTCAGCAGATCAAGAAAGAAAATGTAAAGAGCGCCTCAAAGGCCCGTGAGATGCTCAAGGATATTATCGAGGCGGAAATGAACATCCCCCGCCCGCCGCTCAAATGGCCCATGGTTATGCTGGTGGTGGGCGTCAACGGTGTGGGCAAGACAACCACCATTGGCAAGCTGGCGCTGCGCTTTCAGGCCATCGGTCGTACGGTGCTGTTGGCTGCCGGTGATACCTTCCGTGCCGCGGCGGCAGAGCAACTGTCTGTTTGGGCAGACAGGGCCAGGGTGCCCCTCATCCGCCACGCGGAAGGCGCCGATCCCGCTGCTGTGGTATACGATGCCGTGCAAGCTGCCAAGGCGAGAAAGGCCGATCTGTTGATCGTAGACACTGCAGGGCGGCTGCACAACAAAAAAAACCTAATGGACGAATTGCACAAAATGCGCAAGGTCATCGACCGGGAATACCCCGAGGCGGATGTGCGCTGCATGCTTGTACTAGATGCCACCACCGGCCAGAATGGATTGCAGCAAGCCCGTACCTTCAAGGAGTTTGCTGAAATCAACGGCATTGTGCTTACCAAGCTGGATGGCACCGCCAAGGGTGGCATTGCCATCGCTATCCGCAGGGAACTGAATGTTCCCGTCTGGTATGTGGGCGTAGGTGAGGGCATCGATGATCTGCAGCCCTTTGACGCCAAGGATTTTGCCCAGGCGCTGTTTTAATAGATACATGACAATTGAACCAAAGTAACGTGGTTTTCATGCCCCTGCTCTTGTGTTGTCCATATCCCTATGATAGAATGGGGATATATGGAAGGGAGTGGGGGCATGAACATTTCAGACAGCTTTAGCCTGCGCAGGCGTGGGCTTTCAGCGCTTAGCGGCAACTGGCAGACCGCACTGATGGTTACTTTTGTGGCCGGCCTTTTGAGCATAGCGCAAAATACGCTGCAGGTGAGGCTTGACGCCAGTTCCTTGGCGAACATGTCAGTTGTGGACAACTGGCGCAATTTCAGCATCATCATGGGGCCATACAGCGGGTTGATAACCTTGTTTGCTCTTTTGCAATTTATACTTTCTCCGGTTCTCAGTGTAGGCCTGAACACCTATTTTCTTGCTCTGCACCGTAGTGAAAACCCGCCTTTCGCCCTGTTGTTTTCTCGCATTCATGCGCTGATACGTTGTCTTGCGCTGTATGTGCTGATGGGTATTTTTATCTTTCTGTGGTCACTTTTGTTGATTATTCCTGGCATTGTTGCCGCATACAGATATTCCATGGCTCCTTTTTTGATGGCGGATGATCCGGACCTTGGCGCGCTGGATGCCATTAATATGAGCAAGAAGATGATGGATGGCCATAAAGGCCGGCTGTTCGCGTTGCAGCTCAGCTTTATTGGATGGGCATTTTGCTCCATGATTTTGATTGGCATCTTAAGCACGATACTGGGCATTCTTGGCACAGCGCTTGGCTTGTTTGCATCGTTGGCCTTGCAGGTATATATCAATTCCACCGTGGCTGGCTTCTATTTGGAGCTTTTGAGTTTGCAAGGGCTTTCGGCCAATGATGTGCAGGGGCGAGTGGAATAGTTGAACAGTTCACATGGATAAAAGTCCATATGCATCAGTTGTGGTTTTGGTGATGATTGCTTTGTTTATGTTCTGATTTGCGTGAGTAGAAAGACAGCAATCAGATCGAAATGGACAGGAGTGCATTTTGTATGTCAGACAGCGCCCTTTTTCGTAAATCCGCCCGCCAGGCGCTTCGTGGCAATTGGCAGACGGCATTGCTGATAACATTCAGTGCTGGTATATTCGGTATCATATCCAACGTCATACAAATGCGTTTCAATTTGCAACTGACACCATCAGCAGACTTGATAAAAATCTTTTCTGAGGGACGCAGACAGTTCAGCGGCTTCCAGGGCCTGTTTCTCCTTTTATTTATTCTGGACTTCGTCTTTTCATCAGCTCTCGCCATTGGTCTGAATTATTACTACCTGCAGCTGCATCGAGGGCGCGAAGCAGTGTACTCACTGTTGTTTTCTCGTATACATATCCTGGGTAAATGTCTAGGGCAGTCGCTTTTGATCAGCCTATATACACTGGGTTGGGGAGCCGTCGTATTCGTCCCATTTCTGTTGATAGCGTTTTTACTACATGGTATGAACTATGTTTTGGCAGTCATATTCATCATTGGCTTGGCTTGTCTCTTGATGATAATCACCTATCGGTATGCCATGGCCCCCTATCTGATGGCGGATCATCCTGAAATGGGCGTCATGGAATCCATTCGCGAAAGCAAAAGGATGATGAATGGCCAAGCGGGCAGATTATTCGGTCTGCAGTTAAGCTTAATCGGCTGGGGATTTCTTGCTGCAGGGATTACGGCAGGTTTGAGGTACATATCACCAGTGTTTGGAACAGTCATAGGGCTGCTTTGCTCACTGATACTGCAGGTTTATATCAATGCCGCCTTTACCGCTTTCTATCTTGATTTCTTGAATGAGTAGAAGCTGGAGAACTGAGTTGCATGAATCAAAAGACCAGCCGTATCTGTAAAAGACACGGCTGGTCTTACTATTGCAGACTACAGTAGCGACGCGTAAGCCGCGGGCGTTGTTTCCTCGACGGTTCCCATCACAGACAGGCCAGCCAGATTTGAGTTGAGGCTTTTGATTCTCCATTCCTCGCCGTAGCGCAGCAAAACAAAACCACCCAGATAAGTCTTGCCATCCAGTTCATACAGCGCGATTCGTTCAGTCATTTCGTCTGCGCCATAGATATCCGCCCATCTTTGAAAAGCTTTGACATTCTTTTCGCTGTTAAGCAGCGTTTGCATAGGTGGGTCGGTACGCACAAGTTTCAAGTTTTTGAGCTTCGCAGGATCGACAGTCGTGGCAAATGCCTTTGCATCGTCCATGCTGCCGCCCACGTACATCGGCTTTCCATCGCCTACTTCGGGTACAAAAAAGCTGTAGATCATCATCTTTATTTGGTTCGTCAACGCATACATGGCGCTGATGGCATTTATTCCAGCGTACAAGCCGTATTCGGATGGTGCCATTTGCTGCAGGGGCATGAACGTCTTCATGTAATCCACCATGCCCACAAAGTCATAGCCTGCAACATAATCCTCTATAGCACATACCTGCAATGCTTTTTGTAAATCGTTTTCACAAAGGGCAGCGACAAAAGAGCCAATCGCTTCTTCGGGGGTAGAAGAAACAGGTGCTTCCTCCTGTGCCCATGCAGCAGAAAGGAAAGTGAATAGGATGATGCATACAGTGATGGAGAAAGCTATTCCTCTTCTCAAAGGGCAAACCATCTTATATCCTTCTTTCCTGTTTTATTTACGAAACGCATCTACCAGCGTTTTCGCCATGTCCTCCTTGCTGCAGGTCAGGGTATGCTTCACCGGCAGCGTGCGAAGGGAGGATACCTGCTTGGGCATGGGTACGCCGGTTTCGGCTTCCAGGTGCAGCGCGCAATCAAAGGCATCCAGGCCGATGGCGGTTTCCTGCCCGAGGACCGCATCTGCCACGTCAGCGGTAAACTTGAAGGGGTGGGCGGTGGAAACAATCACGGCTGGCGTATTGTCACGGGTACGCACACGGTAGTTGTTTAATACATGGCTAGCCACGGCTGTGTGGGGGTCCATAAGGTAATGATACCGCTGCCAGATGCGCTGCATCTCCCTGGAGGTGGCTGTGTCATCGGCGTAGTCGCCTTCGATTAGCTTTTTGATGCGATTTAAACGCTCCTCGCCGATATCATAGCTACCTGTTTCCTTCAATTCCTTCATCCAGGCTGCGACTAACTCGCCATCCCTGTCTGCCACTTCATAAAGCAGCCTTTCCAAGTTGGATGAGATGAGAATATCCATGGAGGGGGACATGGTTTTGAAAAAGGACCGCTGCAGGGAATAGACGCCCTTATCCAAAAAGTCTGTCAGAACATTATTGCTGTTGCTGGCGCAAATCAGCCGGCCAACCGGCAGCCCCATCAAGTGGGCATAATAGGCGGCCAGTATGTTACCGAAATTACCAGTTGGCACCACAAAGTGGACAGGATCGCCCAAGGCGATGGCACCTTTGTGAACCAGATCGGCATACGATGAAAAGTAGTAAACGATCTGTGGCGCCAGCCGGCCAAAGTTGATGCTGTTGGCGGAGGAAAGCACTTTGCCCAGGGCATTCATGTTTTTCTGGAAATCAGCACTTGCAAAAAGGGTTTTGACCCCTGTTTGTGCGTCGTCAAAATTCCCCTGTACGCTGATTACCAGTGTATTGCTGCCACCGGTGGTGGTCATCTGCATTTCCTGTACAGGGCTGACACCATCCCGCGGGTAAAACACGGTGCAACTGGTTCCGGGCACATCCTTAAAGCCTTCCAATGCAGCCTTGCCTGTATCACCGCTGGTGGCGACAAGTATGCTGATTTCCCGGTCTTCACCGTTTTTCTTTGCCGCCATGGTAGTAAGGTGGGGCAATAGCTGCAACGCCATGTCCTTAAAGGCCAGGGTCGGGCCATGGAACAGTTCCAGAATAAAGGTACGGTTGTCCAAGTCAACGACGGGCGCAACATCCCTATGGCTGAAATGGCCTGTGCCATAGGCGGCATTCGTGGCCTCGTCGATTTCTGAAGGGGAATAGTCCTCCAAAAACAGCTTCAAAATGCGCGCCGCCCGTTTTGCATATGTCATGCGGCCTAAGGCAGAGATTTCCTCCAGGGAAAGGTGGGGAAACATGGCCGGCACATACAGACCGCCATCCTTTGCCAGGCCGTACAGTATGGCCTGGGAGGCGGTGACACAAGCGCCGCCCCTGGTGCTGAAAAAGGACATAGGATACACACTCCGGTATTCAGACTATTGCTCTACCAACGATGTCTTGCACGTCGCAGTTGAGATTTTCGTGTATAGCTGCGTCGCTGAGCCTTGAAATAGCGCTGCTATTCCTTCGGTTTTGCTCCTTGCTCTGGGCGAAAATCTCCTGCCGCATTGGCGAAATCTTTCATTGGCAGAGCAATATAGAAAAAGAACGGCGGCCTGGGCCGCCGCCCTTTTGCGACGAAAAACGTATGCGTCAGGCGATATACTTTGCGACAAATTCGGGCAGATTTTCAGTTTCTTCACTGATGGAGAGAACAAACTCCACCCCATGGCGCTCGCACAGCCCGTCCAACCGCTCAAAAAACCACTTAGCATCCTTGAGATCGATTTTTACAAGTTTCAGGAAGGCATCGATAAATATGGTGCCCACATCGAAATTTTGAGCGAGCAGGCCACATAAGAAGCCCAAAAACATTTCAGCGTTGACAATGCCGTATTCACCGGCGTTGATAAAACGGACTTCGTGACGAAGATCAAACATATACCGGTTATCATCATCTATAAAAACGACGTCATTTTTGGATTCCTTGATGGAATGATTGGCCAGGTCTATGATGCGCTTGGTTTTTCCTGATCCCTTTTTTCCGTTGATTACCTGAATCATGGAGCAGCGCCTCCTTTTGTCGATTTTCCTTTATTGGTATTATAACGCAAATTTGTCGATTATGCAATCAAATCAATTGGCAGGGTCTTGGTCCAGCTTTTCCATCAGTTCCTGAAAGGAAAGGGGTTGTAAAAATCTTGGTTTTGCGCCGTTTAAGCGCGAGTCCCAGCGGCAGATGCCCGCGTAATCACACCACTGACAGGCGCTAAATGCCTTGATTCGTACGGGGGATATGGCGATGGCTCCTTCCCGCATGGCGGAAGCCAGGCTTTGCGCCATCCTGGCAGCGTGGCCTATTAGCTCGTGCATTTGGACAAGGGATGCGGCGCTGGCATAGGCGGTCAGCGTGCCACTTTTGGTGAACACTTGTTTTAAGCTAACGCCATCCTTATCCATTAGCTCCACCACAGTTGCGTCAGATAATACGACCCCTTTTAGCCTTAGCATTTGCGCTATCTGTTGCTCGGCTTGCTCCTTCATATCAGAATCAAGGTCTGCCAGTGGATCGTCTATATGAAAGTAAAACGCTCCGGCTGGTGCGGCATTGGGAACAGCTTGCAGGGCAGCCATCAGATATAGCATCAACTGCAGCTGCAGGCCATAGTAAAGCTGAGTGGGTTCCAGGTCTTTGTTGCCGCTCTTGTAATCCACTACCTGCAGGTATACGCTTTTCTCATCCTCATACAGGTCAATCCTGTCAATCACGCCGCGCAGCAGCACTTGCAGGCCATCCTTCATCTGCAGGCGAATAGGCGGAAGCAGGCTGCCGGGCGTGCCAAAGCCAACCTCCGCCATGCGAGGCTTGAAGCTGCTGCTCTTCATATGCTGTGTAAACATCCATGCGGCCCTGCGGATGATGCGTGTGTATTTTTTTCCAAGAGCTGCCGTCTGCGCATTTTCGCCCAAGGGACCTTGGACCCATTCCTGCTCCATGGGGGATAATACGATATCCATGATCTGTTCACATTCTGACCGGCTAATTTCCGGCCAGGTTTCATGCTGCGAGGCCTTTTCTGTAAAGTTCTTTAGCGCGCTGTGAAAATAGGTACCCACATCGGCACTGGTCAGCGTCCATTCCTTTCTTTCAACAGGGCGCAGTCCGTAGTGAACAAAGTGTTTGTAGGGACATTGTGCGTATTCCTCCAGGCGGCTGACAGACATGGTTTCATGCCCAAAAAGCTTCAAAGCCGTTTCACGTTCCAGAGGGGATGTATTCAGCGTATCATTGAGTGCACTGATAATTTGCATGGCCTTTTGCTGGGTTTTCGGATTTTGATAAAGGGCTGCCCAGGCCTCAAGCCATTCCTTAGGCAGCGCCTCTTCCAATGAAATGCCATCCCACAAGGCGGACAGCCTGAGGGCCAGACCATCAAGGGCAGGGATGGGGGCAAGGGGTTCCTGCGGTCCGGAAAGGCCGGTAACGCCGCCGGCTTCCTCCATGAGGGGGAACAGCCGTGTTTTCAAAAGTGATATAAAGCTTGCCGGACGCTGGCTCTGTCCGCTTTGGGTAGCCTGCGCGTAACTCAAAAACAGCCTTTGTGTTGGGATGGTCAGCGTTTGCTTCAAATGATTGAGCGCCAATTGATCCCGGCCCTTGCCGCTTTGTCCAAGGTTGGTATCTGCCAGGATCTCCAGTTGTTCTCGCTCCTCATCCATCAGCAGGCTTTGGCTGCCGGACTGCAATAAACCGTCACCAAGCCCGAGCACAAACAACGCCTTGATACTGCCCGGCATAATATGGCCGATATCACCGCATACCACAGTATTCTGCACGGGAGGCAGGGCATTTAGATTTCCTGCGGAAAAGCCGGCGGAAAGCCAAGCTGCCACCTGAGTGGACGGGGCGCGCAAGCCTGAAAGCAATTCATGCATCTGATCTAGTGTGCCCAGCAAAAACTGCCATATCTGCCTTGTTTTAGCCGCCTTATCGGGTAAATTCATTTGCAGAAGCAGCTCTTCTTCTGTTTGCAGTGAGTGATAAGCATCCACTTCCTCAAGAAAATGAAAGATTGCCCTTAGAGAGTCGGTAGCCTCCTTCGCTTTCAAGAGGGCCTCACGCAGCGTTTCCATTGGCCCGATGAAGGCTTGCCTGACCGGTTCAAGCTTTTCGGCTTCCTCTTTTTTGCCCCTGGCAAATGGTTTGCGCCATCTGTCACCATAAATGCCGTTTGCCAAGGCGTAATTTTCCAGCCGGTAGCAATCTTCCGGCTTAAGGGGGGCATAGCCGGATTTCAGGCAAGCGATGACATCTGCCTTTGGATAGCCCTTGGAAACCGCCCTGAGCGCGTGCAGCAGAAACCGGATGAGCCCATGGGAGGAGACAGGCATTTTCTCTTCCAGATGGACGGGAATGCCATACGACGGCAGAACAGCCGACAGGATGGAAGCATAGTCCTGTATGCTGCCGGCGGCTACTGCAATTTCGCTCCAGGGAATTCCAGATTCATACAGCTTTAGCATTTGTGCGGCTGCCTCATGGGCTTCTGCGTAAGGGTTGGGGGCGTCATACAAGCTGACGGACTCTGGAACAAACGGGTAAGGTATGGCCCAGCGGGCGAACAACTCCGTTTCCAGATGCGCGATGTCAGGCGTCGACGCATGCGAAGTGAATGGTAAGTAGGTCCACTCGTATTCGGTGCCCTGATTTTTCAGCATACGGGATAAGCGTTGGGCACTTTTGCGGGTAGGGATGAAAAGATCACTGTCTCTGACTTTGGGCCTATCCATAGTAAGGGCTACGGTCATACCGGCACATTTATTTGTGCCTGCGCAGAGCAGTTCGCAAAGCTGCGGGCTTAAAATATCAAATCCATAGGCAAAAACATATGTGCCGTCAAACAATCCGCTTTCGGGCAGGCGTCTGGCGGCCTCTGCTTGTACATCCTCACCGTCCACAAAACGGCCGGATAGTTGATTTTCGTAGGCTTCCCAACAGAGGGCGATGTCTTGAAGCTTATGCTTTAGTGCGCCGCTTGGCAAGGCGTCAGCATGAGTAAGCATACTTTCGGCGGTTAAACGCCCTCGCTTAAAATCAGCAATCAGGCTGCCTATTTTTTCTACCAGGCCAACATGCGCGGCGGAACGGCGGTAAAAGGTCAACTGCTTTTGTACCTGCAAAATAGCGCGTGACAGCGCCATTTGCTTGCCACGGCCGTCCAGGGGCACCCGTCCGTCGGTGCCTGCGGCATCGAATATCCGCTGGGTCAACCGTGAGGGGGACAGCACCTGTATGCGGAAAAAGCCCGGCAGATGGAGGCGGCGAATCAGTTCCACCTCGGCCTGCAGGGTATACTGCTCCGGTACAAGCAATAAACAGGTCTCACCAGCTTGATACAGCGCGCCGATATGATCGACAATATGAGGCAGAAGCCTGTGCATCCTGCCGCCCAGAATGGTGACTTTTCCCATGCAAATCCCTCCAAACTCATTATGCCATGGGAAAGGAACTGCGTCAAATGCAGCCTTTCAAAATGCGGAAAAATGGGGTATCATGGAAGGCGAAAGAAATGGGGGAACAGTTTGCGCCTTTTGATACTTTCTGATGTACATGCCAATGCAACGGCATTACGAGCTGTATTGCAGCATACCGCCGGATGGCGGATAGACGGCATTTATTCCCTGGGAGACCAACTCAACTGCGGCCCTATGCCGCGGCAGACACTGAATATGTTAAAGGACGCGTGTGCGGCACTTTTGATGGGCAATCATGAGGAGCGGCTTGTGAAAATGCGGACCGGGGACAGGGAACTGAATGAAAACTATAACTGGTCCATGCTTCAGTGGACAAGCAGTCAGATCGTTGATGAGAGCTTGCCTTATCAAAAGGAGATTGTCGTTGGCGAAGTGCTTTTTACCCACGCCGTACCCGGAGATTTAAACCGGTTGGTAAGGCCATGCGATACGGAAGAAGCGGACGCTATACTGCAAAAGCTTAACCAAACCCGCCTTGTGTGCGGGCATTATCATACGCCGTGGCGGCATAAAAAGACTGGAAAAGAACTCGTGTGCATAGGCAGCCTGGGCATGTTAGAGGATAACATAGGCCGCAATGCCGGATTCGCATTGTTGGAAAATGAGCAGGTGGAATTATATTCCATACCTTATGACCCATCCGGTTTGAAAGCGGCCTATGTGGAAAGCGGTTTGGCCAAGGCGGCGCCAGAGTTTGCCAGGGCTGCGTATCAGACGATGCTAACTGGCGAACAAGAACTGGTGATCAAGTTTGTGAATGCGATGCAAGCCGTTGCGGCATCACAGAACATTCCCTGGCAAAGCCGGGAAGCAGTTATTTTGGCAGCCGAGCGCTTTCCCTGGACGGAGGATGTCTCCTGCGAAGCATTTTGGGCGCGCGCGTAGTGGCTTGTGATATATGGGAGGTTAACATGCAGTTTGAAGATACCATAGCCGCCATTGCCACGGCCGCCGGACAGGGCGGAATTGCCATCCTGCGCATCAGCGGCCCGGAAGCCGAACAAATATTGCGTCGTGCTTTTAAGCCGCTAAAGAATGGGAAGGAAGCGTTTTCGTCTCATCTGATGGTCTATGGCCATGTGGTCAAGGATGGCGAACCTATCGATGAGGCCATGGCTGTTTTGATGCGTGCTCCCCGCAGCTATACCAGGGAGGATGTGGCTGAAATCCATACCCATGGCGGGCGTATCATGGCGCAGCTGGTGCTGGAAGCAGTGCTTGAGGCGGGAGCCAGGCAGGCGGAACCGGGGGAGTTTACCCGCCGGGCATTCCTCAATGGTCGGCTAGATTTAAGCCAGGCCGAGGCGGTGATGGGGCTTATTTCCGCCAGTGGCAAGCAGGCTGCCAAGGCCGCCATGCGGCAATTGGATGGTGGACCTAGCCGGTTTATTCGCGATGCACTGGACAGTCTGTACTTTATTATGGCCGGGTTGGAAGCCGCTATCGATTACCCTGAGGAAGTGGAAGAGGCGGAGGCCACACTGTATCTGCGTGAAGGGATACTGTCTCTTGCCAAGCAGTTGGAAGACGCGTGCAATGAGCGGGGCGTAAAAATGCTGGAGCGGGGCATGGATGTTGTTTTGTGCGGACGCCCCAATGCCGGGAAAAGCTCGCTCCTCAACGCGCTGCTGGGGGAGGACAGGGCTATTGTTACCGATGTGCCCGGTACCACCAGGGATATTTTGACCGGCAGCATAGAACTAAACGGCCTGCCGGTACGCTTGAGCGATACGGCAGGCTTGAGAGATACATTGGATACAGTGGAAAAAATCGGCGTTGACCGTGCGCAAAAAGCTATCAGGCAGGCAGATGTGGTGATTTTGGTCATCGATGCCGGGCAAATACTGGACGATGACGACAAGGTGTTTTTGCAGTCGCCGCCAGCGGAGGATTTTGCGGTGGTGCTGAACAAAAGCGACCTGCAAACTTGCGTGACGGTGGATGAGATACAAGCATTGTGCCCTTGCGTGCCGGTGATCGCCCTTTCCGCCCTGACAGGGGATGGATTGGCTGATTTAAAGGCGTACATGCAAGAAAAGGCGGGGGAGCCTTCCCGGCTAGCCATTACCACTTCACGGCATCTTGCCGCGGCCAAACGGGCAGCCAGCAGCCTCCGCCAGGCGGCGGACAGCCTTACTGCCAATATCCCTTTGGATTTGGCTGCGGTGGATTTGCGTGATGCGCTTAGCGCGCTTGGTGAGATCACGGGGGATGAGGTGGAGGAGCGGTTACTCGATCAGGTATTTTCAAGCTTCTGTGTTGGAAAGTGAGAGGGATGAAAAGGCTGATTCAGGCCGCCCGACATAAATACTATTCCCCACTGAAGGGCGGCGTAAAGGCACTGTCTGCTGATAAAGCATCCTGCTCATAACCAGGCAGCCCCAGCAGTATCATGTGATCATGCACACGCTGATATTCTTTCTCTGTTATCCTTCTATCCAGGCCGGGGATGCTCACGCTATTCATGGGCACGTACTGTCGCATGAGGCTGACGGGTGTTCCTTCCGGCAGGTTTTCCTTGATCCAATCCAGCAGCTTCATGCTTTCGCCCGTCAAGCCAGGCAATATCAAATGGCGTACCAGCGTGCCCCTTTGCATCATGCCGGCTACATCATAGACGGCTGGTCCAGTTTGGCGGCACATTTCGATAAGTGCTTTGGAAGCGTATTCAAAATAATCGGGTGCACCGGCGCACAGCTTGCCCATGGCGGGGGAAAAGTGCTTTAAATCGGGCAGATAGATATCAATTATTCCATCCAGCAGCTTTAAGGTTTCTACCTTTTCATATCCGCCGCAGTTCCATACGATGGGGATATTCGGCCGATAGATTTGGAGCGCTTCCAAGATAGCCAGGGTGAAATGGGTGGGTGTGACTAAATTGATATTATGTACACCTTCATCTTCCAAACGTTTGAAGGTGTCCGCCAGTTCCTGAATTGAGATGCGTTTGCCCAATAGCCGGTGGCTGATCTCTCCGTTTTGACAATAGGCACAGCGCAGTACGCAGCCGCTAAAGAATACTGTGCCACTGCCGCGGGTACCGCTGATGCAAGGCTCCTCCCAATCATGGCGGGCGGCCCTGGCGATGACGGGATCGGTGCCCATGCGGCAAAAGCCGCTGCCGGCTTCCGGCGTTCTTTGGGCGGCGCAGTTGCGGGGACAGATGGAGCATACACTCATAAGGGACCTCTCAACAATGGAATATTTCAGCTACAATGTAAGCTGTTTATTGGCTTAGTAAATAGTCCAAATCAAACCAATGGTCTGTCAGCCAAAGCATTTCATCTTTAAAACGTTTTGGAATCTCGTCGCATTCGCAAAAAAACTCGGGTTGTATCCACCACGGCGTTTCAATGCACCATGTAAGGCGCAGAGCATCTACAATATTTTGCAACGTAACCGCTGCATGCAGTAAATAGCCATTGAGAAAAGCTTGTATTTTTTCAGTGTTTAAGGTGGCGCCTTCCAACGCATAGGATAGTATGGCTCTGCCTATATCATGCCAAATATAGCTGTAACAATTACGATCAAAGTCAACGATGGCAGATACGCAATCCACATCAAACAAAATATTGCCGGAGTGAAAATCTTCATGGGCGAATCCCTTGGGAAACTGATCGAAAAAGTTGACGCTAAGACTTTTTAGGATCAGCTCCAGATCGAGCAGCGCTTTTCGATATTCATCAGGAGCATTCGGGGGACAATGCGCTATGCGGGAACGGTGGTTTTCCCATAACAGTTCGAGTGTATATCCTCCGGAAGCAGGCAAGCTTTTATCAGCAGGCGGTGGCAAGTATGAGAACGCCTTATGCATTGCTGCGCAGGCACTGCCGAGACTGCGCATTTGCGAGACTGCAATCGTGCTGCTACTCTGTGTTTTTCCTGAGCAAAAACCCATGACCATATAGGCTGTCTCATCATTTAGCCAACGAATTACGCGGCCTTGGTACTGCCAGAGTAACGGGCATGGTATGCCGCCTTTTTCAAGAGCAATCTGTCGCTGTAATCGAGATTCAATGAGCGAGATTTTTTCTTTTCGAAACCGTTTGTTGCTGTATTGCTTGATCAGAAGCTCACCCTTTTGAGTTGATACCCTCCATTTCTGATTTAGCAATCCGCCCGTGACAGGGGAGATTTGATAGCATGTCAAACCATACGTATTTTTCAAATCAGCGACTATGCTGTCGTACAACCAATGCACCTCCTTACACAAATGGCACTTATTTCAGGCATTTAATATTGAGGTTTCGTTGTCCGATATTCATCTGTTATCTACTATTTTCTGCGCCTTGGCCGCATTCGCTGCATATCTTTTGATGCTGGTCGATTACGCCGCAGCATATGCTACAGGAAAAACGCTCTGCTTGCATCTGCAGAAAAGCATCCATATTTCGCTTTCCGTCCAAGCCGTTCTGTATCAAATCCACATCATAATGCTGCAGATATCGTTGGTTAAGGCTTTTTATTCTGGCACAAGGAAAGCAACTGCATTCAAAGCACCATTGAAAACCTCGTTTAGAAACACATTGCTTTTTGGCACAATTGCGGCAGCTTACACGTGTGATGATCTCCGTGGGTGCACGGCAACCGGGACATGGCTTTTTACTGGCTAAATGTGCGCTGCACGCAAGGCAGTTTACACCGCATGGCGCAATCATTCCTGATTCTATTTTTTCAGGCATTTTCATAAATCATTTCCCCCAAAAGCCTAAGCTTTTGTTTTTCTTCCGCCGTTAGACCTGTTTGCTTCAATTGGGTAGATATTTCACTGCTTTTCGTTGTGTACCGGTCTGCCATTCGCTGTCTAAATCCAAGTTGTTGGCAGCTGCGATCTCAAAAAGAATGAAGATCATATCGTATAGCTGATGCTGCACCCGTGGCAGATTCGAGCTTTCAATGGCACATTGCAGCTGTGCGAATTCTTCTTTCAGCCACTCAATTTTTTGCTGATTGCTTTCATTTTCGGAATGAATCTTTTGCAGAAAGACACGTACTTCTTCAATATAGGTGTTCAATGACATGACAGCCCTCTTTTCATAAGTTTCTGCTGATGTATCTCTCAAAGTGTTCTTGTATGCTTTTGATAGCAGATAATTGTCCTTCAAATCATGCTTATATGCTGCAATTTAATAAGCTTTAAATGCAGTGCACGAAAACGAATCATCAAAGTCAACCTCCAATATCCCACAATAAGATATGTTGGGTTCAAACGCAAAGCGACGCATAACAATGCCATGCGTCACTACAATGATTTTTTGGTAGCTGCTATAACGCAAAAGCGCTTTTTTTGCACGATTGAATACATTTTCAAGGTTTTCATACTTTATGCTGTTATTATCTGAACATACCCCATTTTGTTCTATGCATAATCTGTTTTGACTTCTGGCCTGTTCATTAGTTGAATATTGAAAAGACAGGTCCGGCAACCACTCGTGCAAATCTAACTCGACCTGTATGCTCAGCTGCCTATTTTTAGAGATGATTGCCGCTGTTTGTAAAGCGCGTGTATATGGCGAAGAAACAATTATTTCGGCATTGTCCAATCTACTGTCAAGCGAAGCATTTTCGGCAATTTGTATGCCCTTTTCAGTTAACTGCGCTAAGTCTATTCCGTGTCCAATATATCCTTTTTCTTCAACAAATGAGTAATCAGGTTCGCTATGCCGCATAAAGACAATTCTTTGCATAGATATTGGCCTCTTTTCGCAGATACAAATGATAGTCAGCATGTAACTGCTTAAAATTGTGGTTGCCTTTCTATCGTAGCATGCCCACCATACTTTTGATGATTTGGAGTCTGATGGCTTCTATCGTGCTTATACCGTGACGTAATCCATGTCAGATGAATTTGTAAATTACAACGGCAATTCCAGCATATCCGTCTCACTGCTGAATCCCGCTCGTTTATAGAAGGGTACGCTCGGTTCGCTGGGCCAGACAATCAAGTGCTCGAGGCCTTTCTCACGGCTCCAAGCTTTCACCTTATCCATTAAGGTACTTCCAATGCCCTTGTTCCTATATTCAGGTACTGTATAAACCGCTGTTACATAGCCCCAAATACCATCCAGCTTGCCTGGTTTCGGAATTTTTCTGACTTTAACAACATAGATGTGCGATACAATAACCTTGTTTTGCTCGGCCACCCAGCACGAAAACTCTTCCTGTAACGCTTGTTTCAAAAAATTCGAACAGACGCGAATATACTCTTCCCGTCCGGCGGCATCGAAAGGAGTACCCTCGTCGAGCGGCTCATCCTCGTTTTTATGCGCCCAACGCATCTCCGCCAGTCTGTTTGTATCTTGACTGCCGGCTAACCTGTATTCCATTATAATACCCCCCTAAACAATCTACAGTTCAAAGCTGCCCTGTTAGCGAGATTTATTCTTTTCGAAGTCTTTATACAGCAAGCTTGGTTGAATTCCGGTGTTGTTTTGGTATTTGCCGCTATGGTAGCCCTCAAACTCGCCGTCAAGGGTATGGTAATAGATCTGACATATTTCAACCATTGGATAAATTCTTACCGGTTGCACGCATTGGATTTCAAGTGTCCAATAGCCAGAGAACCCAACATCCCCAAAGCCGGCAGTCACGTGAATGAACAACCCAAGCCTGCCTATAGAGGACCGGCCTTCCAACATGGGAACAAAGCTGTTTGTCGATGTTTTTTCATGCGTTCTGCCCAAATAGAGCGTGCCTGGCTGCAGAACAAGGCCATCCTCCGGTATGAAAATGCTTTTAGTGTTTAACGGCTTTTTCATATCCAGAATTTCATCCGTATAGATGAGAAGTTCGTTGTGAAGCCGCAAATTATAGCTGTTGGGGTTGATTAATCTCTCTTCAAACGGCTCAATCGCAATTTTTCCAGCGGCGATCTGCTTGTGAATTTCTTTTCCTGATAAAATCATTGTTATTATGCATCCTCCGATTCATGGTTTCTCATTCGAGTAGTTCCGGTACATAGAAATCAGCTGCTTTGCTTTGGGCTTATCAGGTATGGTTACCTAGACCAAAAAGTAAATGACGAGCTCTTGGCAAAGCCAATTTTGTGATAAAATTCTTGATTAGAAATAACTAGAGCGCACTTTGCTCCAATGGCACAGCATCGGTTAATTGCTTCATAAACAACTGACTTTCCTAAACCTTGCTTTCTGTATTCTGGAATTGTGACAACTGGCTCAATATAAGCGATTTCAGAATCGGGGAAAAACCATATTCCACAATGAGCAGCATACTCGCCATTAGGCGAAACTATAAAAATTGCATGATTTGGATTAAAATGGGGGCGTGCCTCCTCATCTATGCTCTCAATCGATAGCGATGATCCCTCATGATCGAAGCCCTTCCATATGACCGTATTATACTTGTTAGGGTCTTTGTTTTCCACATATGATGATATACTGAATCCTGGCGGCAAAGAATAAGGATACTGTTTGCACTTGATGGATAATACAGTTTCCTTGCTTTCACTTGCTCGATAGTCTATTGTTCTTAAATAAGAGGATAAGTCATTGTCAGCATCATTCACAGCAATTTGTAGTTTTCCATTCGCTGCAAGGCTTCTTTGCGCATACACGAGCATATCCTTTTTTATATAATCAAAGTCTATATTACATATAAGGTATGCTTGACCTAACCGCATATCATGAGTTGCAATTCCAACAATCTTTCTGTCACATTCCCAAACCCCAATTATAGGAATCATTTCTTTTCTTAGGTTCGGATGACCCATTAACCATTCCCATCTTGCCCAATGCCAATTTTCATTAAAACCAACTGCTCCATTAGAGTTTAGGAAATCAAATATTTTGAAGAAATCCTCACTATTGCATCCTTGTCCACCGGTATAGTTTCGCATGTTGATGTTCATATGTTGCACCGCCAAGTAAAGATGATCCAAAGCTCAAAACTATCCGACAAGTTCTTGCTTCTCGCTCTTTAGAAATATTCCAGTGGCTCCGACAAACTGGAGTTTGCGTGATTCTTATACCCAACCGTAGCATTGAAAATCTTTGCAGTAATCTATTGCCGCAACTTCACAATACTCGATTGAAGCCACCCCTGTATATCTTCTTATAACGCCACCATGGGCGACAACAATAATTTTATCATAACCTTCGTCGAAATACCTGTTTAATACATGTTGCGTCCTTTCAATAATCTCATCAATTGTTTCCCATTTTCGCGCTTCACCGGCCGGATACTTCCCGTGATTCTCCATAAACTCTATGTGCAAAGCCTTATTTTCCTCCTCTCCCCTGACTAAAAAAGTTTTATCGGGAATAAATTCATGCAAGTCAATTTCAACATGTATGTTCAGACCAGTATTCTTTGATAGGACTGCAGCGGTTTGCAATGCTCTTGTATAAGGGGAGGACAATATTGTTTGACTTCCCTTCAGTAGTTTATGATGTGAAACCTCTTCGGCCTGCATCTTTCCTCTTTCACTTAAAGGAGCCAAGTCCCGACCCTGACCAATAAATCCCTTTTTATCAACATACGATTTATCCGGTTCACCATGTCTTATAAAGATAACGATCATTGCAAAAAACCTCTATCAAACTCTTGTTTGTCATTCGGGCTGTTCTATCAAGGTGCATTTACTGCTTTGCAAATTTACTAAACACATAGGAATCAATTTGCTTTATATACACCTGGTTTTTGAATTGAAGCTTACTCAGAAGGTTTATACTTGCGATGTTTTCCATATCGGTACAGGCGACTATCTCATAATCTCTGAATTTTTGATGAAAAGCTTCGACCAAAGCTGCAAGAAACTCATATGCATAGCCTTTCCTGTGATGCTTGTAGGAAACTGTAAAGCCTAATGATATCGTCGGCTCTTTTATCAAAACGAAAATGTCGCCGATAATCTGATTACAATCCTTTTCTGCGACTGCAAAATGCTTCTTGCCGACAGAAAACAAATCATCCTCCCTTGCTTCCTCAATGAATATCGCTAAGCGATTCCGGTCTTGATACTGGCTTCTTTGATACTTGTTGCAAAGCACGTTGTTTCTATAATCCACAAGCTCATCTAAGTCTGTTGCTTCAAAATTTCTGATAAACAGCCGATCCGTTTCTAAATATGTCATTCGTTTACCCCGAAAATCCTGGTTAAACTTGCTGTTATTGTACACAAAAGAAAACCAGGCGGCAAGAAAAATCAGTGCAGCGCACAGGCCCACGCGGTATAAAAATGATTAATCGAGGGGTATCTTTCCATTCTGTCAATGGAAACGGCTTTCAGCACAACGTCATAGCAGAATTTGCTCAATTCCCAGTTTTCTGGCGTACAAGGAAAAAAAGCATTATTCTTGTACATTGACCGTATTTCGGCATCTTTGAAGTGACCAAAGAAGTGAAACAGTAATGCTCCGAGTGTATAAACATTTGTTGTTTCATCAATTATGGCACCTTTTACATACTCTTCTGGTGCTTTCAAACGCTTCGTGCCAAAAAAGTTTTCTCCCATGTCATTGAATGCCGGTATTTTTCTGAAGAAGTCAATGTCACATATCCTTGTTGTGTCAGTTGCAAAATCATACACAATACTTCCGTCATAGAAATCTACAGCTACATAGTTGCGTGTAGCGACGGTTGCTAAAAAAGAGAACAACACTTCAACAGACCTCATTCTTTTTTCGACCGGCATCAGTTTGAAGCGCTTGCCAGGCGGGACTATTTCTGGAACCTGTTGATATTTCATAAAATTCCAATAGTCAAACAAGCACTCACCATCAACCCATTTAAATATTGCGACGTAAATATCGACTAAGGAATAGTGCTTGACAAGTTCAATCAAGTTTGGGTGCTTTATATCCTCGTATACGTGTATCGCGTCTTTTAGTGCGGCAACGGCTTCATCTGGCGTCCGGACAGATTCAACTGTTTCTAACCCGGCCACTTTCACAAAGTATTTTTCTTGCCTATTGACCACACCAAAGCTGATATTGCCGGAATCATTTTGCGAAAACACACAAAAAACCTTACCTAAAGCGCGGAGCCACGAAAAATCGTGGGCCACTTTCAACTGAAATGAAACATTGTCCAAATGAATCGTAACCATATTTTCCTTCGTGCAGTTTGAGAGCTCAAATACAATCATCCACTGCGGTTTCTTGCTGAAACAAGCGATGTTCCCCATATATGGAATAGCTGCCATCCACATCAAGAATAAAGGAGCCATCCGGCAGACCTATGATCGGCGATACTTTTGCAGCAGCAGCAACATCTGATAAGTGCATATCGCTTGCGTTATTGATATGCGGCTCAATGTTAATATCTACAAGGCCGATGCCATCATACACAGATAACTCGGGCACGCTGTCGCTGGGGTCCCTTGCCAGGACAACACGTTTTGCCATATTGATTGAACCCGCGCTCATTCCTATTATAACACCATGGTACTGTCAAGAATTATGCGCAAAAAGGAATGCAGACTCTAGTGGGATATGTCGCCCACAATGAGTTGAACGCCGTCCAGTCCTCGACTTTTCAGCCATTGGAAGAAGCTCAGCCAACTGGCTTTATCCTCTTTCATGCCTTCTGCAGCACCCAGAACCTCCCGATATCCATCTTC
>JAEWSC010000076.1 GCA_023398575.1 Bacillota bacterium | reverse complement strand
TACTGGGTGTCCCGCCGCGAAATGGGGGGGGGGGCACAGCCCGGAATTCAATGTGTTATCTTAGCACGAAAAATCAGTTCTTCGCAAGGTACGCGTCATACGCTTTTTGATACAGTTCGACATACTTGTCGGCACCAACAGCCTTGGCGGTATCCAGGAAGGTCTGCCAGCTTTGATCGGTTACGCCATTGGTGATAAAGTTTGCGATGGATTCCTTCATGAACTTCTCAATCTCGTTGAACAGGCGGGTTGCCTCCAGCGAGCTTTCGTTGTCCATCTTGACCAGCTTATACAGGTAGTAGTAAGAGTTCTTTTCCAGAACGCCTGCTTCCTCATACTCTTTGCTGTAATTATAACGCTCCACACGGTGCGGCGGCATTTCATAAATATTGAAGTAATAGTCGCCGGGGGCAAAGAACTGGCCATGATAGACAGGAACATACTGATACAAACCGTTGTTTTCGGGGATGGAGAGAATTTTGTATTTGCCTTCTTCGTTCAGACCCAGCGTGGGAGCGATGGGGCCGCCTTCTTGAATGGGGCCGTTGACGCTGACCATCATGGTCTCGGTTTCAAACTGGGCATCCAGCCAGCGCAGAGTTTCGGGAATATGCTTGTTGGCGGTGGTGATGCAAGCGCCCAGGGTGGGTACTTCCAGTATGCGGGGCACCTTTACGCCATATTCACTGGCCGGGGGAATCAGGGATGTAAACTGGGCAGCGATTTCCGGGGTAAGGGCGGTGTTGATCAAGCGCAGGTATGTGGTATAGCCTACCTGTCCGGCGTTCATCTTGGTGCCCCATACGTTGGAATCCTGGGTGATGGACTCAGGATCCAGCAGGCCTTCTTTATAGCACATGTTCAGCCATTCGCAAGCAGCGCGGAAGCCATCCATATAACCAGGGAAGACCACCTTATTGTTGTCATCGATGGCGGCATACACAAAGCGGTTCAGCGGCACACCGAAGTTTGCAAAGTGGGTGTATACGCCCTGGGTCTGGTGAATCAGGTCCGCAGCGGACATGGGAATTTCATCCTTCTGGCCGTTGCCGTTGGGGTCCTTGTCGCGGAAGGCGCGCAGTACTTCTGTAAGCTCGTCAATGGTCTTAGGTACTTCCAGCCCCAGTTTATCCAACCAGGCCTTGTTGATAAAATGGTTGCCGTCGTGGTTTACGTTCTGGGCGGTCAGGTTGCCGATCCAGTACGATTTCCCGTCAGAGGCCGGAATGGAAGCGTTGGCATTGTTCATGTTCAAACGGCTGTAATAGTTGGGCATATACTGGGGGATCAGGTCATCCAGCGGCACCAGCAGGCCCTGGGTCACGCCGTATTCTTCGATGTCCACTTCACCGCGGATGATCACATCCGGATATTCGCCAGATGCAAACATCAGGTTCAGCTTGGTTTTCCAGTCGGCATCCTTCACAATGGTCCATTCAATATTGATATTGGTCTTCTTCTCCAGTTCTTGATAGAACCACTGGTTTTCAAAGTCCACCTGCTGGTTTTCCAATGCGTACTGGAATACCTTCAGCGTGATGGGTTCCTGCACGATGGGATAAACGGCTTCGGCAGACGCGCCGACAGTTGCCAGCAGCAGTATAGCCGCCAGCAGGGTGCAGAGCAGTTTCTTCATGGTGTCCTCCCCTTTTCATTTTGTTGCTATATGCACCATCCTCAGATGGCGAGAGCCGAAGGCAGCACGGTTGTGTTCGTGCACATCACAAATACCATACGTTATCTCTTAACGGATGTAAGCCATGAAAAAGCACATTATCCCTTCAAGGAACCAATCATGACGCCCTTGACAAAATACTTTTGCATGAATATATACAATACGACGGCAGGTGCCGTGGCGACCACAATGCAGCAGTACTTGGCCACTTGTGCCTTGCGAATGGCATCTGTCATGCCCTTGACGTCATTGGCATATGCGCTGAAAAATGAGTCAGTGGCTGTGCTGGTTTGCAATGTGGCCAATATTTCCCGCAATACCGTTTGCAGCGGCAGCTTGGCCCGGTCACTGATATAGACCAATGCTGTAAAATAGTCATTCCAGCGGGCGACACCATAATACACGCTGAGCACCGCGATAATCGTACCGGATAAGGGCAGTACCATACGAAAGAAGTATGTAAAGTGACTGGCTCCATCCATCACAGCAGCCTCATACAGTTCATTGGGCAGGGCGCTTTTGATGTATGTCCTGGCTACCATCAGGTTCCACACGGAAACACAGTTGACCAGTATCATCAGCAGCCGGGTATTATACAGCCCGAGGTTCCGCATGGTCAGATAGGTGGGAATCAAGCCACCGGTAAAGAACATCGTAAAAACGAAAATAAAGTTAAAGAACTTTTTGCCTACAAACTGCCGGGATAATGCATAAGCAGCCATCATTGTAACGAAAACACTGATAGCAGAGCCAGCCACCGTGTAGTATATCGCGTTCAGATAGGAATTCCAAAGCTCCTTTTGCTGGAAAACAGCCTCATACCCGATCAAAGAAAAGTCTACCGGCAGTATAAGTACCTTGCCAGCGATGACCGCATCGGGATTGGAGACAGACGCAATAATAATCAGCCATAAGGGGTAGAGGATGGCCGCCAGAACAATCACCCAAAAGAGCAGATTGATGGTGTCAAAAACGCGGTCGCCCTTTGATTTGCGGATATGGGACCTGATGCCTGAAAAACCGGAAACATTTGTGCTCACTATAATCCCCTCCTAAAACAAGCTCGTTTCGCTAACGCGCTTGGAGATAAAGTTAACAGAGAGGATCAACATAAAGTTGATAACATTGACAAACAGGTTGATGGCTGCCGTATAGGAAAACTGCGCCTTTGACAAGCCCTCGGTATATACATATACCCCTATGATATCCGATGTCGGCATATTGCCGGAGGTTTGCATGAGCAACGCTTTGTCGGTATTGCTGCTCATCAGGCTGCCGCAATTTAAAATGAGCATCATCATCGCCAATGGCAGCAGGGAAGGGATATCAATATGCCAAATTTTCTGCCGTTTGTTCGCTCCGTCAATGGTAGCTGCCTCATATATTTCCGGATCAATACTGGTCAGCGCCGCAATGTACAAAATGGTATTCCAACCGGCATGCTGCCAGATGTCCGTACCGATAAACAGGGTACGAAACCACCCTGGCTCGATCATGAAGTTAATTGCCTTACCGCCCGCGCCTGTGATGAAATGGTTGACAATACCGTTCACCGGTGAGAGAAACAGATACAGTATACCGGCCATAACTGTTGTAGAAATAAAGTGAGGCACATAAATGGCCGTTTGAGTAAATTTCTTCATTCGCGGCAATTCCAACTGATTAAGAAGGATTGCCATAATAATGGGAATAGGAAATCCGATCAAAAGTCCAAACAAATTCAATAGAAGGGTGTTGGAAATCAAACGCCCGAAATAATAAGCGTCAAAAAAATTCCGAAAGTGCTTTAACCCCACCCATTTGCTGCCGGTGATGCCAAAGGCCGCCTTGAAATCGCGGAACGCAATTTGCACGCCATACAGGGGAAGATAATTGTACACAAAGAAATAGATGACCGCGCACGCAAGCAGCGCATAGATCTGCCAGTCATTGAGCATGCGCCGTCCCATGCGCCGAAGATACGGGGTGCCATAATTGGCCCCCGCCGGCCGTTTTACCGTTATCACGCTCTCCACGCCCTTCTGTGAAGGTATCTTGTGATCGGATTGTAGCATAGTTCACATCGAATAGAAATAGTCGAAAATTTTGCCTATATCGTATAAGAATGCTTTCTGATATAAATATATGTTAGAGAGGGGCTGTATCTATGCGAGCGATACCGACCAGCGTGCGATTTCAAATTAACGATCCGCTGATTCAAAAATTATTTGATTCGGCGGAAGCAAAGCTGAAAGAGAATGTAAAGGATTTTGGCGGCCGTCCCGTTTTAATCGAAGGCGGCGGCTACCATAAAATTTGGCTGGAAACGCAGCCCATGGGCGGTGAAATGTATGCCAAGCGGAATATGACCGCTGCCATCAACAACCAACTATTGTTTATGGAGCATCAGCGGGATGACGGAAGAATTCCCGGCAGCATTATGGTAGAAAACGGCAAGTTGATTCCCCAGTTCAACAAATTTCAAGGCTTTTGCTTTCCCTCACCGGCATTGAACATGTACTACTGGATGGGACAGGACAAGGAATATTTGCAGCTGCTCCGTCAGTCGTTGGAACACTTTGACGCCTACCTTTGGCGGATTCGGGATGCTGATCACGACGGACTCTTGGAATCCTGGTGTGTGTATGACACCGGCGAAGATAACGCCTTGCGCTATGGCGATGCTCCCTGCTGGTGGGAGGATGATGTGCCGCCTGAAGGCTTTGAAGTCGTACCTATGGCCTCCATGGATTTTATGAGCTTCTCCTATTCCGCCAGAGACACATTGGCGAAAATTTCAACCATCCTAAATGATGGAAAACAAGCCTTTTGGAGAAACGAAGCCGAGGAAGTCAAGCATAAAATCAAAGCCCACCTTTGGCATGAGGAACATGGTGCCTGTTTTGACCGGGACAAAAATGGCCGAAGAATGAGCACGCTTACACATAACAACCTGCGTTGCATGTACTGGGGCTCCTTCACTGTAGATATGGCGCGCAGGTTCGTATCTGAGCATTTGATAAACCCGGAAGAATTTTGGACGCCTATGCCCCTGCCTTCTGTTGCGGCAAACGACCCTCTTTTTAGAAATGTGCCCACCAATGATTGGAGTGGCCAACCGGAAGGCCTCACCTATCAGCGTGCCATACGCGCCTTGGAGAACTATGGCTATCACAAGCTGATACCCGTTTTGGGCCATAAGCTGTTTGAAGGTATAGGAGAGGATTGTATCTTCACCCAACAATTCGATCCGTTCACAAAAAAACGCTCAGGTGATACTGATGGCTATGGCCCAACCATGCTGGCTGTGCTGGAATATATTTCTCGCCTGTACGGCATCCACATGGAAGGTGAGGAAGTTCATTGGGGCATTACCGGCGGCCGGGACTGCGTCTATACCCAGGTATGGGGAGACACAACCTATACCCTCCAGTGCGACGGCCGGCATGCCACCGCGCTGGTAAATGGAAGAAAAGTATTTACTTCCGATATCGGAGTGAAAATCACTACATATTGTAATGGGAACATCATCAATACCGTTCCTGTTTAATGTAAGGAGGATATCCATGCATCTTAGAGACCAGATTCAAATGCGTGACCCCTTTGTCTTTGTGGAAGACGGAAAGTACTATCTGTACGGAACTACCGATGCTAACTGCTGGCGGGGCCAGCCTGCCGGGTTTGACGCCTATGTCAGCAATGACCTTGTTCACTTTGAGCACGGCGGCCGCATCTTTGCACCCAGCGATTCCTTTTGGGGCACAGAGAATTACTGGGCACCGGAAATGCACAAATATAAGGGCGAATACTACCTCTTCGCCTCCTTTAAAGCCCCGGGCCGCCGCCGGGCTACTAGCATACTGAAAGCTGACAATCCTTTAGGTCCGTTTCTCCCTTGGGGAGAAGATGCTGCAACCCCCACGGAATGGGAGTGCCTGGACGGAACGCTGTATGTGGACGCTGCGGGTAAACCCCACATCATTTTCTGCCATGAGTGGGTACAGGAAGGCGGCGGAACCGTCTGCTCAAGACCACTGAAAGATGATTTATCCGGGCCTTCGGGAGAAGCTCATACCCTGTTTGCCGCCAAGGACGCTCGTTGGACTAAGCAAATCACTCATTCCAGCGGCATCAGCGGTCATGTCACCGACGGTCCTTATCTATACAAGCCGCAAAACGGGCAATTATGGATGCTCTGGTCCAGCATGTCGGACACCGGCTATGCCATCGGCCTTGCCATCAGCAAGAGCGGCAATATTCAAGGACCCTGGCATCAACTAGAACAACCTGTCTACTCAGGCGATGGCGGCCACGGCATGATCTTCCGGGCTCTTGATGGAAAGCTGTACTTGACCATTCATACCCCCAACCGTACCCCCGATGAACGGCCAATCTTTTTGCAGGTCATTGAGACAGAAATAGGCTTTACTTTAGCATAAGGAGAAAATTGATCATGCAATGGATACATGTTCGGTTGGATGGCCCCGGCGGCGTTGCCATGCCAAAGCCCCATCTGGAATCTATTTACGCAAGCGGCCTTGATTTCGAGCCCGATGAGCGCAGGCAGCGTATAATGCCAGACGGTACTGTGGAATTAGCCGTCACCAAAACGCCCTATATGGTGCACGCAAAGATCAACCTTCCGCTGTACGGCAACATATGGGTCATGGCTGATAATTTGGGCGATGGCTATACCGGCGATTTTGTAGATTTTGTTTCAGAAGCAATACGCACATATACTCGTGAAGCCAAGCAACTCAGCGAAGGACTGGTTCTCTCACCTTACGCAAAGGGCCATCTGGATGCCGCCGAAGAATTTGCCCATTTGGCCGACCGCGGGGTGAGTACACCTGAAAACAGGCTGTATGCCCTTTCCCATGCCATCTATGCCGCAGAAGCGGCGCTGTTTGAAAGCGCACAACACAAAGCATTTGCCTCTCCGCGGGATGATTTAAAGCTGGGCTGCAATTTTGCACGCTTTACCACCCCCGGGTCAAGATATGCCAAGTTCTTTGCACAGGCGTTCGACTTTGCCACACTGCCCTTCTACGCGGGCCGAACTGTGCCGGAAAAGGACCGATATGATTATGCTTATATCGACGCCGCGCTGGATTTTCTGGAAAGTAAAAGCATTACCCCCAAGGGACACCCCCTCTGGTTCGGCCACAAGAGCGTCAATCCCCCATGGTTGTTCGGCCAGGATTTTGACACGCTGAAAGAGAACGCCCAAAGCATCGCCCGGCATCATGTACAAACGTATAAAGGCCGGGTCGATATATGGGATGCCATGAATGAGGCTCATGATTGGGCCAACTGCTTTGAGCTTTCCCAGCCGCAATTGATCGAGCTTACCCACGTATGCTGCGACGCGTTGCACAACGCCAACGATCAGGCCACAGCCATTGTCAACATCTGCCTACCCTTTGGTGAATACGCATCCGGTCGGTATACCTGCTACGGCGCACTGCCGGAGCATTTGCGGTCTCCGCTTGCTTACTTCCGCGCCCTGCTGGATGCAGACATCAAGTTTGACGCGGTGGGCATACAATTGTACTTCCCCGCCCGGGATATGGTTGCTGTTAACCGCATGCTCGGTGTTTTCGCCCAACTCAACAAGCCTATACATATCACTGAAATGGGTGTGAACGGCGGCACAAGGGGCATAGCAGGCTCTGCCGGCAGCAACTGGTCCCAGCTTTCCATGTCGGAGGGTACATGGCACGGCGGTTGGAATGAACGCACCCAAGCGGACTGGATGGAGCAATTTTATACCTTGGCAGCCGCACGACCGGAGATCAAAGCCCTCACCTGGTGGGATTTTATCGAGCCTTCTTTTTCTGGCAACGGAGCGTTTTTGTATGAGGATGAAAATCCAAGGGAAATCTTCTTCCGCCTGCTGGCGCTGAAGGGCAGGATCATCCAGCAAAAGGAAGCAAAATAGCATCTTTGCTATACTCATTGCATATTCACTCTATGCAGAGAACCTCTTTCCCCTGTGCGTGTCATACCGCAGTATCACTGTACAATGGAGGTTCTCTATCCTTTTCTCTTTTTTTGATCACATATTATCCCTGCCTATAAATTTCTTGCAAAAATGCAAGTAACCCTTGACAGAAAGATGTTTCACGCTTATACTAATTATCGCTGCCCGCACAAATGGACAAGAAAACCTCATATATGATGTCGGGTACAAAGCAATATGCGATCGTGGCGGAATTGGCATACGCGCACGTTTGAGGGGCGTGTCCGAGAGGGTACGGGTTCAAGTCCCGTCGATCGCACCACATGTAAAGCTAGGAAAACCAAGCGTTTCCTAGCTTTTTTCATGCTTGAAAACAGACATTTACCCCTACGTTTACCCCAAACAGATTTTTTCCACAGGCGCAAAGCATGAAAAACGATCGTCTTGATGGCATTTTTTCGATTTTCACATGCCCTATCTCTTAAAACACTTAAAACACTTAAAAGTACTTTGACCACAAAAAAGCGCTTCTTTCTATCCCTAAGTGTGGGATTATTGAAAGAGGCGCTCTTTTTGTTTGCTACTCACTGTCTGTCACTTGCTCAAC
>JAEWSC010000004.1 GCA_023398575.1 Bacillota bacterium | reverse complement strand
GCATTTTTGATGGAATCTCAGCAAAGCGTTCGAAGGTCATAAGCATTATTGTCAACAAAAGCGGATTCTGGGTAAATGCCCTATGTGTCAAGAAAAGAGTCTTATCTAGCTCAGCGCTGAATTTTTCTTTTATTGACGGATCATCTGGGCGAAACTCCAAATTATCAATTAACTCCAACGCTTGAGTTTGCAAAACTTATCAAAGAGCCAGAAGATAGTGATTTTATTGAGATCAGATACTTACTATGGGAAATGCACCAATGTCTTCAATCAATAGATATTACTATGGGCATTGGGCCTAGGGTTGTCAAACAAATTGAACGGTACCTTTGTAATTTCCCGTCGATAGAAGAATCTGCAGATGATGAAAAAGTTATCAGCATAGATATACAACTTGTGCAACGTGTCTTTACTAAAATACGCGGTTCAGAGGATAAGCTTAGAAATCTGTTTGTAACAGAAGACGGAGCTAGTTCGACGCTAGATAAGATTTTTGAGAAATACTCAAAGTTATCACGTTTTGAGAAAAGTCGAGCTGCTTTAGCACGGAAGAAAGAGGAGCTAAAGATATATGGCTATTGCATCTGAGCTTCCGTTCACTTTGGAGTTCATAAAAGAATATGATCACGCAATAACTCTATGTTGTTCTCTGTTCTATGATAATATTGAGGAAGCACTTAAAAGCTCGCTGCCAACAGTTTCTTTTCAAGAGAACGATCCCATATCGATAGCCTTTAGTGCACCAGCAGATGGAAGACTATATTTGGATGCATTAGATATCATACCAAGTGAATATGGATGTACAATGGATGATGATGGAAGGATTTATTATGGTTCATCAAATAAAGTATTGCCTTTGTATAAATTGGATGGCAACGAATTTGATGAATTAAGAGTAGACAATTTTTTAATTGAAGTTAGAACACTAGGGGCGAGTTATTTTGGATGGCTGCAAATAGAGCCAAAGCAGCTTTTGCACAAGGAATGGGAAATAATGGTTACGGATTTAGAGAGTACAGCAATTGGGCTATCTCAAGACATTGTACAAAGGAATATTGGATTTGGGAAATTCGATAGTATTGCAGTTCCTCCAAGGCAACTAAGACAATTCTTAATACTGAAGAATAGAGCAGCTTGTTTCCTTACTGCTCTTTATGATATTGCCGATAATCCACGTTTCACAATTAAAACCGAATACTTGCGCATAGACAGAACGAAAGACATAAAAATGGATCTAAAGTCAATACGGGAAGAACTGAGAAGGCCACATCAGAGCCGCTATGTTTTAGCCCCAAACAAAATCACATGTTATGATACACAAGAAAATCGGCAACTAAAAAAAATTGTCAACTATTGTGTTGAGCAAATAAAAGAGTTTAATTCCACAGTAAGCAAACTGATTGCAGCAGATATTGGAAATCAAACGCCATATGCTTCGGGATATACCGGAACACCGCGCATACCGGTATATCCTGGATTGTCTGTTCATGGATAGTATAGACGATGTGCAAAAGTTCCTGCAGGCAAGCAAATTTGAACCGCTGAAAATGAACTCAATCGCATAACACAGCGTAATGCCGGGCAAACGCCCGGCATTTTTTTATGCAAATTTATTTTTCATCAGGGGGTCAGCAGTTGACCCTTTTTTGGCCCTTTTCGGGCCTTTTTTTGTGTTCAAAACAGCAAAAACCCTTGAAACACCTAGCTTTTTGAGGGGGTCAGCAGCTGACCTGTTTGAGCGGTCCGAAAAGCACTACGATACACATGGCGCAGATGAATAGCGTCATCCGAAAACAGACTGGAGGTTGAATACATGCAGAAGGAAATGAAACTGCCGATCCGCGCGGCTCCCTATCGTCATCAGATCGAAGCGGCTGATTTTGCACTAGAAAAGCTTGCACATGGCGGCGGAGCCGCGCTCCTTATGGAGATGGGGACTGGGAAAACGATCACTGCCATCGCCATCACAGGTGTACTCTGGAATGTCGGGAACGTCCGTCGCCTGCTGGTGGTTGCACCTCTCTCCATCCTGGGCGTATGGTCGGACGAGTTCCAGAAATTCGCTGATTTCAATTACATGCTGACCATTCTGGAAGGCTCTACTGCTCGGAAGACAGATACTATCCGCCTTATGAAAGAGACATCGCTGCAAGTACTGGTGGTGAATTACGAATCCGCATGGCGGTTGGAAACCGAACTGCGCAAATGGGCACCGGACCTCATCATCGCGGATGAGGGGCACAAGATCAAGACCCACAATATCTCAGCCTCCAAGGCAATGCACCGTCTGGGCGCAAAAGCGAAATACCGCCTCCTGCTCACCGGAACGGTCATTACCAACAAGCCGGTAGACGTGTTCAGCCAGTACAAATTCGCTGACCCGAGAGTGTACGGTCAGAGCTTCTACCAGTTCCGCAACCGCTACTTCGACATGGTGGGCTACGGAAACCACACGCCGGTCATGAAGAAAAGCATGGAGGCGGAATTTACGGAACGGCTGCATTCCATCGCATTCCGGGCGACGAAGGCGGAGTGTTTGGACCTCCCCGGTACTACAGATATCGTGCAGCGAGTAGATCTGGAGCCGGCCGCCATGCGCACCTACCGCCAGCTCATAAAGGACAGCTACGCGGAAGTGGCCGGCGATACCGTCACCGTGACCAACGTGCTGACCCGACTTCTGCGTCTATCGCAGCTAACGGGAGGATTCCTCGGCGGCGACGATTCACCTATCGCCGAACAAGTTTCCTCGGCCAAGCTGGAAGCGCTCTCCGATATCATCGAAAGCACGGAGCAGGACGGCAGGAAGCTCGTGATCATTGCCAGGTTCATACCGGAGATCCGGGCCATCGGGAAGCTGCTATCGAAAAAGGGAATCAGGTACGCACAGATCTCCGGTGAGATCAAGGATCGGGACGCCCAGGTGGCGGCCTTCCAAACGGACCCCGAAGTGACCGTGTTCGTTGGCCAGATCGCCACGGCAGGCCTTGGCTTCACAATCACCGCCGCCAGCACCATGGTCTTCTACTCCCTTGACTACTCCATGAGCAACTATGAACAGACCCGCGCCCGCATCCATCGCGTCACACAGACGCTACCCTGCACCTACATCCACCTTGTAGCCAAAGGCACGGTGGATGAAAAGGTTCTGCAGGCACTGCGGGATAAGGTGAACCTTGCTAAGATGCTGGTAGACGAATCTCGCACCGGACATAACCCATTTATCTAATTTGGAGGACAAGCATGCAACCCGATAAGATGTTTGAGCTGGCAGATCAACTTCGTGAGCTCCGCGAGACGAAGCAATTTGCCGAGCAGGAGCTCAAGGAAATCAATGCCGAGATCGAGCGTGTGGACTTTGCGCTCTCTGAGATCATGGCACAGACGGAGACACAGAATTTTACCCGCGCGGGTACTCTGTTCTGTTTAACGACTACTATCAGGGCATCCGCCGTAGCCGGATGTAAGGATGACCTGTTTTGTGCACTGAAAGTAGAAGGCTTTGGTGAACTGGTGCAAGAGACAGTCAATAGCAATTCCTTTTCTGCTTTCGTCAAGGAACAGATAGCGGAAAACGGAGATGTATTGCCCGACTGGCTCAATGGATTGGTCAATATCTATGAAAAAGCCACAGTAGGTGTACGTAAGTCGGCCAAATGAAAAACAGGAGGAAGCTATTATGCCTAAAACCGATATCACAACTCTCCCGGAAAACAATGCCTTTGCCCAACTGATGGATTTTAACCTTAGCACCGCCATGGCAGAGGAACTGGATGGCCTGAACATGACCTTCGATAGGATCAAGATCCCCTCTGCCGGAAGCACCGTATTCGAGTTGCCCGGGGAAGATGCGGATGAACCAGATGCCGTCAAAGAATTCAGCGGCGTGATCCTATGGCATCATCCCCTATTCGCCTATTACAAAAATGCCTATGTCGGCGGGAATAACCCACCCGATTGCGGCAGCTTCGATGGAACGACCGGCGTCGGAAATCCTGGCGGTGACTGTTCCAAGTGCCCCTATAACCAGTTCGGCTCAGGCGCCAACGGCAGCAAGCTTTGCAAAAACCGTCGCCGCATTTATATCCTTCGTGAGGGTGAAATCTTCCCGCTGCTGCTTTCATTGCCTACAGGTTCGTTAAAGGAGTTTACCCGGTACATCAAGCGGCTGCTTGGGAAGGGCTATAAATCCAACATGATCGTCACCCGTTTCTCCTTGAAAAAGACGGTGAACAGCGGGGGCATTACCTACTCCCAAGCACAATTCGTCATCGATCGGCCATTGAAAAAAGAGGAGCAGGCTGTGATCGCCAAGCTTTCCGAACAGATCAAGGGTGTCAGTCTGAAGGTGGGTTACGATGTGGAAGAAACAGCGGAAGGAACTGATTTTCCCGATAATATCGATCCAGAAACCGGCGAGATCCTGCAGCCTTTGAAGTAATGCTACTTGGTTTGGGGAGGAGGTTACCCCTCCTTCCCGGCCAGTCAAGGAGAATAATCGATGGATTACAAATGCGTGACCACTATGGAGGAAATCAGTCAGTACATTGGTGATGCAAAGGTTGTTGCTTTTGATTTTGAAACAGCACCGCTCCCGCAATATCGGAATGATCCTAAAGCTTCTCTGGACACCCATCGTGCTCATATCGTCGGCGTAAGCCTTTCGGTGGAGGCAGGAAGTGCCATCTATATCCCGATTCGTCATCTTGGTGGAGGAAACTCAGACGCAGAGCAGGTGATTTCCTTTTTTAGGAGAGAGCTTTGGATGAATCCTGAGGTTATCAAAGTAGCACACAATCTCGCTTTCGAGAGCATGTTTTTGTACGCACTGGACGTTGTCCTCCAACCGCCGTGTTATGATACCATCGCGGCGGCGCAGATGACATTGAAAAGCACGTTCGAGTTTCGCAGCCTTACCGACTGCGGTCTCAAGACCCTGGTACCTGAACTGCTGGGCGAAGTGCTGCCCTCCTTCGAAGAGGTAACCGCGGGCCGGTTCTTTGATGAACTGGATGCCAACGATCCGGAAACTATACGCTATGCCTGCGCCGACTCGGACTATGCCCTCAGGTTGTATTACCGATTTAACCAATGGTTTGACACATTCCTGCCCAGGCATCGGTTCATTGTTGAGGATATTGAATCCCACACGGCGGTTTACTGCGGCCTCATGAAGTACAACGGACTGCTGGTGGACGAGACCGCAATGGTCCGTAAACAGGGAGAGGCATGTGCCAGGCTCATTGACCTGCAGGACAAGATCCACTGTCTGATCGGAGATGTGGACATAGGGGCAAATGCCGGGACAAAAGCCTTCAAAGATTACCTCTACAAAGACCTCGGCCTGCCGGTTCTCAAGACTACGGCTAGAAACGCCGAAGCTGCCGATGATCAGGCGATGGTGATGTTGTCAGAATGGTGTGCAGAACACCGGCCGGAGCTGCAACCATTGTTCGATCTGGTGCACGAGTACCGGCGCTGGTCGAAGCTGAAAACAACGTATATCGATGCCTACCTACGCTATATAAACCCAGCCACCGGACGTATCCATCCGGACCTGTTCCCTCTAGCGACAGAGACCGGACGTTTCGCAGCACGAAATCCAAATTGTCAAAATGCGCCTCGCAAAGGCAACGATCCGGTGGGCATCCGCTCCTTCATCGTCGCGCCGGAAGGCCATGTGCTGTTATCCTGTGACTTCAGCCAGATTGAGCTTCGAATTGGAGCCTTCTACTGCCGGGATGAAAAGATGCTGGACACCTATCGTACCGGAGGCGACATCCATGCTCAGACCACCTCAGTTATCTTCGGCATCCCTTATGAACAGGCAGTCGATAAAACTGCTCCTGCATACAAAGAGAACCGAACCATCGCAAAAGGAGTGAATTTCGGAGCATGCTTCGGCCTGTTCGCCCGGGGACTCCAGCGGCAGCTGAGATTTAAGGCCGGCTTGAACAAGCCCTTGGATGAATGTGAGGAAATCATTCATAATCTGAAAGCAGGTTACCCGGCATTATCGCGTTGGCAAGAACAAACAAAGAAAACAGCTGCCACAAGGCAGTATACGCAGACATTTCTAGGCCGGCGCCGATACCTGCCAGGCATCCGGTCCCAGGACTGGGGAAAGAGAAGCTATGCTGAGCGCTGCGCTTTGAACACCCCGATACAAGGTACTGCCGCCGATATCCTGAAGCTTGCGCTTGGTGGCTTGATCGCTGGTTTACCCGAACGTCCGTGGCTTAAACCGCTGCTGCAAATACATGATGAGTTGGTTTTCGAACTTCCTGCCGACAGAATAGCGGAAGCAGTGAAGTATGTCAAGAGCTGCATGGAAGCGCAGCCTTTCCTGGAATTTGATGTGCCGATTGTGGCAGAGGCTGCCATCGGGCTGGACTTCGGACACATGTCGGAGATGGAGTGAGGATGGTATGGAAAAGGATCTATTCAGAAACGCCTCGGGATACGTTGATCCCACGGCCTGTGTTGCGCTGCAAGATATCCTGCGAGAAGTACGAGGAAAGCAGCTTCACTACATGCCGATTACCTACATCTGCTCCCCTTACAAAGGAGATATCCAAGAAAACATGGAAAACGCCCGGCGCTACTGCGCCTATACCCTCTCCCAAGGGATGCTCCCTATCGCCCCACATCTACTCTTTCCTCAGTTCATGGAGGAAGAAACTGAGGAGACACGTGAATTGGCGCTGCATATGGGGCTGATCCTGCTTACTCGGTGCCAGGAATTATGGTTCTTCGGAGATACCGTCAGCGAGGGGATGAAGCGGGAAATCCGCAGAGCTCGCTGGCGCAATATCGTCGTCCGTCATTTTTCCACCACCTGTGAGGAGGTGAACGCATGAGTTTTCCCAGGGATTTCACAAGTATAGCACAATGGATATGCTGGCGCTTGGAACCAGACCCCAAGGGCGGCAAACCTCGCAAGGTACCCTATAACCCAAAGTCAGGAAATAAGGCATCCTCTACGAATCCCCAAACCTGGGGGACGCTGTCGGAGGCAGAGGCAGCCCGGGATAAGTTCCAGTTCACCGGCTTAGGCTTTGTGTTCACGGAGGAGTGCGGCATTGTTGGTGTGGACATTGACCATTGCCGCAGTGAGGATGGAAAGCTCAATGATATCGCCAAGGATATCCTGGACAAGTTCCCCTCGTATACGGAAATATCACCTTCTGGCACCGGGCTGCACATTTTCTATCATGGCATCATGCCTGGCAAGGGCAACAAAAACAGCTCCACCTGCGTGGAGATTTACGCAAAAGACCGCTACTTCACAATGACCGGTCAGCATCTGAAGGACACGCCTGGGGAAATCGCGAACGGAGCGGTGGCTCTTCCGTGGATTCATGAAACGTATGTCGCAAAAAAACGCAAGGAGAAAACGCCAAAGCGTGCTCGCCAGCCAGTCCAGCTGACTGATGAGGATGTGCTTATGAAAGCGCGTGCCGCAGCCAATGGCGAAGAATTCTCTGACCTATGGGAAGGAAACTGGAAGGACAAGTTTGGCAGTCAGTCGGAGGCAGATCTGGCGCTTTGCTGCAACTTGGCCTTCTGGACCGGTAAGGATGCAGAACAGATGGACAGGTTGTTCCGCAAATCAGCCCTTCTGCGCGAGAAATGGGATACTGTCCACCATGCGAATGGTTCTACCTATGGATCGGAAACCATCCGCCAGGCCATCGAGCGAACTGAACAAACCTATTCTCCAGAGGGAGAACCGGTAATATTCGAGCGAAACAGGCGCTACTACCGTATCAAGGGTGACAGTGTGTATCCGATCACGAATTTCACTGTTCATCCCATTGATATGATTATCTCCGAGGAGGAGGCGCAGATGACCTGCGATCTTGTAACTGTGCAGGGCGAATCATTTCGTCAGGTATTCATGACCACTGACTTCGGCAACCTCCAGAAATTCAAGGGTGTACTGAACAAAAGGACCATATCGCTCTCCTACACAGGTTCCGAAGGTGACCTTGAGATTCTCAAAGGATACCTTGCCGAAATGGAATGGGTAAAGAAGTACGGCGTCAAAGCCCTGGGCCTTCACGAGCGAGAGAGGCGTTGGGTCTTTGTTAACAAGTGTGGTGCGCTCGCGGGAGGTGGGGAGGTGGTCGAAGATATGGTACAGCTTGAGAAGTACGCCTCCATTGAATCCTCATTGCCGGAGGCTGCCGCCATTGCCCCGGATAAACTTATGGAATTAGGTCCGTTGCTACTGGATTACAACGAGCCTGCCAAAACGGTGTCCGTCTTAGCCTGGTGTGCCGGCTGCTTCCTGAAAGAGCATTTGCGAAAGTCAGGTATCAAGTACCCACATCTCTTTCTCATTGGTGAGGCCGGCAGCGGGAAATCCAATACGCTGGAACGCGTCATTCTCCCCATTTTCGGGCGTAGCAAGGTAACGGCTGCGCCACAGGTTACCGCATTCACGCTCATGAAAGATGCCGCGTCCAGCAACCTCGTTCCCCAGGCGTTGGATGAGTTCAAACCGTCTAAGATCGACAAGCTTCGCCTGCAGTCATTGTACAACCATTTTCGTGACAGCTACGACGGTCATGAGGGCGTACGCGGCAGGGCGGATCAGTCGCAAATCAGCTATTCACTGCTGGCGCCATTGGTTGTAGCCGGTGAAGAATCCCCGGACGAAACAGCGATCAGGGAAAGATCTGTTGAGCTATTGTTCTCGAAACGGGATCTCAAAGATGCGCAGACTAGGGCGGCTTTCATCCAACTCTCCGCGTTGACGGACACTGTAACCAGCTTCGGGCGAGCACTACTCAATGTTGCGTTGAACATAAAAGTAATGGATGTTGGAGCATGGCACAAGGATGCAATGCGAATGCTCGGCTCTTCTATGCCATCCCGCGTAGTAAACAATCTTGCCTGCTGCGTGGTTGGTCTTCGGCTATTGGAATCACTCTGTACAAGCCTGTGCCTCGAATGGGGACAAGTATTTCCGATTGGCATGGATGCTTGCGTAAGATACCTTGTCTTCGCAACACGCGAATACCTGCTGGACGGTGGTGAGACCAGCAAGAGCGTAGTGGAACAAACGCTGGAAGTCATGGACCGGATGGGCCTTAGCGCGGACAATTGTCGGATGCTGGAGAGTGGACTTATAGCGATCCACTTCAAATCGGCCTATGATTTGTTTACCAAATACCGTCGTGACTACGCGATTGTGGGCGAGTGTCTGACGTATCCCGCTTTCATGCGGCAGCTTCGCAAATCTGACCTGTATGTCGAGGACAAGCCGATCCGGTTCGATGGTGAACTCCGCAAAGCAACGGTCCTGAATTACGCGCTTTTGAAGCAGCGATGCGATGTCGCGGGGTTCATGAACACAGAGGTTGAAGCCTTAAATGGTGTTACTTGTTACCATGATACCTAAAAATCTATTCACTCATCTATGACAGCTCCATTTTTTTGCTACTGGTTTTAGAAAAGTGCTCCAGCAGATAAACCGTTGCCGAACAACAGATAACCCAATCAAATCCTCGGGTCTTTTGGGACCTGTGAGAGATCTACATTATTCTGCCCACTTCACCAAAGTCCCGCTATCAGCAATCTCATGAGCGCAACAGCCTGCTCTTTCAAGTCAAAGTCCGGGTATCGGATGCACCACTCATAGCTGGCGCCTCGGATCGCCATGACAAAGTGCCGGGCGATCATATCAACCGGCAGGGTGCTTTTGATTTCCCCTCGCCGGATGCCTCCCTCCAATACGCCTTGAAACAGCAAGTAAAGCTCCCGGCTGTAGCTCTTTACCGCCTCGGTACCCACGCTTCCGGCCAGCATCAGCTGGTATAGCTTCTTCATATTTTCATGGCCGTATGTACCGGTAATCACATCGGCAATTTTTTCGGTCAGGGCAAGGAGAATTTCGGTAACATGCATATCGGCAGGAAGCGTTTCCAAAAAGGCCTTATAATCCGTATCGGCGCGGGAGGTGTAATCCGCAATCAGAAGGGCGATCAGTGCATCCTTGGACTCAAAGTGCACATAGAAAGCACCCTTGGTAATGCCGGCCTCATCGGTAATATCCTCTACGCTGACGGCGGCAAAGTCTCGCTCCGTAAATAGCTTTTCCGCAATCTCATATAGCTTTCTCTTGGTTTCGGCCCCCTGCGCCTTCCGCTTGTCAGTCTTTATCTGTATCATATTTCCTCTTATAATGTTGAAGTTTGTGGAAAAATATAATATAATGAACACGGTTAGTAACCTCGTTCATCATATTGCCTATCCTGTCTCAGTATAGCGCTTGTATGGCTTAAATACAAGCAGCAAGGCGAAAGTGGCTGTGATTCTTATATCTTGCACGACAATGCATGCAATTTAGCATGTACTTTCAATAAGGGCATAAATCGAGAGGGATGTGGTTTGTTCGACGAGGCTCGGATCGTCGAACCAGAACCTAAATCCTTCTGCCAATCCCGATGAATCGCATCCGCCGAGATACAAAGGAGGCATCATGCATGGTATTCGACCAATCTTGATCGAAGAAGGAATTGACCGGCAGCTCTTTGAAACGGATGCCTTCTATACAAGCAGGGAACTGATGGTTGCACTCAATGCCATCTTTAAGTACCCCCTGACCGTCGTCTGCGCGCCGTTCGGCTATGGACAGGCGTCTGCCGTCCGCTGTTTTTTGGGGCACACGAACGCGCAGATGCTCTGGCATAAATTGTCCGGGCAGGCGCCCGACGTGCTGTGGGAGGATATCTGCGAAACGTTGCGTTGCGCCTATCCCGCACTGGCCGATGCACTCAAGCTCTATGACCTGCGTGACGGCCAAAACTGCCGGGACGCGGTGGACGCCATCGAGATGCACGTATGCACTTCTTCCCCTTCGGTGATAGTTCTGGAGGAGTTCCAGTACGCGCCCAGTGAGGTCATCAAATTGCTAATGATGATCGTCAAGCGAGGTATCAGAAACCTTTTTATCGTCCTGATCACCACCCGCGCCTTTCCGCTGGATGACGAGTTGCTGTTTGGCGGCCTCATCAATCGCATCACGATGGAGACGCTGGCGCTCAGCCGCCAGGAGGTCGTCTACAAGTTCAGCCTCGGGCAGATGGAACTCACCGATGAGGAGGCCTGCTTCGCCTGCGACTACTCCGAGGGATGGCTGGCGGCGGTGCAGTTTTTGATGATGTCACGCAGCGCGAACCCATCCCTTTCGCTGGTTCGGCCGGATGGCTACGACGAGCCGTTTCTCAAGGCTTTTGAACAGGCCACACTGGAGCGGATGCCGCGCCCCTGTAGGACACTTCTTTGTCATCTTGCCGACAGGGCAGATTTTGCGTTGGAGGAGGCAGACTTTTTTCTGACATTTGACGCTGGGACCGGCCAAAACGCCCGAAACATACTCCAGTACATGATCGACCGCTCCATGTTCGTGTTCTATTCTCCTGCCGAGGAGCGATATCGCCTGCATTCGGTTCTGCGCAGGACAGTGCAAAGGCGCATCCTTCCGCAGCTAAGCGCTAGCCAGCGCACTGAGATCTGGGCGCGAAACGCGCTCTGGCATGAGCGAAACGGCCAGTTCGGCCAAGCGCTCCAATATTACGATATGGCCGGGGACGACGCAGCCTGCTTGCGGACGTTGTGTAGCTTGACGCGTTTTCAGGACGTCGGCATTTCGGCGGGGCTGGTCCGGCGGCTGTTCGAGGCGTATCGGCGCACGAGCAGGGAAATTGGGGCGCTGAATGTGTTATCAGCGCTGGCGCGCTACGCGGCGCTATTGGGTGACAGCACGCTCTATGAGGAAATCCTCAAGGAAATCGACACCACGGCAATGATTCCTGACAAGCTCGTCCGGCTTTACAGCATGTTCAGAGATTGCCCTCCGGCGCTGCTGCAAACGCGTCTTCTTACGCTGGACAACGCTGGCGATTTGGCCGCGATTACTGATTTTTTCGACGTAAGTTATGGCGTGACAACGCTTATGTTTATTCTTCCGACGCCGCTTTCCGATTTGGACAGGCGCTGTAAATTGTGGAAGGACATCGCCGGACCTGAAAACGAACGGGGCAATCTGTTTGCAGGCGCATCCCACCTTTTGTTTGCAGAAGTGCAATTGCTGCGCGGAAACTTCACCGAAGCAGAGATCTACCTGCACGCTGCCATCCGCAACGCACGCTGCGCAGGCAATCCAGGCGTATGGATCACTGCTTGCTGCACACTAGCGCGGCTCAGATGTCTCCTGGGGGATACCCAGGGTGCAGCCACGCTGATTTCAGACGCTCATCGCGCGCTGGAGCAGGAAGGTCCGTCCCGGCTTGATGCCACACTGGATCTGTGCTCCTATTCCATCGCAATGATGGAAGGCCATCCTGAACACGCTGAACCCTGGCTCATGGACGAGGCAGAAGCTTCTCTCCGCCTGTATGCCCCTGCGCGCCGGGAATTGGCGTTTCTCAGGCGTATCAACCTGCTGTTTGAGCACCGCTACGCCGAATACATCAGCTACTGCGTGGAGAAGGAAGCCGCCCTTGAGGAGATGGGTTTGCTGCCAAGGCTGGTCTGGAAGCTAGGCCTAGCCTACGCCTATGACCGGGCAGGCCTTCAGGAAAGCGCGCTCAAGTCTTTGCACGCCGTGCTGGACGATGCCGAACCGGAAGGGTTGTACACGCCATTTTTGCCCCTGCGGCAGTGGATGCGGTCACTGCCATACGTGCTGGAAAACGCCCGTTGCACTTCAGCGCTGTGCATCATCGATCAACTTTGCGAGCGCAGCCGGTTCCAGGATCCGGCGCCCAGCGCACCTGAACCGGTGGACGCTTCGGGGCAGGCACTCACCAGGCGGGAGGCCGAGATTGTCGAGCACCTTCGGGAGGGCGCCAGCAATCGTCAGATTGCTCAACGGCTCTACATTAGCGAAAATACCGTCAAAACCATCCTCAAAAAATTGTTCGCCAAGCTCTCCATCAGTTCTCGGTACGACCTGATGCGCCCCCCCAGCGGAGAAAATCGATAAGAATGTACACATTTTTTCATATTTCACCCCTGTTACACCCATTTTTCACCCGGACGGGTGATATTTATCACTGACGGAATTTGGTAGAATGCAGCCATAGGAAAAACTCGAGTATTCCTGCAAATCGAACTATGAGAAGGAGAGATCATCATGGGAATTAAAGAGTTCAAAGAGAAGATCATCGCCGATCCCGCTTTCGCCGCGAAGTTCGCGAATGTGAAGACCCCCGAGGAAGTCGTATCTCTGGCCAAAGGTGACGGCTTTAGCTTCACTGTCGAGGATATCAAGAACAACACCGAACTGACCGCCGCAGAACTGGAAGGCGCAGCAGGCGGCGCGACTGTCTTCGCGAAAACCTACTTCGTTACGAACGCAACCATTTTTGCAAAGACCTACTTCGTGATCCATTGATTTGCCAATTCTGTCATAGTCCACGCCCGGACCGCCCGATATGTCTAGGCGGTCCGGGCTTTCTTAATCGAAAGAGAGGGCTGATCCCAGCATGACGATCAATGGGCTTTGCCTCGTACTGACCGACAAATGCAACGCCGCGTGCAGCGTATGCTGTTTTTCTTGCTCGCCTGAAAATCGGCACGTCATGGATTCGGATCTTATGAACAGTGTCGTTGATCAGGCCTCCCAGATCGAAGGCCTGAAGTACATTGGCTTTAGCGGCGGTGAACCTTTCCTATACTATGATTTGCTCCGGGATGGCCTGGCTTATGCCAAGGCAAAGGGATTCGCCACATCGGTCGCCACCAATGGCTTTTGGGGTACATGGCCGGATGACGAAATCGTTCAGCGTCTTCAAGCACTTAAGTTGGACCACATTTCCCTGAGCAGCGACTATTATCACCGGCAGTATGTGTCCGATGAGGCGGTGGGCCGCGCCGTGTCCATTGCTCGGGCGCTGAATATCGATATTACGGTCGGCATCGGCGAAACGAAAAGCCATCCCGCCGGGGAGCATTTTCGTCAAATGGGCGACTACAAATACCTCATGAATTTTTATACTTATCCTTTTGTGCGTGCCGGGCGCGGAGAATCGCTGCCCGGAGATGAATTTCTCCCAACTGCCGCGGCTTATAAGGCATACTGCGGGGCTGGCGGACTTTTGTCGGTACTTTATGATGGGCGCATATTCCCCTGCTGTGAGCAACAGGTGTTCGCCACCGCGCTTGAGATTGGAAACGTTCGCAAGGCACCCCTGAAGGAGATCCTCTCCTCGCCAGAAAACACGGCCCTAATGCACTGTATGCGGTCCGAGCGGGGCTTTGCCAGCCTTCTTGAGACAGCGGGCGCGGCCGTGGGCGGCCATGGGGCTTGCGAAGCTTGCGGGAAGATCTTTCGCCCGGAAGGCAGCCTGATGGCCTTGATGCCCCACATACAGCAAATTGCAGATCAGGTCGCGGTCGATCGTTTGTTGGGGAGGTGACGGGAATGGAGCTTAAGGGATTGGCGTTTCTTTTGACCGACCGCTGCAACGCCTCCTGCGGTATGTGCTGTTTCTCCTGCTCGCCCCACAACCGGGCGCTGCTGGACGTTGCCCTGGTCAGGGATTATATCCGTCAGGCGGCGGAGTTGGGCACGGTGAAGACCGTCAGCTTTTCCGGCGGAGAGGCCATCCTGTACTACGATCAGCTGCGGGAATGTATCGCCTACGCAAAGGCCCACGGCCTCAAAAGCACGCTCGTCTCCAATGGTTTTTGGGCTGCGAACAAGGAAAAGGGACGGGCGATGCTGTCTACGCTGGTGAAGGACGGGTTGACCGACCTTTCGCTGAGTGTGGACCAGTTCCATCAGGAATATGTGCCCATCGAAACAGTCAAGAATGCGATGGAAGTGGCCGAGGAACTTCACGTACTGTCCGCGATCACGCTGATGGATCTCAAGGACGGACATAGCGCGGCCTACTCCATGGAGGCGCTGCGGCCGCTGATCTACGGCAAGAATCTGATCGTCTATCCAGCCTTTCCCGCAGGTGCGGCGGTCAAGAACATCCCTGAGGATCAATTCATCAAGGTTTGCGCCCCGGAAACAGCACGTTGCTCGTTTGACAACTGCTTTACGGTGCTTTTTGATGGTTCGATTATGATGTGCTGCTCACAGTTCAGCAGGGAGATCCCCCTGGCCCAGATGGGCCGGTTCGGGAAGACGTCGCTTCGGGAGGCCATTTGCAACTTCAACGACAACCCCTACATCTATGTAATGTTGTCTGACGGGTTCGGCTTTTATGTGGACCTGGCAAGAAAGCTGGGATTCCCGGTGGAAGAGCGGTATGGTGTATCCTGCCATCTATGTCATCAACTATTGGGTGATCCCAGGTTTGTGGAAGCCGCTCGACCGGCTGTAGAGGCTGAGGTCAACCGCCTTACATTAAAAAAACTGTTAGGCAGATGATGCCGGAGGTACGCCATGCAGACAGAAAGCATTTTTCGGCGTGAGAGCCTGGAAAGAGTATCATCCCCGGAAAAACTAAATGACTACATCCGCGTGTCAAGCCCCGGTGTATGGCTTTTGCTGGGGGCGCTGATCGTGATTGTCGCCTGCTTTTTCGTTTGGGGATTTACAGGCACGCTGCCTGTTACATTAACGCTAAGCGGCGTGACCGAGGGCAATGCTGTAACCTGCTTTGTGCCGGTGGAGAATGTCAAAAACGATCTGTTGGGCTGTAAGGTAAAGATTACGCTTCCGGATGGGTCCGCAGTGAGCGGCGTTGTGACGAATGTGGCCGCCTTGCCCGCCTCAGCGGAGGAGTTGGCCGCGGAGCTTAAAAAGGATTGGCTAATCTCCCGGCTCATCATTGGCGATTACTCCTACCAGGTGACAATCGGCGCGGAATCAGCACTGCCCCTGGGTGAGTTGGTCCAGGTGGCTCTCGTCACCGCCGAGATTAAACCCATTAACTACATCCTTTGACGACACACATTCAGCTTGAGGGGCGTGACGCTCATGCAAACGCGCAAAGGCCGGTCAGCGAGGCCAAAAAAAGTTCCGGTCATCATGCAAATGGAAGCGTTGGAATGCGGCGCGGCCAGCTTGGCGATGGTGTTGGCCCATTTTGGCAAGTGGGTCCCCATAGAAAAGGTGCGCACAGACTGCGGGGTGTCCCGAGATGGTACCACTGCCGCCCAGCTGTACCGATCGGCCCAAAGTTACGGGCTGAATGCCCGCGCCAACCGCTATAGCATCGAACAGCTTCAGCAAAGGTGCGTTTTCCCTGCAATCATTCACTGGGAATTCAACCATTTTGTGGTACTTCGGGGTATCCAGGGGGGCTGTGCCGAAATCAACGATCCCGCCAGGGGTGCAGTGTCTGTTCCGCTTACTGAGTTTGACGCAAGCTTTACCGGCGTCTGCCTTGAATTTGAGCCTGGCCCGGAATTTTCCCGGGGAGGACGGCCGCGTAGTATGGCTGATTTTGCAAGATCCCGTCTGAAAGGAACGCTGGTCCCGGTTCTCTTCGTGATGGTCACTTGTTTGCTGACGGCGGTCACCGGCATATTGACGCCTGCTTTTGCCCGGGTGTTTACCGACGACATACTCTCAGGCAACAACCCTGGATGGCTGACGCCCTTCGCGCTCGCGATGCTGGTGTTGGTCGCTTTTGCACTTTTGACCGAGGGCATTAAGGCGGTCTACCTGATCAAGATCAAAGGCAAACTGGCTATCGTATCCAATGCTTCTTTTTTGTGGCATGTACTGCATCTTCCGATGGAGTTTTTCTCCCAGCGTATGGCAGGCGATCTGGCGCAGCGGCAGGCGTCCAACGATGAGGTGGCAGAGACCCTGGTATCCAAGCTGGCACCTGTGCTTTTGAACCTGATGCTACTCATCTTTTATCTGGTTGTCATGCTGCGTTACAGCGCAGTACTGACGCTTGTCGGCGTCACGGCCATCGCGATCAACCTGTTCGTAGCTCAGATCCTGACCCGCAAGCGGGTTAACATCACTAGGGCCCAGATGCGCGACCTGGGCAAACTGCAGGCAGCGACAGTATCCGGCATCGAGATGATTGAGACAATCAAGGCCGCCGGTGCAGAGAACGGATTTTTCGAAAGATGGGCGGGTTTCCACGCGTCGGTGAACAAGTCCAGGGTGGCCTTTGCCCGGGCCGAAAGCTTTTTGAGCTCCGTGCCGAATCTTTTGCAGGAGCTCAGCAGCATCGTGATCCTGACATTAGCCGCATGGCTGATCATGAGTGGCCACTTCACTATAGGCATGCTTCTGGCCTTCCAAAGCTTCATGACACTGTTTCTAAAACCTGCCGGCGATTTGATAACAACTGGGCAGAGCATGCAGGAGATGCGCTCGTCAATGGAGCGTATCGACGACGTGATGCGCTATCCATCCGATGTGCCAGAGGAAGACACGTACTGCAGTGAGGCCAACTACCAGAAGCTGTCCGGGCGGATCGAGATGCGCGGCGTCACGTTTGGCTACTCAAAGCTGAGCCCACCGCTGATTGAGGACTTCAGCATGACCCTGGAGCCTGGCCAGCGCGTGGCTTTCGTCGGTGCGTCGGGTTGCGGCAAGTCCACGCTGGTCAAGCTGCTGTCGGGCCTATACAAGCCCTGGTCCGGCGAGATTCTGTTTGACGGGGTGCCCATTTCCGATATTCCGCGTGAAGTCTTTACAGGTTCAGTGGCAGTGGTGGATCAGGATGTTATTCTCTTTGAAGATACGATTGCAAACAATATCAAAATGTGGGATTCGTCCATCGAAGATTACGAGATGATCCTGGCAGCGCGCGATGCACAGATTCATGCCGACATCGTAAAACGGATGGGCGGCTATGAACATAAACTGGCGGAAGGCGGAAAGAATTTTTCCGGCGGCCAGCGCCAACGCATGGAAATTTCCCGCGTACTGGCCCAGGATCCGACCATCGTGCTCATGGATGAGGCCACCAGCGCACTGGACGCCCGGACCGAGTATAACGTGGTGAAGTCCATCGTGGCCAGGGGCGTCACCTGCGTCGTTGTCGCCCACAGGCTCAGCACCATCCGGGACTGCGATGAGATCATCGTCATGGCCCAGGGTAAGGTGGCTGAACGGGGAACGCACAAGCAGCTGATGGCGCATGGCGGCCTGTATACGCGGCTGATTACCGCTGATTAGGAGGGAGCGCATGGGATGGTTTGACGAGCAGGTGCGGCTGCGCCAGGAAAATGACCGGGATGCTCTTAGGGATTCCTATGCTGGCCTGGCTGCTGTCCTGACTGGCAGGCGCCACGTTGCTGCGCGCCCGAAGGCCGAGGATGAAATAGAGGAGATATGCTCGTTCTTTCATCTGAAACCAGCCCCGATCCCGGACTCGGTCCTGGACATCAACGATCGTATTGAGTGCGCGCTTAGGCCTGCTGGTATACTCAAAAGGCGCGTGCGGCTTGAGGGGACTTGGTGGAAAGACGGAATCAGCCCGCTCCTGTGCCAAACACGGGACAGGGAAGTCGTCGCGCTGATTCCCCGGGCCTCGGGCGGCTACCGCCGCATGAACCGGCAAACGGGACGGTATGAAAAGTTAACGCACAAAAGTCAAGACGAATTTTTGAAAGACGCCGTCTGTTTTTATAAGCCGCTCCCTCAGCGGCCTTTGACCCCAGCGGACTTGATAAGGCATCTGCTCTATTCACTCAGTTCTTTTGACTGGCTGGGCATTGCGGGTGTATCGCTGTTATGTGTGCTGCTGGGTATGTTGACACCGCTGGTCAACCAGATCCTATTCAATCAGATCCTGCCTGTGGGAGACAGCGAATTGGTACTGTCAGTAGCGTTTCTCCTGCTGGGCACGGCGGTTTCACTTTTCTTGTTGGACATCAGCCGAGCGTTGATCAAGGCCCGGTTCCTTACGAAAATGGACGTGGCGCTGGAATGCGCGGTAATCGGTCGGGTGATCAATCTACCCACCGGCTTTTTCATGGGCCACAGCGCAGGCGAGCTCTCCGAACGCATCCACCACCTGAACGAGCTGTGCGGGCTGGTATGCGAAGCAGGGCTGGGTGTTGCCCTTCCCGCGTTGTTCTCCCTTGCCTACCTCGGGCAGATCGCCGGGCTCACCCCCGCGCTGATCCTACCCTCTGCGTTGATCCTTTCCGTTCAGTTGTGTATGGCCGGAGCAGCAATTGTACTTCGTATTCGGCTGATAAGAAAGCAGATGGAAGCCCAACGCAAGGTGGGCGGTATTGTGTTTTCATTGTTTTCAGGTATCCAGAAGATTAAGCTCTGCGGCAGCGAGAAGCGTGCGTTCAAAAATTGGGCGGTGCTGTATGGGAAACAGGCATCATCCGTATATAACCCGCCGCTTTTTCTCAAGATTGAGACCGCACTTTCTACAGTGCTTGTGCTGGCTGGTACGGTGTTCATCTACCTGAGTGCGGCAAAATCGGGCGTTACGCCTGCCCAGTACATGGCCTTCAGCGCCGCTTATGGCCTTTTAAATGGTGCAATACAACGGCTGATCGGCGCTGCGGGCATTCTCTCATTCATCGCACCAATCATCGAATCTACCAAACCAATCCTCGAGGCTGCTCCCGAAACCACCGAGAATAAACTCTCTCTGGACGGTATATCGGGCAACATTGAACTGAATAACGTGTCCTTTCGCTACGACGATAATGGACCGTTGATTCTAGACGATGTGAGTTTAAAGATTCGTAAAGGGCAATACGTCGCTATCGTTGGTAAGACCGGCTGTGGAAAATCTACACTTATGCGCCTGCTGCTAGGTTTTGAAAAACCCCAAGCCGGCGCGATCTACTATGACAACAAAGATATCCAGTCGTTGGAATTGAAATCTCTGCGCCGCAACATTGGCGTAGTGTTGCAAAACAGTCGGCTTTTCACCGGCGATATATATTCCAACATCACGATCTCCGCGCCCTGGCTGACGATGGACGACGCGTGGGAGGCAGCCCGGTTATCTGGTATGGAGGAAGATATCCGGAACATGCCCATGGGTATGCACACCGTACTGTCCGAAGGATCCGGCGGCATATCGGGCGGACAGCGGCAGCGGCTGATGATCGCCCGCGCCATTGCGCCAAAGCCCAAGCTGCTGCTGATGGACGAGGCCACCAGCGCCTTGGACAATCTGACGCAAAAGCAGGTATCGGATGCGCTGGGCGCCATCAAAAGTACGCGCATCGTCATCGCACACCGCCTTTCTACAATCAAGCAGTGCGACAGAATCCTGGTATTGGAGGGCGGCAAGATCGTCGAGGACGGCAGCTACGAGGAGCTATGCTCAAAAAACGGCTTTTTTGCTGATTTGGTCAGGCGCCAGCAGGTAGATGTTGCGTCGGACTGATCCAACATGCCGGATGAGGAGGGAAATACCTTGCAAATTGAAAAGATCCAAGGTACAGGAATGCTGACAATGAAGCTATCAGGTCGGCTGGACACCAACACCGCAACCACACTGGAGGCTGAGCTGGGCGCAAGTCTTGACGGGGTACGGAAACTGACGCTTGACATGGCACAGCTGCAATACATATCTTCCGCGGGGCTGCGTGTACTGTTGGCCGTACAGAAACGGATGAACCGGCAGGGGAGGATGCTCCTGACCAACGTGGGCGAATCCGTGATGGAGATTTTTGAGGTGACCGGGTTTGCCGACATCCTCACCATCGAATGACCAGGTATGATTTCATGGCGCAGCGCAATGGGGATAGCGTGCGGTGTTTTGGCAAGGTGCGCACAATAGCCTGCACGAGCGGCCGCCAAATGGTCATATCGCCCATGACCAATGCGGATATAGATATGGTGGCCAGGCTGTATCGCGACGTGTGGATACATCGCGGCAATTACAAAGATCGTCTCGATCCGGGTGCACGGGATAACTTTGAGCGTGCAGGCGGTATGTTTCGTATTCAGGATGAGCGCGGCCTGTCCAAGTTGGTTCATGACGAGTCAGAATTCGTATGGGTCGCAAAGAGTGAGGATGGAGAAGCCTTAGGTACGTTTTGGTGCGGCCTGAACGACCCAAAGTATATGGAATCTGAACGCATCCAGCCGTTTCCTGGTTATCCGGACCTGAGCGGGCATGTGCAGCACGCATTCGCAGAACGTACGCTTTATTTCAGCCGCGAGATCCTTGTATCGCCGGCCTGCCGGGGCACAGCACTGGCGGAAACGCTGTTCTATACCGCAATGTGCAATTTCTACTCGCGCGGATACACAATGACATGCGGCGAGGTTTATCGCGTTAATGCGATCCGTGATGCGCACGGTGAGCACAAAGTAGATATGTACAACAACGCATCCCACAACATGCTTTTGCGCACTGGAGCCCGGTGCGAAGGCGCGTTCGCGCCGATACAGATCCAAGCCGATGGCTTTATTGCAACCATATCCATGCAGATCATGGTGTGGGAACTGGCATCAGCGCTCGAAAAGACCCGGGAGGCGCTCCGGTTAGCAGGCGTCTATACATGGGAGGAGCAGGTATGAGGCGCTCCATCAGGACACGTCTGAACAAAACCTTTCTGATCCTGTTTTGCGCGGCGCTGGCGCTTAGCTTTACATGTTCGCTGGTAGGCATGCGTTATCTGCGTGATACCGCCCAAAGTAGCGCCGAACGCCTGGGCGAGGAGGCCGCTAAGAACAGCGAAAGTATGCTGATCGACCAGGCGCTGAACGCAGCGCGTAGTTTTGTGGAAGAAAAAGCGGTCACTATAGATGAGAAGCTTAGATCCTTTGTTTGTGCCGTTGACGAGATGGCCGCATATACTGCCTATCTATACGAGCACAAGGAGCGCTATTCCGCTTATCCGGCGCCTACCCCGGATGAGCTGGTAGCACAAAGGCGCGTCCAAGGGCCTGCGCTCCACTACCTGCCCGCAACGCCCGAAATCATTGGCTCAAATGAAGCAGTTGCCGAGAATGCGCTGCTGGGCAATCTGGAGGGGATGTTTCAGACGGTGTTCTCCAATATCCCGGAGATCTCCAGCATCTACGTTGCCAGCGAAGCCGGTGCAAACATTGGTTATGATCCCTTTGCCGCCAACAAGACAGGCATCAGCGCATTCGATTGCCGCGGCCTTGACTGGTACATGACGGTGAAGCAAACAGGAACGCTCTACATCTCCGAACCCTACACGGACAGCTTTGGAAGGGGTCTTACGGTCACACTGTCCCGGCCTATCATGGTGGACGGCGTATTTTACGGGGTGCTGGGTGTGGATCTGCTCATCGAAAGCATCAACGAAGAGATCTTGGGCACCCAGTTTGGCGCAGGTGGTTATGCTATGCTGTTTTCCAAGGATGGCAATGTGATATCCGCCCGCGGTCTGAGCGAAGAAAACATGGCGCCGGAATCATTCCTAGGAACTGAAGCTAGTACCGTGCTGGACCAGATGCGCGCGAGTGAAGGCGGTGTGAACCGCAGCGAGATCAGCAATGATCCTGTCTATATCATTTATGCGCCAATTTTGACCTCCCTGTGGAAACTGACCGTAGTCATGCCGGTTGGCGAGATCCTGGCTCCCGCAACCCACGCCGGAGAGGTTATAGATGGGATCATACAGGAAACGCGCACCGATATGGGGCAGATCATCAGCAAACTAAACCTCATCATGGCCGAGGCGTTTGCGGTGCTGGCCGCGGCCTTCATCGTCATCGTACGCAGCGCCTGCAGCCGCATCTCAATGCCCATCCTTAAGTTGTCGGAGGATGTAAACCAGATTGGTAATGGCAGCTTGAACTACCGCCAGGATATCCATACCGGCGATGAGATTGAGCTGTTGAGCAAAAGCTTTGAGCGGATGACGGACTCGCTGCGGGCGTACATCGAGAACCTGACCCGGGTCACAGCCGAAAAGGAGCGTTTCGGCGCCGAGCTCGGTGTCGCCACCAGGATACAGGCCGGCATGCTCCCCTGCATCTTCCCACCCTTCCCCGATCGGCCCGAATTCGACATCTACGCCACCATGACTCCCGCCAAGGAGGTAGGCGGTGACTTCTACGATTTCTTTATGGTGGACGCAGACCACCTGGCGGTCGTGATTGCAGATGTGTCGGGCAAGGGTATCCCGGCGGCGCTGTTCATGATGACAGCCAAGACCCTCATCAAGACGCTGATGCAAACGGGTCTCGATCCCGCGCAGGTGTTCACAGAGGCCAACGCGAGGCTGAGCGAAAACAACGACGAGGGCATGTTTGTTACTGCGTGGATGGGTGTTCTGGAGATCCCGACAGGACGCTTTACCTACGTCAACGCTGGCCATAATCCGCCGCTGTTTCGGCGGATGGGCGAGAATTTTGGGTTCTTAAAATCCCGCCCGGCCTTCGTTCTGGCAGGTATGGAGGGCATCCTCTACCGTCAGGAGGAGATACAGTTCTCCCAGGGCGATATCCTGTATATCTACACAGACGGCGTGACAGAGGCTGCCGATCATCAAAGCTTCCTCTACGGCAACGAAAGGCTTTTGCAGCTGCTGAACGCCCAGCATACCCAGGACCTCACGGCGATCCTGCGGGCGGTGAAGGAGGACGTTGACATCTTTGCCGCCGGCATACCGCAGTTTGATGACATTACAATGCTGGCCTTGCGCTATGACAAAAAGGGGGGAGAAGCGTGAAGCGCCTGACCGTTCCCGCCCGAAGCGACCAGCTGGATAATGTGCTGGCGTTCATTACCTTGGAGCTTGAGGCGCATGGCTGCCCGCCCAAGGCATGCTTAAAGCTAGCTGTTGTCGCGGAAGAGATCTTTGTCAATATTGCCCACTACGCTTATGCCCCAGATGAAGGGGATGCCACCATAGAGATTGCCGTCACCGGCGATCCGCCTATCGCGGTGCTGAACTTTGTGGATAGCGGCGTACCTTACAATCCGCTGGAAAAGCCGGACCCTAACGTTTCCCTATCAGCCGAAGAAAGGGAGATAGGTGGCCTGGGCATCTACATGGTCAAAGAGATTGTGGACAGCATCCATTACGAGTATGCGAAAAACCGGAATGTTTTGACGCTCACCAAAGCGCTGGTGTAGCAGTGTCGCAAGCAGCGGACAATAATCTTCGAGGGCTGCCAAATGGTGCTTTTCGTCCAGAAAGAATATTACATAGGAGGGTACACAAATGAAAAAAAGAACAGCGTGTATGTTAGCCATGTGCATGGCGATCCTGCTGTTTGTCAGCAACGGGTTGGCTGTGGGGATTCCTTCTGTAAAGGATGATTTTTACGAGGCGGTTAACGGCGAATGGATCGCCTCAGCAGTGATTCCAGCCGACCGGCCTGTCGTCGGCGGCTTTATGGATCTGGCGGATGATGTGCAGGAAATCTTAATGAAGGTTTTTGTGGCAATGCTGGGCAGAGCCTACGACACAGACAATCAGCCGCTTGCCAGCTTCCTGGAATATTACCGTTTGGCGTTGGATTTTAAGGCCCGCAAAGCCGCAGGTGCCACACCTTTGCTGCCGTATATGCAGATGGTGGAGGACCTTGCAAGCCTTTCGGACTTTGCCGTTGAGTGGGCCCAGTGGGACCTGCAGGATATGCCGGCCCCCTTTCAAGCCGGTGTCATGGCGGACATGGGCAATGCCTCTGCCAACGCTTTGTATATCTCGGCTCCTTCGCTGTTCCTGATGGACAAAGCCTATTATGAGGATGAAACCACCAGGAGCATGCTCCAGGGCACCTTTGCCCAAATGTCTGCAAACCTTTTGATGATGGCAGGAAAATCGGAGGAGGAGGCCATGCAGATCGTAATGCAGGCCCTGGCCTTTGATGAAAGCCTTGTCCCCTACACAAAAAGCGCCGAAGAAGCCAGCGATTATACCAATATATATAACCCTGTGGATTTTGCGGAATTTGCCGCACAGATCGGTTTTATGGATCTTGCCGGGGCCTTCAAAATGCTGCTGGGGGAAGTGCCTGGCACCATTATTACTACCGATCCCGTTTATTTCTCGGCGTTGAATGAACTGGTAAACGAAGAGACGTTTCCAGCAATGAAAAGCTGGATGCTGGTGTCCACAGTCAACAAGCTTGCACCCTGTCTTAGCGAGGATTTTCGCGTAGAATCGGGCAGCTTTGCCCGTATGCTCTCCGGTACCGCAGAAGCCACGGCTCCAGAAAAAGATGCATATTATTTGGCCTCTGCCATGTTTGGCGAAGTGATAGGTGTCTACTACGGCCAAACCTACTTCGGCGAGCAGGCAAAGCAGGACGTAAGGGGGATGGTGGAAAAGATCCTTTCCATCTATGAAAAACGCTTGTTGGACAACACATGGCTCGGCGAAGATACCCGGGCCATGGCCATCAAAAAGCTGAAGAACATTTCCATCAATGTCGGCTATCCCGACAAGGTGCGCCCTTTATACGGCCAGCTACTTACAGTGCCTGCTGCTGAAGGCGGCACGCTGGTAGGAAACATGATGGCGTTCACCCGGCTTACCAAACTGGACAATTACAGCAAGTGGAATACCCCTGTGGACCGCAATTTGTGGCCGCTCAGCGCGGATACGGTAAACGCCATGTACTCTCCCCTAGATAATAGCGTCAATTTCCCGGCAGCCATTTTGCAAGCGCCGTTTTACAGCCTTGAACAGTCCCCATCAGCAAACTTTGGCGGTATCGGAGCGATCATCGCCCATGAGATCTCCCACGCCTTTGATCCTAATGGCTCTAAGTTTGATGAACTGGGCAATCTCTCCAACTGGTGGACCAATCGCGATCACGAAAAATTCATGGAGCTGTCACAGGCCATGGTGACCGAGTTTGACGGCATTGAATACGCTGACGGAACGGTAAACGGCACTCTCACCATGGCGGAGAATGTGGCCGATGCAGGCGGTCTAGCCTGCGCTCTGGAAGCCGCCAAACTGAATGGGGATACAGACCTGGTATCTTTCTTCACCAACTGGGCTGTTATCTGGCGGCAAGTAGCTACCCCGGAATACGAAGCGCTATTGCTGGCGTTGGATGTCCATGCACCCAATAAGCTGCGCGCGAATATTCAGCTGCAAAATATGGACGATTTTTTCACCGCCTTTGATATCAAGCCTGGGGATGGAATGTACCGTTCCCCCCGCGAAAGGGTAAGAATCTGGTAATTAGATGTGATGGCTCTGGGATAACCAACAGCTTGCTTTGACGATAAATCCTTAGATTTCGCAAGGGCATATTATGACATAGAACTTATAGGTGAAATGGACTACCAATAATCCATTTCACCTATGCTGCTTATAATCAATATTTATTGTTAAGACCAGCGGCTTGTCAATTTACTCGATCGGTATTTGCTTGTGTATACGAGACAAATACCGGTTAAATTTTTCTCTTCCTATTATGATTGATTATGTCTCATAAGGAGTTGATATAATGGTCAGAACGATTTACCATGTCACTGGTTCTCCGGATGGCAGCAAATCAAAGGGAGGGAAAGCAGTGACAATCGTTCATTTGAAGCTTGGGAAAATCACAAAACGTTCGGATGGAAGGTACCAGGCGGGCTATAAGGATCTGGATGGAAATCGGAAATTCATCACCTGCAATACGGAAGCGGAGGTTCTTGATCGTTTCCAGACAATTCAGGTTTCTGCGATGTCTATAAAGGAAACTGATGCAAAAAAGGGGCTGCCCAAGAAAAAGCAAGCTTCAAATGCCGCTAACGGAAACAAGGCCCTGACTGTGGATAAACTGGTGCTGGCCGATTACATGCTGAACTGGTTGGAAAAGTACAAGCTTGGAAAAGTACGCCCCACCTCGTATGCGCGTTATCAGTTCTGCCTTCAGCTGCTTTGCAAGGATGAACTGGCCCATATGGATATCCGGGAGATAAAGCTTGAGCATATTCAGGAATACATCAATCGCCTGGAGGCCGAATTGAGCGCCTCCACCATCAAGAAACAGAAGTTGATGTTAAGCCAAGTCCTGGAACACGCCATGCTCACTGAGGTTATACAGCGGAACCCGGTGCAGGGAGTGCAGATGCCGCCCATGACGCACAACACCAAGGTGATCTTCCCCTACGAAAAAGAGGAACAGGAAAAACTGGTGGCCGCCTTTACAGAACAGAAAGGCAACAAGCTCCGCTTCCGATATGGATGGGGAGCTGTTCTTATTTTGGAGACTGGGCTTCGGGCTGGCGAAGCGTTAGCGCTGGAGTGGAGCGATATTGATGAAGAAAAGCGGACGCTGCGGGTGAACAAAAACATGGTCCGGGTGGACGGAAAGAACATCGTCCAGCGGACCACGAAGACGGAATCTGGCAAGCGGACTATTCCCTTGAATAGCAAGGCCATGGAGGCCATCCGGCATCTGAAAATGCAACAGGTGTTTGGCTGCCCATATGTGTTTGCGACACAGACCGGGGAGCATGTTGGCTACCGGCATCTATTGACAACCATGGCGAATGCCTGCGAAGCGGCCGGTGTTGAACATAGGGGGTTGCATGCGTTACGTCATTCTTTTGCTAGCAACCTTTACGCCAGGGGAGTGGAGGTCAAGGTGATATCAAAGCTTCTAGGACACGCGAGCGTAGAGATTACCTACAACAGGTACATCCACTTTTTTGAAGGCGATATTGACGATACCCTACGGCAGGCGGTGGGGGCATAAAAGAATAGCAAAAAGTACGGGTGGTTTTTCGTAAATAGCATTGCTACTCGTTTTTTTCATTATAATATAACAGTTAATTTGCCCACTTATAAGCGACCAAGAGTGCAGAGGGCAAATGGGTTGTGAGCGTGAATCCTTACTCCGGGTATTTACTTATGAATATCGACATTTATGATGTTCCCTCTATTGTTTCAGTATCCCATGAACCACAAAGTAGTCCTTGTCAGAATTCTCCCTGCAGGTGACCAGCGTGATCATCTGGCTATCTGCTGTGAGATTGGCAGAACCAGCGCTGATGACCGAGCGTTTTGCGATCACGTTCAGAAATGTCTGCTTCTCTTCCTTTGTCATGTGCTGAAAACCGCGAACATCCGTGTCCGGGCTGCATGCGTATGCCGAGAAAACATAAAATGTCTTCTTTTCATACAGCCCGGTGAGAACAATGTTTCGGTGCTTGCTTGTAAAAGCCGTTTTTCTGTACTGCAACAGTTCATGGAACATGCTGCCATCCTTCATGTTGTGCCCATATAAAACGAGATTGAAGTCACCCAGATCCGCAGCATTTTTACTGTCCATAAAAATCGCGCCGCTGGCATTTCTCTTTTTCAAAAAGGTATGGTTTTCATAATACGAATTGTCCATTCCACGGACAATGGGGTATTGAATCACAGTGCCTTCAATCTCAATGTACCCTACAGTATCGTTATTCTTTGCTTTTAATGAACGCATTTGCTGACTGTAGTATACAGCAGGTGTTATAGCAGGTTTGGTGGGCGATGCAGTAGGGAGTGGCACTGCAGTATTTTGCGCTGTGTAAACAGGCGGAGCGGTTTGCGCATCATTATTGCCCGCATCATTCCTAGACATTTGTTGTGCAATTTCCGTATACTCCATGGCGGCTGAGCGGTATTCCAACAATCTTAACGCAAAACCGATGATGGACAAGAGCAATACGGATGATAGAACAAGGACACGCGCCTTGTACCAGCGGCTGCTGCTTTTGCTGCCGCTGGATACCTGGCGCTTCCCCTGTGGGTAATAGCCGCTATGAATAAATCTCTTTCGTTGCTTCCTGATGACTTATTCCCTCCATCAGGGTAGGATATCTGGCGAACATGATTACCTAAGCGCCTGGTTTTTTCTGATCAGTATCAAGGCGGCAAGGCAGAGTACGATCAGTGAGCCAAACAGAAGCAGTGCGTCATTATCGCCTGTCACAGGCATCGTTTCATGCACCACAAAGTCCGCCTCGGCCTGGCCGTCTGTGTAGTGGAAAGTCAAGGTGTATGTGCCCGGTATCAGCGTATCCAGGAAATCCTGATGCAGTATAACGATCGTGCTTCCTTCCCTGACATCATAATTGCTTTCATCCACCAATTCACCATTGAGTGTCAGGCCGGTGAACTTGTCAATATCGCCATTGGCGGTGACCGTGATATCCGGAGAAACAGGATCATCCTGCTGGTAGGTGCTGCCGTCGCCGCTGATGATAAAGTAATCCAGCGGTTCAGTACAGGTGAAGGCTGCGTCCACCTGGGCATTTACACCATTGGAACCCAGAATTTGAATGGTCTCATTCCACGTGCCTGCCGCCAGCCCATCCTTGGGCACAACGGTGAAGGTAGCAGTGCCGGCAGGCGCAAGGGAAGTGGCGGACAGTGTGCCGATGGTATAACGGGTAGCGGTTGGCTGGTACAATGATATGCTCTGATTCCCTGTGTTGGTGACTGTTACCGTCTTTGCATCCGGCGGCAGATACCCCTGCGCCAGGCTGTCGAAAGTAATACTGGCGGGAGCAGCGCCGATGGCATAAGATACTGCTTCGGTTACGGTAAACCGTACCTCTGTCTGTGCGCTTGCGCCATTGGAGCCTTGGATGGTAATGGTTTCGTTGTAGCTGCCTTCTGTCAGACCAGACTTGGGCGCAACGGTAAAGGTTGCAGTCTCTGCTGGATCGATACTGAATGCAGACAATGTTCCGATGATGTAATTTGTTGCTGTGGGCTGGGTCAGGGTTACGGCCATATTTCCGTCATTGGTTACAGTGAAGGTTTCCCCGGCGGGAGGAGCAGCCCCCTCGGCGATGCTTGAGAATACTTTCAAAAGGGGATTGACGGATATTTCGTAGCTGGCGGATTGCACTGTGAAGGACAGGCTGGCTATCAGGGATATGCCATCATTCCCCGTGACCGTCAGGGTATCGGTATAAGTGTTTGCCGACAGCCCCGTCTTGGGCCGTACGCTGACTGTCACTGAACTTCCGGAGGCAGCGCTCGTTGCCGATAATGCCGTGCTGATCTCATAGTCTGTACCGCCAAGCGTTGCGGACAGCCCGGTGATGGTGCCTGTGCCGGTATTCTGGATGGTGAACACCTGCTCTGTCTGTACACCATAGCCTGCCGTTGCCGCCGCGAATGTCTTGCTGGTAGGATCGACTGTGGCGGTATACGTAAGTGCTGCGTTCACTGTGAAGGACAGGCTGGCTGTCAGATTGATGCCATTATCCCCCGTGATCGTCAGGGTATCGGTATAGGTGTTTGCCGACAGACCCGTCTTGGGCCGTACGCTGACAGTAGCCGTACTACCTGAGCCTATGGCATCTGCGGAAAGTGGCGTGCTGATCTCATAGTTTGCACTGCCCAGCGAAGCGGACAGCCCTGTGATGGTGCCTGTGCCAGTGTTCTGGATGGTGAACGTCTGCTCTGTCTGTGCACCATAGCCAGCCGTTGCTGCCGTGAATGTCTTATTGGTGGGGTTAATAGTGGCGGTATACATTGGCGCGGCATTCACATTCAGAACATAATCTTCAATTTCACCATAACCTACAGCGCATGTATAATCCCCAGCACCCCCTGGATTTTCGCCGTCAAGCATCACACGCAGATAACTATAGCCTGTCGATGCTCCCGCTGGAACGGTAAAAGAAGCTGTCTTTGTTACTGATCCCGACCCAGTATAACCCTGCCATAAAGCTACTTGTTCGTTGCTATCAATAGTACTACCAGAACCGTTTACGTTATTTTGATTCCAATCCACATAAACCGCAAGATAGTGATAGTAAAGATCTTCACCATTTACTGTTACAGAAATCTGATAGGTTTCCCCGATAGTAACTTCTCCTGGCGATACTTGTGGATCTGTCCTTCCGTAATCAGTATGCCAGGCACCTTCTGTCAGAGTTGGGTCGCTGCTATTGTTTATTGTAGTTACACCGGATTTTGACAAGGTTACATTGGTAATGTAATCATCAAAACTATGACAGGTAGCCGACTGATCCTCTCCTGGCCATAATATCTGTAAAGGAGTCGGGGCTGTATATGCCAGAGCGAATTGCAAGGGGAAAGACAAAACAAGGAAAACAGTAAGCAAAACGACAACCTTTTTTAGCCCAATTCTCATAGACAACCTGTTATTACACGAATGCATCCTGATCATCCTCCGTCTTTCGTATCATTTCAGCTTTTTCAATGTGTCAGATATAGTTCGCTTTGATCTCTTCCAACAGCCTCGAATACACCTTACAGCGGATTAATCCCCACCGATGGGTGAATACCGCCGATTGTAAGCGCTTATCCTCCGGCGAAAGGCCTGTGGCGCTAAGGAACTTGTCGTAGTTTTCTTTATAGTTATCCTCCAGCAGTTGAATGAGCCGGTTGTTGTTTTCAAGCTGAGTGTTTAGAAAGGCAAGCTGCGCCTCTGCGCTTAATGATCCTGAAAAGAACAGTTGAACCAGAAAAGTATCCCGGGAGATGAAATCCCCGATGTTATTTTGAAACAAGTTTTGCTGATAGGCTTGCTTCCCTTTTTCGGTGATTGCGTATACCTTTTTGTCTACTGTTTCCCCTTTTTTCTGCTCCTTGAGGGTAACCCATCCTGCTGTAACCAATTTTTTCAACGTGCGGTAGATTTGTGCCTGGTCAGCCGGCCAGAAAAACCTGGCGGACATGTCAAACAGCTTCTTGATTTCGTATCCGGACAGATCTTTCATGGAAAGAAAGCCTAATATACCATATTCCAGCATAGTACACCAATGTTTCATATGTGATTTGTCTTATATTGTAATGAGATAATCGTGTGTTGTCAATTATATTGAAGTCAGAATGAAACTAATTAAAACATATGTAACATATGATTTAACATTATTATACAAGTCAATCGCGATACCTTCTCCACCTTCAGCCCCCCTGATAACGAGGAGTTGTTTTGCCCGGGTGGTTCTGATACCCAGCCTATGTACCTAGCAGTATCAAATTCTGACGTACAAGCACAAAAGGAAAGATAGATCCAATGCTCGTGTAGATGATTGTTTCATTTTGATATGGATAGAGGACAATGATCGTGATATAGTTTGGCTATTTCATTTGCATGTGTAATGATGCACCCGCCATTCACCCAATGCACCCGCGTAACTAATGTCGGATAAGACAACTCGTAAATAATTATGACAATAGGTTTGCGCGGTTTAGATAATCAATTTTTCCTTTTACCGTTAAGGTTCTTTTTAAGTTCATCAACACCTTCATAATTAGCCCTATTTATTCAGGTATTAACATCCTCATGACATCAACTGACATCAACCTCAAAAGTCATAATCCAGATAGCACTGCTTTTTCTGACCATATTTTCCCATACATATGTCCCTAGACCAGCGCTACAAAAGGGTAGTTTCTAACTAAAAAGCCCGCAAAAAATAAAAGCACAACTCATGTTGTGTAAATCTGCCCTTCCAGAGCCCAAAATGCCCATTTTCCCGTTGACTTTGCTTAGAAACCCTGATATAATAACCTTCGCTGGTTCTTTATAGATGGAGAGATGGCCGAGCGGTTGATGGCGCTGGTCTTGAAAGTCCAACACGAGCCAAAAAAGCTTGATAAATCAAAGGTTTCGCCGATGCTTGACATCGGTTTTTTGTTGTTTTGGATGTCTTTTTGATGGCAGAAATGTCAGAAAAGCCTGCCATCAGCTTGTTCGAAATTCGGATGGCAGGCAGTATGTAGAGAGTAAATTCGGATGGCAAAGGGCAATCAGATGGCAGATGGAAGCTTTTCAAACTTGTGATTTCAATATAAACGGAATTTAAGAGTTGTGATCAATAGGTATTGTCACTACAGGCAAGCCTTGACAAACGGTTGGGATAGCTGGCCAGGCCTATGCCGCCTAGATTTATGCCAGATAGACGGCTATCGCTTCAAAACCGGCCTTCGGCATTATCGTCAGCTTGCCATCCTTAAGGCTCACGGCATTGCCTTCGCTGGTCATTAAACGAAGAATGCACTGCGCCTTCACTGGGATAGTGATTTCAGCCGGTAGCGCTCCGCCAAAGGTATGGACAACAACAAGTGTCTCTCCTTGTTCGTTTTGCCGGCATACTGCCTGCCAACCCTCCGGATTCCGCCAGCTTGCAGATACCTGGCCATGGAAAGCGGATACACCGTCCCGGATAATGTGCTGCACTGATCTGTAGAAGCTGATCCCCTCGTCCAATTTCTGCCACTGCTCCACTGTCAGCGTGCCGATGTCACCAGAGAGGCACATGACGCCCAGAAAGGTGCTGATCAGCGAGTAATTGATTCGGCGAAGGCTGTCCGTCGTCCGGATCACAGCCCAAATCTGTGATTGTCCCGGCAGGATCAGGCGATGGAGGCCTGCGGCGATGATCGGAATCTCCAGGCATTCGTGGGCATCCGAAAAGGAGGCCATATCTGATACCGCCATTAGCGACGGTTCCAGCCGATGCCCGCCGGATGCACAGTTTTCAATGCACAAGCCGGGAATTTCTTCTCTCATACCGCCGAAAAATGCCAGCGTTCCCTCCATGTTCTGCCGCAGTCCTTCGCCCAGGCTTTCAGCTCCGTCGCAGCCTACGCCTATGCAATCATTATAATCAATTTTGACATATTCAAAGCCGCAGGCGGATAAAAGGCCTGTTACACGTTCCTTAAGGTACGCCTGCACCTCATGCTTGCGCATGTCCAGAAAGCGCCTGTTGTCGGTGTCGATGATGGTGCCATTCCGCTTGAGCAGAAGTTCTTCCCTGGCATTAATTGCACTCTTGCGGGCACAGGTCTCCGGCTCAAACCATAGTCCCGGCTTGAAACCGGCCGCCCGGATCATGTTCGCTGTATGCTTGAGCCCATGCGGGAACATTGTTTCTTCATTTGGGATCCAGTCGCCGCCGCAGTCGCTCCAGCCCGCATCCTTCGTGCCATACCAGCCCGCATCGATCACCAGATAGTCCACATCATGACCTTTCAGCTTCTCTGTGATATTCTTAAGGTTGCTATGGGAAGGATTGCCCCATGTGGTGCAGTATTCATTGAAAACAACAGGCAAAACCTGATCCCTACTCGCCCAGTTTTCCCGATGGATTGTCTGCAAGCGCTGGGATATAGCATCCACGCCGCCGCAGCCTACTGTAAGGTATGCCTCAGGCGACTTGAAACGCTCGCCAGGCAGCATTGTTTTTGCCCAATGACCATAATCATGATCCGCCAGCCCACCCGTCATGCTTAAGCCGTCATCCTTTCTGCGGATTTCCACCTGCCAGGATGAGGGTATCGCCAGCTGTGCTGCCCAGGTCACATGCGCCCGGATGTCCTCCAGTGCTGCAAAAGGGAACCAGCCCCGCACCGGCATGGACCCGATCTGACCAAATTTCTCTACGCGCACACCATGATGAGCCCATGAAGGTTCAAGGTTCAAATCCTCTATAGACTGCGTGACAAGCCTGCCCTCAGCGCTCCAGGCACTTCTTGCCCGATGGAGCAGTAGCGTGTCCGGTGTATCACCGATAACAAAAGGGGTAAGTCCGCCAAGGCTGAAGCTAGAAAGTAGCTCCAGAGTCAGCGGCTCGTTTGTACCATTCTCAAATTCTGCCGATACCCGTATCGCTTTCAACCCCGGATGCCACGATACTCTGTGCCGGACGATTCTTCCCGCTTCATCCTTCAGGGTCGTGATGATCTCGTCACTTTGATGCTCCTGGCAGGCATAACGCATTCGTGCACTGGAAGCAGTGAGCGCCAGGGTATGCCCGTTGCCATAGGCTGCCGGCAGCGTGTCACCGCGCACGTGCAATTGGACAAGGCTCTCTACCATGCAGCGCTTTTCTATGGCCTCCGCAGCATTCTTTACCGGGAGCAGCTGTATGCCGACGTGCCCGTCATCGTCCATCCTGTAGGTTAGCAGCATATCTCCCAGACTAAATTGGCTGATCGTCTTCACAGTTTGTTCCTTCCCCGCTTATTCCACGTAAATGATTTGAGCGCGGCACTCCCATGTCCCATGTAGGTGAAATAGAGCGCCTGCACGCCGTCAGGAATGAGGATTGGCTGAGTATATTCCGTCCATACATTGGTAAAGCCCACGGGGATTTCTCCAAGGACCGGGCCGTTCCAGAATGTCTTTACCTGGAAAACACCTTTGCAATAGCCCCGGACGCTGATGCTGACCTTCGTAACACCTTTTAAGTCAAAATATTTGAACCCGCAGGTGGCTGTCTCCGTCATGTTCATAATGTAGCCAGGCTCTTCATCGCCGTCGCGGCCATCCTGGGTGATGCGGGGATAGCAGCTGTCCAGCCAGAAGCCGTTTTGCCCTGCGCCGCCGGAATACATGTTTTCCGTGGCGCAAAAGAGGTTACAAGCGATATAGGCCGGATATGTCCCCCTGCCCTCCAAAGGACCGCCGTTTAAGCCGCAGGAGGTCATCTCTGCCTGAGGGATTGAGCCGTCCTGCAGGAGGCTTACGCGCTCTGCCATGCCCTGGCGGCTGAAGTTTGTTCCATCGGTATGGCGGTGATAGAAAATGTAATACTGATCCTTCACCCGAACAAGGCCGCCGTGATTGTTCGCGCCGTAATACATGGGCTTCTCTGCTGGCTTGTAGGTGTCAATATGCAAGTCGTTGTTGCTCACAATCACGCCGCCAAAGACAAAGCCATGGTCGGGATAGCGGCTTGATGCATAACACAGTTCGTGCATCACCACAGAAGAATAGACAAAGTAATACATATCGCCAAATTTGCGAATGGAGGAAGCCTCGAAAAATTCGTAACCTTCATAGCCGCTGCCGGCGCTGAAGGGCTGGCTGGGCATAATGGTGACAGGAGCCTTCACAATCGTCAGCATATCACGGTCCAGAACGGTAAGCATGGGACCGCGGCGGCTCCTGTCACCTGGGGCGCAGAACCCTGTGTACAGGTAGACCAGACTGTTTTCTGTCAGCACGCCTGGATCAAACTGCGGCTCATCCCCCTCACGTTCTCCCAGCCGGGTGCCATCCGCATAGTGGACATAGCCATAAAAGTCATATTTTCCAGCCGGAGTATCGCACACCGCCACAGAAACGCAGCTACGTTTGTCCAGCACATAGTATAGATAATAGCGTCCGTCAGGGCCCTGTGTCACATCCGGCGCATAAAGGCACATACGGCCATCCAGGTTGAAGGGATCGTCCGTCTTGCGGTAGATAACGCCCTCATAGCGCCAATCAGCAAGATTATCCTCTGGCGCGGACCAGCAAACATAATCGTTCAGGCAGTAAACGTGACCGCGGAAACGGTCGTGGGAGCCATACACATAGACACGTCCATCAAAGACATGGGGTTCGCCGTCCGGGGTATATTCCCAACTGGGAAGATAGGGATTATATGCTTGCATGGTTTCGCCGCCTTTTCTAATGATTGGACGCCCCAACCCAGGAACAGACCTTAGTTCACCCGGATGCGCAGTGCTGCTGTGGGTATTCCCTCACTCACACAAGTCAGCACCGCCTCGCCAGGCTGTCCATTCGTCCTAAGAACAATCTGAACATGACCCAAATGCAGCTTCTGACAGGGATCGGTATAATTGGCGGTGGTTTTAATGGCGGTGTTTCCTGCCGCGAGGAAATAGGCGCTTCCCTGAACGGCCGCATACACTGTGCGCTCTTCGTCGATAACAGGATTACCCATGCTGTCCGTCAGCTCAACATCCACAAAGAGGAGGTCGTCCTCTTGGCTGTTCATTGTCTGCTTGTCCGGCTTCAAGGACAGTACGCGGACAGAATCAGGCGTCCTGATGGCATGGCGATTTGTTTCCTTGCCGTCCCGCAATTCTACCGCGGTGAGTTCGCCTGATTCGTAAGGAATCTCAAAGGAAGCGGTATATTTCGATAGCTTGCCAGCGGGCTGCCGTCCGATGGACCTGCCGTTGAGCAGCAGTTCAACCTCATCTGCTCTGCTGTAGACAAAGACCCGCGTCGGCTTCCCCTCTTGGCCAGGGTAATTCCAGTATTCATGAACAATGGGCCAGCCCCACCACATCAAATTCTTCTTTTTATCATAGATTTCGGGAGATTCCACAGCGATAAATGGCCGCTTTGCCCTTTCCCAGACACAATCCCGGTAATAGGAGCTGGGTTTCTTCCGGCAGGCTATATCCAGGTTTCCGCAGCCAGACAAGCGGTAGGGATAGTGTGCCAGCCCGTATGCGGGCTCCTCCACAACCGACCGGCCGACGCCCACTTCCCCAATGTAGTCCATAGCTGTCCAGACGAAATCACCAATTAAGTAGGGCAGGCGCTCCACCTTATCCCAGCCGTTTAGGATATCACAGGTGACTGTTTCCGCTGCACAAAAAACCCGCTGGGGGAAACGCTCGTGGTCGGGCTCAAAGCGATCGGGCATGTAATTGTATCCCACTACGTCCAGGGGTGCGGAAAACTCCGCTGTCTTCCACGCAAAATAGTCCGTGCCGCGCTCCTTGAGCAAATTAGCCTCCAGTCCATCCACGCCGCCTTCTGGGGCTACATTGCACAGTGCATTGGTCACGAGACGGGTCGGATCCAGCGCGCGGATACACTCCGCCAGCTCCCGGGATATCCTGGCACCATCCGAGTGGCCATCGCGCTCAGGGATTTCATTACCGGTGCAATACATGATGACGCAGGCATGGTTTCTGTCCCGCTCTACCATAGCGGCTATGTCCCTGCGCCATGTATCCTCAAACAGCATGCTGTTGTCATAGGGCATTTTGGGTTCCCGCCACATATCGAAGGCTTCATCCATCACAAGCATACCAAACTTGTCACAAGCGCGAAGAAGCGCCTCGGAGGCTGGATTGTGCGCGCTTCGTATGGCGTTGAAGCCGCTTGCCTTCAGCGCCTTGACGCGATGCTCCTCCGCTTTATCGTAGGATGCGGTACCTAAAATGCCGTTGTCGTGATGAATGCAGCCGCCGCGAAGCTTGGTTTCCTTTCCATTGAGCAAGAAGCCCTTCTCCGCGCTGAAAGCAATTGTCCTAAAGCCATATGGGAAAGCATATTCATCCGTTATCTTCCCCTCTTCCAGCAGAGTAACAACAGCACGGTACAGATAGGGCGTTTCATCAGACCACAGTCTGGCGTTCTTGACTTCAAGCGCCGCTGCAATTTCCCTCTCCTCACCGGCTTCCACCTGCACTGCCGTCTCAAAAGACGCTGCAGTCTTGCCCTCATCATCCATTAGTTCGATACGAATCTGGCGCTGCGCTGATTTGGCACTGGTGTTCGTAATTTTCACCTTGGCATGGGCAATGGCATCGCTGCCTTTCAGCTCGGTTGTTAATGCCACGCCGTGCCAGGGGATCATCACCGCATCCTGCACCCAGATTTCTACGCTCCGGTAAATGCCCGTGCCGGTGTACCAGCGTGAATTCGGTACATCCTTGTTGATAGCGGATACACGAAGGAGGTTTTCCCCTTCATGCAAAAACGGTGTCAGATCACACTGGAAAGCGGTATACCCATAATCATTCCGGGTAACGAACTGGCGGTTAGCCCGCACCACCGCATGATGACACACGCCGTCAAAAATCAGGGATACTCGCTTGTCCATCCACTGCGGCGGAACAACCAACGTCTTTTCATACTCTACCGAGCACCCCGGATAGTAGGCGCCCGCTGGACCCGACAAGTTGCCGCTATCTGTATCAAAACGGATATTATCATCATGAGGCAGGTCTACCATCCTGGTTTTCCGGGGCAGATGCCATTCCTCGGGCTCAGGTGTTGTATATGATAACCAGCTGCGGTTAAAATCTATTTTCATCGTGCTTTGCTCCTTGTCAATCATCATTCTACATCCAGACGTATAAAAGCCGGATGAATATCCTGGCAATACAGCAGAATCAGCGGCGGAAGCTCCTCCATAGGGATTGTCCGGCCTAGCGACACAGCCTCCGATATCTCGGCGCAAAGGCGGAGTTGAACAGCCCGGCGATGTATCTCGCAGGGCGAGGGATCATTGAAAAATTCCTTGCTGGCTGCCAGAATCACCGCTTCAGGAAAGGGAAACGCATCCAGGCGGTCATGATACAAGGAACGCATCTGTGAATCATACAGGCTAAGAACGGGTGGGGAAACCTTTGGCTTGCCTGGCTTTTCTGCATGCCGTCCGAACAAGTGATTCACCTCATTTCATGATCCATGTATAAAGGATGACAGCTATCATCATAACCGCCGTGAATATCTTGATCATCGGCATGCGGTTCAATATCCAGTCAGAGGACGCCATGGTTCTTCTGGTCAGGGACGCAACTAAAAGCAGGACCATGCCCGGAACCAGAAAAGCCAGACAATACGCCGTCAGCGGCAGCATAGTACTCTGACTGTCTGTATTGGCAATCAACACAGCGATATACATCTGCCCGGCGCATAGGAATTCACCCCCCGCGACCACCGCACCAATCAAAACGGCTGCAATGCCCATCCACAAACCGCCTTTTCCGGTAAAGCCCTGGATGAAGCTTCTGAGCCTTTTTCGCAGCGCCGATGGCAGCTGGTTGCGTATGCGGCCATACTTCTGGGCACGTGCATTCACCGCGTCCAACAGGTTCATCACGATCAGGATGCCGCCCGCAATTGTCATCACGATGCGTGCCGCGAGCGGAAGCCATGAAGGAGCATATCGTATCCACAGCTGTGTAAAGATCAGCCCAATCCCCAGATATACGGTGAACTTGCCGCCCAGATAAAAAAGACCTGGGAAAAGCGGATTTTTGCGCAGGGACAGCAGCATGCCAAGAAACAAAAGCAGCATGGACAGCGCACAGGGATTGAACCCCGCTGCCAGACCTGCGGCAATGGCTCCCAGCAGGGTTGCACTGGTGTCATCCAGCGCAGCAGTCTCAAGCACAGGTGTTCCCAGTGCAGCGCCGGCCTTTATGGCTGAAAGAAGCTCACGTTCCAATTGATCCTTCCCTGTGAAGTACGTTTCACCCATAAAGACTGACGGCGCATACCGCTTGTCATCCGGCACCTGGTAACGCTCGAACAATGCTCTGGCTTTTTCGGGATCAGCGTTGATACTGACTTCCCTAACCTCTACGGCTGAGGAAATCAAATTATCATCGGTCCAAACTGGTACCACCGCGGGCAGGGTCTCGATCAATGTACGAACTGACATGCAGCTTTCACAGGCCGTCGCTGTCAGAAAATAGATTACGCTGCGATTGTCTTGCTTAATAGATCCGAAGCGCGCCTTAAGACCCAATGAAATCGCGGTATCACCTGAATAGATTGTTTGCCCCATGATCAGCAGTGGTAGCTTTCGCTCCTCTTCATTCAAGTCTCGTACTGCCTGTTCGTAGGCAGCTAATCCCGTGCCCTGAAAGACGTTGTAATAACTGACATCATAATCGGACAGTCTTTCCCCCGTCAGGCGATGGAACTCTTCCGCGAACTCCTCTTGAGGATCACAGCTCTCACAGGCGTTGTGATAGAAATACTGCACGGCCTCCCGCTCAGCCAGCGACAGGGGCGGTACCAAAATGAAAAGGAATGCTATAAACAGACATAGCCTCCGCATCATTGTCACATGCCTCCTTGTCTTAATCAATCGGGAATCGTTACAGCCTAACTGTCACATGACTGCCATCATAAAAAATCGTCTGTGCAGGGCCATCCACACGGTGGATGCACAGTTCTTTGACATCAGGCAACTCCGTGCAATGCCCTTGACGCTGCTCGAGTATTAATTCACCCAAAGTATCGTCCCAGCTTAACTGCACAGTAACAGATTCGCCTTTTTCGTATCCGTATCCATCCCCCGCATCATCATACAAACGGCATCTGCCGTCTGCGCCGGGATATACAATCAGCTCCAGCGGCGTGCTGCGCAGTTCAGCCGTACACTGCACTGGTGCGCTTATGGGCAGGATCGTTCCTTCCCGGACAAAAGCCGGAATCCGATCAAGCGGTGCGGCGACAGAAATCGTCTGCCCTCCATCATAACGCTCGCCCGAATCCAACGCGTACCAGCGGCAGCCGTCAGGCAGAGCCACGTCAATATGCTCATCCCGCTCTGTGATTACTTGCGACCCTGAAAGATAATACATAGGCCGCGTAACCGGCTTGACCAGTATGGCGTCGCCCAGCATCATCTGATCATCAATACCTCGCAGAGCAGTATCCTCAGGGAATACAAGCGCAGGAATGCGCAGCATGGACAAGCCTTCCCGGTTCGTTTGCGCCATCAGGCTATACAAATATGGTATCAGGCGGTAACGCAGGCGGATGGCCTGCTCAATGGCATCGTAGAATGGTTCACCCTTCTCGCCAAACTGCCAGATTTCCCTGGGCGTACCTGTGCCGTGGGTCCGCATCATTGGCAGGAACACTGAATACTGCATCCAGCGTACGAATAGCTCCCGGTAACCCAGGTCCTTCACGCCCATGTTGAATTCACCAGCCAAGAACCAAGGACCAGAACCGCCCATCGGGAAAAAACCGCCGATGTCCGTGGACCAGTACGGCTCACCGGTCACGCAGAAGTTGAGCCCTTCAGGGATTTGACGTCGAAGCGTCTCCCAGGAAGCGCTGACATCACCGCTCCAGGTGACTGTGGCACTTCGATGCTGTCCGGCGTAAGAGGAGCGGGTGAGATTCAGAACGCGCTTGTCATTGCGCACCGAACGCTGTCCCTCATAAATGCCCTGAGAATGATACAGGCTGTACAGATTGATGTTTGCAGGATCAAGATACTTCTTGGCTTCTTCCGTATTCAGCCACATCCGCTGGGCAGGTTCAGGCTTGATTTCACCATGCCAGTCGCTCTCAAAGGGTTCGCTGCAGTCACACCACCACGCATCCACGCCCTTGCTGAATAAATTTTTCCGCGCCTGCTCCCAGTACAAGGCCCGGGCATCGGGGTTGAAGGCATCGTAGATCAGATGATTGCCCAGCATATAGCCTTTTTCCAGCATCTGGGCGCGGTCGGCGTTGCACTCACCCTGCATGGAAGGCCAAATGGAGAGCATAAGCCTCACGTTTTTTTCGTGCAGCAAATCCGTGAAGCCCTGGGGATCTGGGAAACGTTCCGGATCAAACGTCTTCCACCCCCACTGCCCCTTTGGCCAGCTCTGCCAGTCCAGTACCAGCATATCCAGCGGGATGCTTAGGCGGCGGTATTCATCGGCCACCTCCAGCATCTCTTGTGCAGATACATACCGTTCTTTGGACTGGATATAGCCCATGGCATACTTGGGCAGCATAGGCGCCTCTCCTGTAAGCGCACGGTATAACTGCATCAGGGAGGCATAGCTGCCATCACCGTAGAGGAAATACCAATCCAGCTCATCCGCGCAATCCGCCCAGAGATAGGAGCCGTCTTCATCGTCATGGAATGTCATCAGGCATCCCATATCAAACACGATGCCCCAGCCACGCGTGGACACCAGCACCGGTACGACGGCCTTCATGTTATGCTGATACAGCATACGCATCCGTCCACGCAGGTTGCCGAACCCTTCCTCGTGAGAACCTAAGCCATACAAGCCCTCTTTCTCATCAAAAACGAAGCTCTGTCGACACTCATAGGCAGTTCTGTCCAACCGTCTCTCCGTCGGCTCGGCAGAAGCGCGCGCTCCATCCACGCTCTGCCCCTCGCGAACAACAGCGTTGTCAAAGTAGTTGCGATATACAGGCTTCTCTACCAACTGATGGGGACGCGCATCCGCCTCCTTAAGCAGCGGTCGGCCTTGCGAATCATAAAGGGCGATCTGCCCTGTGGATCGAGAGACGCACACCCTGATTCCGCCTACGGTCAGAATGCCCTCCTGCTCCGTCTCGGTCACCTGTCCCGGCAGCATGCCCTCATGAATCACAATTGCGCTTTTTCTGTTCAGGAACATCTCACGACGTGTGTGGGTTACGCGCAGAATTCCGTCACTCACCGCGTAGACCTGCGTGCGGATGCCATCCTGCTCGTAGCAGAGCATACCCTTGCGCTCGATCAGATCTATCATTGCTTCCTCCTGATATAATACTGCGGACTGCCCTGTGGCAGAGCAGTCCGCAGCTTGGTTTAATTCATAGCCCTATTTATGCGATCACTTGCTCAGACTGGCGCGATAGGAATCATAGGCCTCTTGCATGACAGCTACGTAGCCGTTCACGTCCATCTTCTGCATTTCAGCCAGGTAAGCTTCCCAATCGGTCTCAATGTTCATGTCACCTGTGATGAAACGGATGGTGGCAGAGTTGGCATAGGCGCCGACAGAAACCGTGTACTCGGAAATCTTCTTGGACTGATCCGCTGTATAAGGCATGTTGGGAACAATGGTATTCACATCAAAGGAATAAGGATCATACGTTTGGGCGGCCCTGTACAGAACGGCTTCCACGTTCAAGACGGGATCAGCAACGCCCTCACCTTCGCGCATCTCGGCGGTATCGCAGCGGATTGCCGCATCAGCGTCCCAGGTGGCGTCCTTAAAGTCAAAGCCATACGCTGCCCAGTCGGTGGTGCCGTCTTCCTTTTTCTTTTCAGGGATGATCTTCGTCCACTTGGACTTGCCGCCAGTCAGGCTGGACATCTCATCGGTCCACTTCCAGCTGATGCCTTCCACGCCGGAGTTCTGCACGCGGTTGCCTTCTTCAGAGGCCAGCAGATCAAACAACGCAACCGCGATCTCGGGGTATTCGCAGTCGGTGGATACCAGGCCGATGCAGTTGCCATAGTAGGAATCCAGGCCGGTAAATGCATACTGCACGCCGGCAGGTCCCTTCAGGGGAGGCAACAGGGTCCAGTTCTGCCATTCGCCTGGGGTCTGAGACCAGAAGTTGTCGTTCTGGGGCATGGGGCCGCCGGCCATCACAGCAACCAGGTGGTTCTCGTTTTCCATGGTAGCATTACACTGATCGCTGGTCTGGGTGTAGGTCTGGGAATCTAGCAGGCCTTCCTTATACAGCTTGTTCATGTATTTGAGGGCATCGCGGTATCCATCAGAGGTCAAGTTGTACTTCACTGTGCTGCCTTCAACCACAAAGCCGCCGGCAATGGTGGGATTGGTGTTGGAAATGAAGTTGTTGTTCTGCACAAAGGAGTTGGAGAGGAATACGAAGGGATCAGTAGCCCATCCATCCAGATAGCCGGTCATTGAGATCTCATCAGCAGCGCCGTTGCCATTGGGATCCATGGTCTTGACCTTGGTCATAAAGTCATACAGCTCGTCGGTCGTGGTAGGCAGAACCCCGCCGTTCAGGGAGTCAACCCAGGGCTGGTAGATCCACATACGGGCCTGGTGGCTGCAGTGGAAGCACTCGTTCACATCGCCGTAGGTATAAATATTGCCGTCACTCATGACCAGATCGCCTTTGCGGGCAGGTGCCAGCTCATTGAGCTTGTTCCAGTTTTCAGCGCTTTCCAGGTACTTGTTCAGGGGCTGAATAATGCCCTCAGAGCCGTACATCATCGTCTCAGCTTTGCTCCAGCCGGTTGCAAGGAAAATATCCGGCAGACGCTCGCCGCTGGAGAGCATCAGGTTCAGCTTGGTCTTGCCATCGTCACCGCTCACTGCGTTGGTAAACACCAGGTTGATGTTGGTCTTTTCCTTGATCCATTGAGTCACGTAGTTGCTGGTGTAGTCAACGCCGCCTTCCATGCCAAGCACGAAGGCTGTCAGGGTAATTTCATCCTTCAGGGGAAAGATGCTCTCGGCCCCGGCTGTAACGCACATGCCCAGGAGAAGCATCAAAGCCAAAAGACATGCCAGGATCCTCTTCATGGTGATTCCTCCTATGATTTGGTTTAACTTGCCAGCGGATCAGCCGTGAGCTCAAACGCCTGTTCCGCTTATGCACTAATTGGGAAATACCTTAAATCAGCCCTTCACAGAACCGATCATGACACCCTTGACGAAGTATTTTTGAATGAAAGGATAGAGAATCATCAGGGGCAGGCTACTGATGATGATCGTACCATAACGCAGAATCTCGCTTAGCTGTTGGTTCTTGTAGTATAGTTCCGGGTTGCTGGCGGCTTTGGTAAAGTCCACATTTGCCATCAGTAGAATTTCGCGAAGGATCAATTGTAAAGGATATTTCGACTTTTCGTTGAGGTAAATCATGGGATTAAAATAGCTGTTCCAGTAGCCAATGGCAATCCACAATGCCAACACAGCCAGGATGGCCTTGGACAGCGGCAGCACAATGGAGATTAAGAAGCGAAACTCGCCGCAGCCATCCAACTCAGCCGACTCGTGCAGTTCAGCCGGAATGGAGGTGATGAAGAAGGTTCGCGCTACAATGATATTGTACGCACTGAGCGCCATCGGAAGGAGGATGGCCCAGCTTGTGTTAATCAAGCCCAATTTCATCACCAGCATGTAATTGGGAACCAAACCACCGTTGAATAACATGGTAAACAGGAATAGCATCACCAGCGGCTTGTGCCCAATCAGGGAGGGCCGAGAAAGAGGATAGGCCGCCAGAATCGTCAACGTTATGCCCAGCAGCGTGCCACCAACAGTGTACAGGAACGAATTGTAAAAGCCTGTCCAAATATCTCTGTACTCCATGATTGCCCGGTAGCCATCCAGGGTAAATTCAACGGGCAGAAGAACCACCTTGCCAGAAATAAGCGCCTGACCGGAGCTAAAGGAGCAACTAATGATGTATACAAATGGGTACATCACTGCAATCAGGAACAGCGTCAACAAAACACTATTGACGAAATAAACAATTCGATCCGTTTTGCACGAGCGAATAACATGAGTTGCTTGCATTGTCATTCTCAACAAGCTCCTTTCACCAGAAACCGTTGCCGGTCAGCTTATTGGCAACCTTGTTGGAGGTCATGACCAATACAAGGCCTACTAGCGATTGGAATAACCCGATGGCCGTACCGTAAGAAAAGTCCGGCATAGATGCAGCCAGCGACACCTTATAGGAGTAGGTTGAAATAACCTCCGACATACTCAGGTTGTTTTGGTTTTGCATAGCCAATACTTTTTCGTAGCCTACATTCAGCACACTTCCCATGTTAAGAATCAGCATGACGGTAACCATGGGCAAGATGGTAGGCAAGTCAATATGCCAGATGCGCTGAAGGATGTTGGCACCGTCGATGGTCCCAGCTTCGTGCAACTGCGGGTCCACGCTGGATAACGCCGCCAGATAAATGATTGAACCAAAGCCCACGCTCTGCCACACGCCGGACCATACATAAAGATGCGGAAACATGGAAGCATCAGACAGGATGTTGGACTGGGATATACCGTAACATAGTCTGCCCAAGATACCTGTGCGTGTGTTAAAGAGCATATTGATCATACTGGCGATCACAATGGTTGAGATGAAATAAGGGAAGTAGGAAATCATCTGCACCGTTTTCTTGAACACCGTCTTGCGAACATAATTGAGGCCAAGGGCCAACATAATCGCACATGGAATGTTCACCAGCAGGGAATAGATGGACAAGATCAGGGTGTTACGCAGCGTGGAGGAAAAATTATAGTTAGAAAAAAACCGAATGAAGTTTGCCAGGCCATATTGATCTGCCCAGGGACTTAAAAACATGCCCTTTCTCAGCTTGAAATCCTTAAATGCCATGATTATTCCACCCATGGGTACATAGTTGAAAACAATGATGACAATCACTGGAAAAAGCAGCATGATATACAATTCCCAATGATGCAGCAGATACTTCTTCGTAACGTTGCGTTTGTTCCTCAGCTCTGTCACAGCGAGCCTCCTTATCATGTTTTATCGAACTTTTGTTGCCCATATAGTATCACAGTGACGATTGAAATGATATATTCAATTCTTTTTGCACATTTGCAATTCTTTATTTTTGTTAATTTACTCCATTATCATCCTCAATTCAAAATTTACTGATTCACCATTTTGTATATGTACAAAATGAACTTATTTCGATAAAATAAGAAAAAATCCATGATAAGTGATGAAACGTTTCTAGCCAAAAAGATAAAGGAGGACATATACTGTGCGACATAGGTTTAGCGGATATTCGTTCCGTAATATTATTCGCAACAGGAAAGTCTTTCTGTCCTGTCTCCGATCTTATGCGCTGGTACTGGCAATTCCGTTTCTTGTCAGCGTACTTTTTTACATTATTTCAATTAACGAGACCGAGAAGTATGCAACGCAATTGAACAATAGTGTCCTGGTATCTGCCTCCGAAAGTTTTGACATTCACCTGCAGGAGGTTAGCAGCATTGCGCATGAAATAACCCATAATCCCTCGGTGCGCGCTTTTCAGGGCAATACCAGCGGCTTTATGTACCCGTATGCCTATAAGATGGTGGAGGTGCGAAATTCGCTGGAGGGGTATTCGCTCGTTCAAAGCTTTGTGGACCAGTATTTTCTTTTCTTCAATAACCCACAAATCGTCATGAATGATCTCATTATCTATAAATATGAAGACTTTTTTGCGGACTATCTACGCTTTGAAGGCGATGTCCATGATCGCTTCATGCAGGGTTTAAATGCACTCACTCTGAAAACAGGGTTGGTGCCGGCTCGAGAAATCTCCATTCTAAAAGAAAAGGGAAGCTATCTATCAATGGTCCAGCCGCTTTTCGGCATGGGTAACGGCTATCTGATGATCCTTATAGATGAACAGAAAGTTACGTCTCTGTTCGGCGATATCAATCTTGGTAAAAGCGGTGCAATTTATATCGCGAATCGCAATGGACAGATGCTTACTTCCACTGTCGGGAGCGTCTGCGATCTGGATGGCCTGTATGAGGCGACTATACAACTTGCCCTTGCACATCCGAAGGAGACGAATTTTTTCCTCGATACCCAAAGTGGCGAAATGCTGGTCAATCATCTTTACACAAGTGCCAATGGCTTAACCTATGTATCCATTCAGCCAGTTGACATCATTATGGCACGCGTGAATATTTACCGGAATTTGATGGTGGTGTGTCTATGCGTTTCGCTTGTCGCCGGCCTGCTGCTATCTCTGCGGCAAGCAAGGCGCATTTCTACGCCGATTACTGTCATCCTTGATGCTGTCGGTATGCATAGCGACGATTCGGACAGCGCCTTGCAGATCATTTCGGATATGGTGGTAACGCTTCAGGCTGATAATGAAAACCTTCAGCGTCTGGCTTCTGAGCACAAGGCTCTGTTGCGCTCCTCCTTTGCCAGCCGTCTGCTGAGGGGAAGTTTCAGCAGCGAGGCGGAGGCAGACCGTATCTGCCAGTATGTTTATCCGGATCATGTGCATTTCAGCACGGCGCGAGTGCTATTGTTTCATCTTCTGCCTCAGATGAACGATGATGATGCCGACTCCATGATGAAACTATTGGGTTCTATGAAAATGGTGCTTAAGGAGGTTTTGGACGGCCTGTTTAAACAGACTTTATATTATGATGTGGATGAGGAAACGTTGGCCTTGATTGTATTTGATAAGAACCGCGAAGCCATTGATGCCTTGTATCAAAAACTGTACGAAGAAGTTCCACCTTATTTTCGGGAATGCATACACGCGTTTTGCGGAGATGAGGTCACACCTCCTCTGCCGAAGATCTCCCGTTCCTTCGAGCAGGCACGCACCACCATGACCATGCATACCCTTTTACCCGGGTGGGACAATGACAAGCTGAAGTGGCCCAATTATAACACCAATACCGTCCAGTATTTCTACCCGTCGGACGTGAGCTACCGGCTGACGGAGGCCGTTATCCATGGCAACATAACCGCTGTGGATCAGGCACTGGATGAGTTGTTTCAAGTGAACTTTATTGATTATCCTATCCCCCCCGCCATGGGGCGTCTGTTCTTATCTGATCTGTTAAGTACGGCGATCAGATGTCTGCCGCTGTTGAGCAGCCGGGAAGACATTTCCGACGAAATGCTTAATGTATATTTAAGCACTATCAGCGAAGTGCCAACCAAGCATCAATTTGACTTGTTGCGAGAATTCTTCCACACACTTGCCAAATGCGCTGAGAAGAACCGGCATGAAAGCGGCGGCGAACAAATCAAACAGGTCGTAAACTACCTGAACGAACACTTCAGGGAGAGTTCCCTTTCTTTGCTCAGCATTGCTGAAGTTTTCGGTGTCAATGCCTCTATCCTCTCCACCAGTTTTAAGCAACAGGTGGGAGAAAATCTGTCCGCTTACTTGGAGAATTTGCGCATTCAGGAGGCACAGCGCCTCCTGCGAACAACAAACATGACGATCAACCAAATCTCCCAAGAGGTAGGCTATCTGTCCGCCAATTCCTTCTGCCGTGCCTTTAGGAGAAACACAGGTTACAATACCTCCACCTATAAATCAATGACATAACTGCATAACAATCAGAAGGAGTAAAGATAATGTGTAGACTATGGTACAGCCGTCCCGCAGCAAACTGGAACGAGGCCTTGCCTTTGGGCAATGGTTATATGGGCGCTATGTGCTTTGGTGGAACGCTGGTGGATCGTTTTCAACTGAATGATGATACTGTTTGGTCAGGCGGATGGATCGACCGCATGAATCCTGGCGCTCCAGAGGCAATCCAAACGGTCCGCAGGCTGCTCGCTGACGGGAAGATTGCCCAGGCTGAGGAAATGACCGAGGAACACATCGCCTCTACTCCTGAAGGGCAGCGAGCCTATGAACCGTTGTGCGACCTGATCCTAAATTCCCGGACAGCAAATCATCCCCGTTTTCCCATCCCATATATAATGGGGCATCTCAAGAATATGAATCTATCCTTTATAGAGCCCAAAGAAGGCGTCACATCCTATTGTCGGGAACTTGACCTTTTTAGCGGCATCCACCACACAGCCTTTACCCTTGATGGCATCAGCACCAAGCGAGAGTGCTTCATATCCTATCCAGGCCGTGTGCTGGCGTTGAAGATTAATGATGCCGATTGGCGCGCCATGCTGCGCCGCGGCGGTCAGGTCACATTCCAACGGGGGCTGGATGACAGAACGCTTTGCCTAATGGGCAAAACCGGGAATGACGGCATTTCCTTTTGCTGTGTTCTGCGCGCTGTAGGGCAGGATGTCCATATGGCAGGCGACATGCTGCGCGGCCATGGAGAGTGTGTCCTTTTGGCTGCCTCGGCCACTTCTTTCCGAGAGGGTGAGACCTATCTTCAAGCCGCCATAGCCCGCGTCGATGCCGCAGAAAAGCGCGGCTTCGACGCTCTCCGTGAAGAACATGAACTGGATTTGAGAAAAATCATGGAAGCCTGCACCCTGACACTGCCGGAGAGCCCCACTATGTCTACCCTACCCCATGATGAGCGGTTGAAGCTTATGCGTGAGGGGAATGATGATGTCGGCCTTGTCGCGGATCTGTTCACCTATGGCCGCTATCTGCTTGCGTCCTCCAGCCGGCCTGGCAGCATGCCCGCCAACCTGCAGGGCATCTGGAACGACAGCTTCACGCCTGCTTGGGATAGCAAATACACCATAAATATCAATACCCAGATGAACTATTGGCCTGCTGAGAAGTGCGCGCTAACTTTGGAGCACCAGCCGCTGTTTGACCTGATTCGGCGCATGGTCCCCAAAGGCCGTGATATGGCACGAAGAATGTATGGTGCAGGCGGTTGGATGGCGCATCACAACACGGACATCTGGGCTGACTGTGCCCCGCAGGACAACTGCATCTCCTCCATGATGTGGCAAATGGGCGCCGCATGGCTATCGCTGCATCTATGGGAACACTATTGCTACACCTGCGATATCGACTTTCTCAGAGAGTATTTCCCGATTATGGAGGAGGCTGCGCGCTTTTTCACAGACACGCTCATAGAAGATCCCCATGGGCATCTCCTTGTAAGTCCCTCTGTTTCTCCCGAGAACACCTACCAGCTTCCCAGCGGCGAGCAGGGCTGTCTGTGCGACGATGCCGCCATGGATCAGCAGCTCCTGTACGAGCTGTTCAGCGCAGTCATTGATGCCGGACGCATTTTGGGCGAAGATACTTACCGTTATGCACTGCTGCGGGACAAGCTGTGTCCCTTAACCATCTCCCCAACAGGGCTGATACAAGAATGGATGTCCGATGACAAGGCCGAGACAGAGCCCGGCCACCGCCACATCTCCCATTTGTTCGCATTGCACCCCGGTAATCAGATTACATCCGCTTCGCCCGAAATGATGACCGCAGCTCGCAAGACCCTAGAGCGTCGGTTGGAACATGGCGGAGGACATACAGGTTGGAGCAGAGCGTGGATCATCCATTTCTGGGCCAGGCTTCTGGATGGCGAAAAGGCAGGGGAGAATGTTCGCCTGCTACTGGCGAATTCGACGCTGCCTAATCTGCTGGACAACCATCCCCCCTTCCAAATCGACGGCAATTTCGGCGCAACCTCGGGCATCACAGAGATGCTTGTCCAAAGCCATGAAGGCTGTCTTCGGTTACTGCCAGCCTTACCCCCAAATTGGCCCTGCGGCAGCATACGTGGCGTTAAAGCCCGCGGCGGCTACACTATTGATATGGCCTGGGAAAATGGTATTCTGCAAGAGGCAGACATCCATGCTCAAATCGCTGGTACGCTTCGACTGTGGGATGGCCGCACATACTCACACGAAGCGTGTGAAACGATCCACATAACTCCCTTACGATGATCAGCATTTTCTATGAACTATCGCAGATCCTATGGAAAAAGAAGCCCGGAACGTATAAACTGTCGTTGCAACACATAAACGATATGCAATGTTGGTTTCCCATGTGAGAGATTATTTAGCTAAAGTCCAAACTGCGTAGAGCGACAAGATTAGAGCTGGCAGGTAAACAGGGTTCTGCTTACCTGCCTTGGTTGTACAATAAAACCAGCGCCATCTCTGACGCTGCTCCCTTGCCAAACCTCCATTGCCGCTCGGGTCGCTCCCCAACGTTGCCCTACCCTGCACAGGAGTAAAAGCAATAGTAGCTTCTTTCCATTTTTCAGTAAGTATTCCATTTTCAAGAATTTTGGGACACTCCCCAGCAGAATGACCCATTGCCCCCTGGCGGCCGTGCTTTGCGGGTGGGCTGTCGGTATACTCGCTGTGTCCGATCCAGCGTGAATGCCGATGGACCACCCGCGAAATCCTATACGCCGGGGCATGGGCCCAGATAGCTTTATCATCCCATAGGATATTGCGAGCGGCAAATCCTAATTATGGTAACGAATCATCCATTTCTTGCTGATATTCCGAGAAGCCAGAAGCAGCATCTTCATCAGGCTCTGGCTGTTGGGGAAGCAGCCCCTGTTCTTGGTGACTTTGCGGAATTGGCGGCATAGTCCCGCAATGGCGTGACTTTAGTTAACGCCTCGGACTCTTACACAATTTTCGTTGTCCAGCTCTCCAAATTCCACACTTCGCTAATCCAATCTTCGTAAAACTCTGGCTCATGGCTTACAAGTAAAATTGTACCGTTAAATTCTTTTAGGGCACGTTTCAGCTCAGCTTTTGCCTCAACATCAAGGTGATTTGTAGGCTCATCAAGCACAAGCCAATTTAACTCTCTTAGCATAATCTTGCAAAGACGAACCTTTGCACTTTCTCCGCCAGAAAGCACTCTCATCTGGCTTGATATATGATCTGCTGTAAGCCCGCATCTTGCTAATGCTCCTCTTACTTCAGCATTTGACATGGAAGGGAACTCATCCCAAACTTCTTGTAAAGCCGTATTTTTATTGTCTCTTGAATCTTCTTGCTCAAAATAGCCAGACTGAAGATAAGGATCAAGTTCTATTGAACCTGATATTGGCGGGATTACACCTAATAATGTTTTCAAAAGAGTAGATTTCCCCAGCCCGTTAACGCCTTTAATCGCAATCTTTTTGTTCCGCTCCATTGCAATACTAAAGGGTGTGGTAAGCGGCTCATTGTACCCAAGCACAAGATCTATCGCTTTAAAAATCACCTTTCCTGGTGTTCGTGCGGTTTTAAATCCAAAGGTAGGTTTCGGCTTGTCTTTCAATTTGTCCACAATATCCATCTTGTCAAGCTGCTTTTGCTTGCTTCTTGCAAGGGTAGCCGTTGCGGCCCTCGCCTTATTCTTCGCAACATATGTTTCAAGCTTATCAATTTCTTTTTGCTGCTTCTTATAAGCTTGCTCGTGTTGTCTTTTTTTCAATGAGAGTGCCTCTAGAAACTGCTCATAGGACCCTGTATATCGTTGCATATTTCCGTCTTCAATATGATAAATGACATTTACTACCTTACTCATGAATGCTGTGTCGTGCGATACTAAAACCAAAGCATTCTCATGGTTAACTAAAAAATCAGTAAGCCAATTGATATGATTCTCGTCCAAAAAATTTGTTGGTTCATCTAAAATTAGGATCATGGGGTTTTCTAAAATAAGTTTGGTTAAAAGCACTTTAGAGCGTTGCCCACCGGACAACTCATTAACCAGTTTATCAAGACCTATTTCACCTAACCCTAAGCCATTTGCAACTTCATTAATTTTCGTATCAATTGCGTAAAAACCGCTTTGCTCCAACATGGCTTGAATTTCGCCCACATTTTCAAGCATGATATCTATGTCACTATCTTGAGTTGCCATTTTTTCATATATATCGAGCATCTCCTTCTCAAGCTCAAACATATGCCCAAAGGCACCTTTGAGTACATCACGAATGGTACTTCCGGCAGGTAAGGCAGTATGTTGATCAAGATAGCCAACCGATATACGGTTGCACCATTCAATTTTACCTTGATCAGGCTGAAGTTTACCCATAATTATGTTTAAAAATGTGGACTTTCCATCACCGTTTGCTCCCACCAATCCAACATGCTCACCATTTAAAATCTGAAAGGATGCATTGTTAAGTATTTGCCGTGCACCAAATCCATGTGTTACATTTTGTGCGTTTAATATGCTCAAAATAATCCCCCTAACCGTTTCAATGTTCAGTATATTCCTGCTTCTCAATTATCATCGCGAATGTAATTTCCGATTGCAAACCACCGCTTACTACACTCTCCGCAACAACACTTTCGCATAGTATCAACCATGTAATGCCACTTTGTGTTTTATAAAAACAGCAAATTGATTTGAAAGCAATGAAGTACCATTTCACCAGCACGCCCCAGCACATGCCAATTTCGCGCCGCACCATTATCCCAAAGCAAGCACCAGTGGAGGTTACGAGCCTCAGCCATTTACTATGTTCTGTATCCCACCAGGCTGGGTAAGCGTGAAAAGTCGGTATTTCGTTGGCAGCATACAAATGTATCACTTGAATGCCGCCGCAAAACAGGGGCTGACATGTAACCGCAGGCTTAAGATATCTCCGCGATAACAATGCCCTCGCTGGCGGTGGTCAGGCGCTGTGCTTGTATCATTCGGAATTTCAACAGCAGTTCATGGAAGGAGAAGATGTCTTATCAAATCCTGTCCTAAAATACCTGTTTTCATATTCCTAGAAGCCTAAGAAAGTATATCACAATTACCCATTTATTAAAATGCTGTTAGGGACAGTGTCATCAATCTTCACCATTCGCTTCGAATTCCAAACGGCTCATCAATTTGCACATATTCTTGACAGCACGGATTTTATTGATATAACATATACCGTGCGAAAAAGTATAGATAAAACAAGGCAGATAAACTAATGATAAAATCAAAAAAGTCTAGCGGCAGGATTTGGGACGCCATAAAGCTCTCCCTTTACACATACTGGCAAGTGCGCAAATCTCTGGTGATTTGCTGCGCTCTGGCGGTCGTGTTTCGGGTGGCATTGCCTTACGCAGGCATTTACATGCCAAAGGCTGTTATTGACTTGATTGGGCAGCATTCGGACGTTTCTCATTTTCTGCTCGTGGTAGGTGCCTTGGCGTTCATGTTGGTCGCACTGGGTTATGGGAAAAGTTTCACCGATAGCATTGTCGATCATTGTATGGGTACCACAGGTATCTTTTCTTTTATGCTCAAAACGGCGGCCAAACAGATCAACATGGATTATGAGCAATTGGAACATCCCGACTTCAAGGCTGTCATGGACAAATCAGAAAAGGCCGTGCAGAGCAACCACACATTGGCGATGAACATTCCGCGAACACTCGTACAGCTTTTATCCAACGTGTTCGGCTTTCTTCTCTATGCCGGTGTCATCGCCCAGGTCAATTCCATCATTTTGCTTGTGCTTCTGTTTTGTGCGGGGTGCAACTGGTGGGCGCTTGCCCGCTCCCGCAGGTATAACGAAGCAACACGTGAAGAACGCAGCAAGCTGAATCGCAAGTATTTGGCCTTGCAAAATACCATGCGCGATCCCGCGTCTGCCAAGGACATCCGCATGTACGGCGCATTTCCATGGCTGAGGGATTTTCTGCAAACGCTGCGCAAAGAGAATCGGGCGGCGGAAAAAGCTGTGCTGACCAAACAAATGCAGGCAAACCTGATGGACGGCGCGATGATTTTGCTGCGTGATGGCATCGCGTACGGCCTGCTCATTTCGCTTCTTCTGCAAAACAAGCTGGAATTGGGCGAGTTTGTATTCGTGTTTGCCGCCATTGGTGCGCTGGGCGGCTGGATTTCCGGCATTTTGGTAGCTGCCAGCGATTTGGCCAAGTCTGCTGTGGAGATGGCGGATATGCAGGCCATGCTCAAATACCCTGACCGTATGAACACGGGAGCGGGTGTACCATTGCCGGGAAGCGACGCCCTGCCGCCTGAAATCCGCTTTGAAAATGTCAGCTACACCTACCCGAAAGCTGTAAAACCCGCGCTGCGGCATGTAAATCTCACGATTCGTCCAGGCGAACGCCTGGCGGTAGTAGGCGCGAACGGTGCTGGGAAAACCACGTTTATAAAGCTGCTCTGCGGCCTTTACCTGCCCACCGAAGGGCAAGTCTCCTATGCAGGCAAACCGCTGCTTGCCTATAACCGCGACGAACTATTCACCCAGTTTTCGCCTGTTTTTCAGGATATCCACCTTCTTTCTGCAGACATCGCCGGTAACATCAGTCAGCAGCCGCCAGATACGACCGACTGCGCTAAAGTAACCCAATGCCTAGCATTGGTCGGCCTAAGCGAGAAGGTAAACAGCCTGCCGGAAAAAGAAAAAACACTGCTGGTTCGCGCGGTAAATGCGGATGCAATTGAGCTTTCTGGCGGCGAAAAGCAAAAGCTGGCTATGGCGCGGGCGTTATACAAGGATGCGCCGGTGATTTTGCTGGATGAGCCCACAGCCGCCCTGGACCCTTTAGCGGAGAACGAGGTATATCAAAAATACGCGGAGCTGACGCAGGGCAAAACCAGCGTATACATCTCCCACCGGCTGGCAAGTACCCGTTTTTGCGACCGTATTATACTCATTGACGGCGCGGCAGAAAAAGATTCCATTGCGGAAATGGGTACACATGAGGAGCTCATGCGGCTTGGGGGTATTTACGCTCATATGTTTGAAACGCAAGCCAGTTATTATCAGCAAAACGATGCAGCGGACGCGGATCGTACGGCACTTTGCAACATCCGCGCAGAGGAGCAAGCCGATGGAGAATAATGAAAAAAAGCCTCGCTTTATGGATCAAGTAAAATGGACGCTGCAAGGCTTGCGCGTGGTGATGCGCTTGTCGCCCTCTTATCTTTGGGCGCTGCTGGGACAGTCGTTCATCACAGCATTTGTACCGATGATGCAGCTTTTCTTTTCCGCGCGCATTCTCAATGAACTGGCGAGAAACCGTGATGTTTCCGCCATAGCTGGCTATGCCACGTTAACCGTGCTGCTTAGTTTTACTTTTTCTGCGTTGAAATCGTTGCTTACACGTGAGGTGGATTTGTCTACCTTCTGGTTTGCCTATGCCGACATGCTGGGCATGGAGGCGGAGCAGTTTGCGAAAATGGACTTTCCTCACACGGAAAACAGCGAGATTTCTGAAAAGCTGGCCGTCATGGATACGAAGGCTCGCGGGAACGGTTTGGGGCTGATAAATCTGTACTGGATATCACAATCGGTTTCAGTCGGCCTATTTTCGCTGATCTTCTCCGGCGTGCTGCTGGCGGGAATGTTTCATAGCAATGCGGTGTATGACCAGACTTTTGCCACAACGCATATTGCAACGCTGCTGCTAGTGCTGCTGGTAGCCGTAACGCTAGCGTTGAATATCCTGTTCCGAAAAAAAGAAAAGAAAATGCTGGATGAAGTGTTTGCCGAAAACACAAAGTCCAACACGGCCGCCTCGTATTACAACAATTATTTGAAATCCGACCAAGCTGCCAAGGATATCCGCCTATACCAGCAGGGAAGCATGCTGGAGCATATTTTTTCTTACAGTTATAATGTGAAAAGCTGGCTGCGCTTTTTCTTCTTTGAAGGCCGCCTCGGTGGCTTTTCCGCCGCGGGCATGGCCGTGGTGGGCGGGGCGGTCTACCTGCTCATCGGGCTTAGGGCGCTGGCAGGAATGTACGCGATAGGGTATGTCGTGCAATATGTCGGCGCAGTGACCGCGCTGGTGACAGCAGTGACGGCGCTTTTCAACGATTTAGGGCGTGCGTACAACAATGCGGTGTACATTAAACCACTGTTGGACTTTTTACATCTGCCGGACGCGCTGGTCAAGGGAAGCAAGCCCATTCCAAACGACACAGCATACCATTTTGAGTTTCGCAATGTCAGCTTCCGCTATCCTGGCACTGAAACCTACGCACTGAAAAACCTGAACATGACGATTAATGCAAACCGGCGGTTGGCAATTGTCGGGTTAAACGGCAGCGGCAAGACCACCATGATCAAGCTGCTCTGCCGCTTGTACGACCCTACGGAGGGCGAAATACTGCTGGGTGGCGTCAACATACAGGAGTACGACTTTCAGGCGTATCGCCGGTTATTTTCCGTCGTATTTCAGGACTTCAAGCTTTTTCCGCTGACGATAGGTGCAAATGTCGCCATTTCCAATACACCCGATAAAGAGAAGGCGCTGCGCTGCCTCCATGATGCGGGTTTCGGTGAGCGTTTGGGAAAGCTTCCGTTGGGATTGGATACGATCCTTTACAAGGAATTTGACGAGGAAGGCGTGCAACTTTCCGGCGGCGAAGCGCAAAAAATCGCACTGGCGCGGGCACTGTATAAAGACGCCGGAATCATCGTTTTGGATGAACCGACCGCTGCCCTCGACCCCATCGCCGAGTTTGAAGTGTATTCCACCTTTGAAAAGACCATCGGTTCGAAAACGGCCGTCTTTATTTCGCACCGACTATCCTCCTGCCGGTTCTGCCACGATATCGCTGTTTTTGACAGCGGCGAGCTCGTGCAGCGCGGTAATCATGATGATTTGCTTTCCGATGCTGATGGCCTTTATGCCGCCCTGTGGCATGCGCAGGCGCAGCATTATGTAGACGCGAGGTAGAACCAATAGGAAATGAAAAAACCGATAGATTATTCATTATGATTATAGATTGTTGTGGGCTTTACCTCGCCCGATCCAACGTTTGTACCACACATCGAATATATTCAAGCGACTGACGCATATACAGCTCCATGCGGCCGTCTTGGGAATCCATCTGAATGGCCTGATAAGGATTTGCTACCGGCGGTAAAAACTCCATTGTAATAGCTCCGTCATACCCGATTTCTCCTAAAACCCGAAAGGCCGCCTTGAAATCGGTAAGCCCAAAGCCCGCCGGTTCTCGAGTATTGTCTGCAATATGGATGTGCACCAAATGCGGCGCCACTATCCGCAGGCTTTCTTCGATGCTGCGCTCCTCCAGCGCCATGTGGAAAAGGTCTGCCATCAACTTCACAGATGGATGACCTACCTGCTCCACAAACTTCTTCATCAACGTCAAATTGGGCGCTAAGAAAGTTTCATACCGGTTGATGGCTTCCATGGCCAGCAACACACCGTTTTGCTGAGCATGATCGACCACGGCCTGTATGCTTAAGAGTGCGTTCTCCCAGGCTTCTTCATAGGTGTTATCCGGAGCAATTTTCCCCACTGGAGACGGAACCACGATGAGCAGCTTTGCGCCAAGCAGAGCCGCCATGTCGATAGAATCGTGCAGATATTTCTAAGCAAACTCACGGATCTTAGAGTCGGAGGAGGCCAAATCTCGCTGAGAGGTATACATGCCGCATAGCGATGTACACATCAGCCCGTGCTCCTCCATGGTTGCTTTTAGTGCATGTAAATCTTGATAGGGTTCAGCGCCAAACTCTACCCCATCGTAACCACAAGCCTTCAATTGCTGAAGCGTTTTTTGAATTGGCTGGTTCCCTGCAATCCATTGAGTCATGCTATAGCGATACATTGTATTTAGTGCCTCCGTTTACTGCATCTGTTTTCTTTAGTCTGTTTTTTGCCCCTTTTGTTCATTATATCATGGCCTTCTCACAAAGAAACCGCCCATCACGAAATTGAGTCAATCTAGCAGGACTGACTCAATTTGCTTCTGGTCCAATTCTCGGTAGGCAGGTCACACTAGCCAGTGAAAGTACAACCAACAAAGCAGTCAGCATCGCTGTAGAGCCATCCATCTTTACTCATCTTTTGATTTCAATTTCCGGCTCGCTGCACAGATACCTCCCATGACCTACAACACAAAGGTCGTCTTCTCCTACGAAAAAGGGAACATGAAAGACTGGTGGCCGCATTCACCGAACAAAAAGGTAACAAGCTCCGCTTCCGTTATGGATGGGAGCTGTTCTTATTTGGGAGACCAGACTCCTGGCCGGCGAAGCCTTGGCACTAGAGTGGAACGATATCGATGAAGTAAAGCGGACACTACGAGTAAACAACCATGGTCCGTGTGAACGGACATCGTCCAGCGGACTACGAAAACAGAGTCCGGCAAGCGGACTATTCCCCTAAACAGCAAGGCCATGGAAGCCATCCGGCATCTGAAAATATAGCAGGTGATTAGCTGCCCCTATATATTTGCTACGCAAACTGGAGAGCATGTCGGTTACCGGCATCTGTTGATGACAATGGCTAATGCCTGTGAAGCGGCAGGTATTGAGCACCGCGGCCTGTATGCGCTACGACATTCTTTTGCCAGCAACTTATATTCCCGAGGGGTAGAAGTGAAAGTCATCTCCAAACTACTGGAGCATGCCAGTGTCGAGATCACCTACGCCGGTACATTCATTTTTTAAGGGGGATATCAATGACATTCTTCGGCAAGCAGTGGGAGTGTAAAAAGTAAAATCAGTATCTATTCTTGAGCTTAAATGCCTCCCATTTTGATAAGCTGGCTCGTAGATTTCTTACCTTTGTCCATCTGGGGTGCGTTTTGATCTGGCTTGCATAAGTTCTGGTTCCTATGCTTTTAGAAACATGCCCTAATTACTGATGCTGCCTGAAGTTTATTCCTTAGTATAAATGCTGCTTGAACTGTTGATCTGATTCCTTTTTTGTTGACAAAAAGCAGCGCTTCATCTACACTGGTTACAGGCTCATATAACTATATAATATAAGGGTAAGGAAATCATGAACTACATAAGACAAAAGCTGACAGCGTTTTACAAAGCTTCTTTATAGAAATGAAGGCAGTATGGTTTCATGCTGTTTATTTTTTTGCTGTCTATCAATATCCAATTGATACTTAATGGAGGTTTTTGGTATGTGTATGGGGACACTCAAACGGATGATGGCTGTATGCTTGGCGCTTACCTTGATATTTGGGTTTTCTCCATTTATGGAGCATGCAGCAAAAGCAGCTGCAGATGTCTATCTTTCATATAATGCCGAGCCAGGAGTTCCGTACAGATTTAGCTTTTATAGTTTTTTTGATGATTTCACCACATTTGGTAGATATGGCTTTACTCAGCCATCTCCAGGGGGGGCTGACTTATATGATTCTTATCCGGGTCCCATATCGGCTTACGAATCATATAGTAATTCTTTTGATACCTCTTATGGTTTGGATTTTTATTCATATGATTTTTATGCAGTTACGGGAGGAACGTATACATTTTCTGTGATTCTAGAAGACTGGGATAATGGAACTGGAATTACTACATTCCATATTACATTTCATGTCGTTAGCGATAATGACGCCCCAACGGATATAGCGCTGAGCGCATCTAACATCAACGCCAGCAGCACGGGTGCGGGTGCAACTGTCGGTACCTTGAGCAGCACCGATGCCGGTGATACACATACCTATTCGCTGGTAAGCGGCACCGGTGATACAAACAACGGTGACTTTCAAATATCTGGAACTACGCTTCAAACAAGCAAAGCGCTGACTGCAGGCAGCTATTCCATCCTTGTAAGGTCGACGGACAACGGCAGCCTGTATTTTGATAAAGCATTTACGATTAACGTATTTACTGCACCGTCTGTTACAACAAACGATGCCGGCAGTATTTCTACAACCGGTGCAACGCTGAACGGCACAGTCAATGCCAATAATGCCAGCACGGTTGTTACTTTTAGCTATGGCACCAGCGCATCCTACGGCACAACGGTAACTTCAGCCGAAAGCCCTGTGACCGGGACGGCGAGTACATCCGTAAGCAATGCCATCACAGGCCTTACGCCCAATACATCGTACCATTTCAAGGTAACAGGCGTGAACGCCGCAGGTACCGTTAACGGGAGCGATATGACCTTCACCACAGGAACGGCAGCGCCGGTGGTAACAACGGACGCAGCCGGCGGTATAACCGATTCCGCCGCAACCCTTCATGGCACAGTAAACGCCAATAATGAAGGTACTGCTGTCACTTTCCAATATGGCACGACAACCGGCTACGGTTCTTATGCGACGGCAGCCCAAAGCCCTGTAACAGGGACAGGCGATACTTCGGTGAGTTTTGGACTGACCGGCCTCATTCCCAATACCACGTACCATTACCGTGTGGTGGCGGAAAATCCCACCGGCAGAACAGAAGGAT
>JAEWSC010000074.1 GCA_023398575.1 Bacillota bacterium | reverse complement strand
CTGATGTCCGATTTGAATGTTTGCAGCAAAAAAGGCTTGGTGGAGCGGTTCGACTCCACCATTGGCGCGGCCACTGTGGTTATGCCCTTTGGTGGTAAGCACCAATTAACGCCGGTGCAGACCATGGCAGCAAAAATGCCCCTTGTTCAGGGCACAACAACCACCTGCTCCGGCATGGCCTATGGTTACAATCCTTACCTGTCCGAGCAAAACCCTTATGAGGGAGCCTATCTTGCGGTGGCTGAGAGCCTAGCAAAGCTTTGCGCCGCAGGGTTTTCCCGCAGGGATGCGTATTTGACCTTTCAAGAATATTTTGAGCGCCTTGGTACAAAGCCGGAACGGTGGGGGAAACCGCTAGCAGCGCTGCTCGGCGCGCTGGATGCGCAGCTCAATTTCCAGGTGGCGGCAATCGGTGGTAAGGACAGTATGTCCGGCTCCTTTGAAAATTTGGGTGTGCCGCCAACCCTTGTTTCTTTTGCGGTGGCGCCTGGAAAGGCGGAGTATGTGACCACACCGGAGTTTAAAAAATCCGGCAGCAAGGTGGTTTTACTATCAGCTGATCCCATCGCCGATCCGAATGGGTTTGCAAAGGTGCTGGATACTGTGGAAGCGCTTATCAAGGAGAAAAAGGCCATATCCGCTTGGACAGTGGGCTTTGGCGGTATTGCTGAGGGCCTTGTAAAAATGGCCTTGGGCAATCGCATTGGGTTTACACTAGATTCCGCATTTGTCGGAGATTTGTTTGCCTGGCGGTATGGCAGCTTTATCCTGGAACTCAAAGTTGATTCAGCCGTGGGGGAGACCTTGGGTTATACCCATGAGCGCTACACTTTACAGGCATACGGTGAAACGGTTGAACTTGCCAGTATTCAAGAGGTGTGGGAAAGCAAGCTGGAAAGTGTATTCCCATACAGAAGCAAACAGGCAGTTGACAAGCCGGAAGTTTTCTCCTATGCTGTGAAGGAGTGGGTTGCTCCCAAGACGTCTGTAGCCCGGCCCAAGGCATTTATTCCCGTGTTTCCAGGCACCAACTGCGAAGTGGATACCTTGCGTGCGCTAAATCGAGCCGGGGCGGATGCCGATGTGTTTGTACTTAATAACCTTAACCCGGATGCCGTTGCCCAAAGCATTCGGGAGGCCGAAAAGCGGATGGCCGCTTGCCAGATGATTGTTCTCCCGGGTGGATTCTCTGGCGGTGATGAACCGGATGGATCCGGCAAGCTGATTACAGCATTCTTTAGAAATCCCCGCATCAAGGACAGCGTACTAGATTTGCTCTATCAACGGGATGGGTTGATGCTGGGCATTTGCAACGGTTTCCAGGCGCTGATTAAGTTGGGGTTGGTGCCATATGGCAAGATTATCGATACGGATGAAAACTGCCCTACGCTAACCTATAACGTGATCGGCCGCCATCAAAGCATGCTGGTCCACACACGGGTGGCATCCATTAAATCGCCGTGGTTATCCCGTACCGCGGTGGGGGATGTGCATACCATTGCCATATCCCATGGAGAAGGCCGCTTCGTGGCATCGGATGCAGTAATCCGTGAGCTTGCGATAAATGGACAGATTGCGGCCCAATATGTTGACTTGAATGGTGATCCAACCATGCTGCTGCCTTATAATCCCAACGGTTCTTATGCGGCCATCGAGGCTATCACCTCACCGGATGGGCGGGTATTGGGCAAAATGGGCCACACGGAGCGCAGCGGTGAATACATGTACAAGAATGTGGCCGGGAACAAGCTTCAGCCCTTGTTTGAAGGCGGAGTAGATTACTTTAAATAATTTAGCAGCCAATTCCCATTCGGCTGTTTGGAGGGAATGCTTTGGATCACAGTGGATACGTAAGCCCCTTTTCCACCCGGTATGCCAGCCGTGAGATGCAGTATGTGTTTTCTGACGATAATAAGTTCAAAACATGGCGAAAGCTATGGCTGGCATTGGCGAAGGCTGAAAAGAAGCTAGGCCTTAATATCACACAAGAGCAAATTGATGAGCTTACCGATCATCTGGAGGATATCAATTACGAGGATGCACTCCGCCGTGAAAAGGAATGCCGTCACGATGTCATGAGCCACGTGTACGCCTATGGGCTTCAGTGTCCCAAGGCCCAGGGCATCATTCATCTTGGGGCTACATCCTGCTACGTGGGTGACAATACCGATATCATTGTCATGAAGCAGGGCTTGGCGATCATCCACCGAAAACTGCTCAATGTGCTGGCGTTGCTTGCAAAATTCGCAAACGAGCATAAAGCGTTGCCGGCACTGGCGTATACCCATTTGCAGCCGGCCCAGTTGACCACCGTTGGCAAGCGTGCGTCCTTATGGATGAACGAGTTGTACATGGATGTATTGGAAGTGCAGCAGCGCATGAATGGCTTGGCGCTGCTCGGCAACAAGGGGACTACCGGCACCCAGGCCAGCTTTGTGGAGCTGTTTGACGGCGATGGGGAAAAGATCAAAGCGCTGGAAAAAGAAATTGCCGCTGATATGGGCTTTGACAAGGTGGTTCCTGTATCTGGGCAAACTTATTCCCGCAAGGTGGATTACCAAGTGGTCAGCGCCTTGTGCGGTATTGCCCAAAGCGCCAGCAAATTTTCCTATGACCTGCGCCTTTTGCAAAGCTTTAAGGAAATGGAAGAACCTTTTGAGCAGAGCCAAATCGGTTCCTCGGCCATGCCATACAAGCGCAATCCCATGCGGTCAGAGCGTATTTCAGCGCTTGCCCGCTATGTGATGGTGGATGTGCTGAACTCCGCCTTCACCGCCGGTACGCAGTGGTTTGAGCGCACGTTGGATGACAGCGCCAACCGGCGCATTGCCGTAGCGGAAGCGTTTCTTGGCGTGGATGCCATTTTGAACATATTGCTTAACGTTTGCGATGGGTTGGTGGTGTATCCCAAGGTCATCCGCCGCAGGGTCATGGAGGAACTGCCCTTTATGGCCAGTGAAAACATTCTGATGGATGCTGTAAAGCGTGGCGGTGACCGACAGGAACTGCATGAGCGGATTCGCGTGCATGCCCAGGCGGCTGGCAAAGCTGTTAAGGAACAGGGGCTGAAAAACGACCTGCTGGATCGAATTGCGGAGGATTCCGCCTTTGGTATGCGCAAAGAGGATATGGAAAAGCTTTTGGACCCCTCCCTGTTTATCGGCCGCAGCAGGGAACAGGTGGATGAGTATTTAAACGAGGTTATTGAGCCGATGCTCAACGAATACAATGCTCAGGGTGAAACCTATGAACTGACTGTATAGTATAGAAAGGAGCAAACTTATGCCTTTCATTGATGCCAAAATCAGCGTTGCTATCACGTCTGCCCAAGAGGAGAGCATCAAACAAAAGCTGGGCAAAGCAATCTCGCTCATTCCAGGAAAGAGTGAAGCATGGCTGATGCTGAACATTCAACCGGAATGCCGCTTGTATTTTAAGGGAGACAACAATGAGCCTTCTGCTATGGTAGAAGTCAAGCTTTTCGGCGCTGCCTCTCCCGACGCCTATCAGAAGATGACGGCGGAGGCAACCAAAATCTTTGTCAGCGTGCTGAATATTCCCGCAGCCCGTATCTTTGTCAAGTATGATGAAGTACAGCATTGGGGATGGAACGGCAGTAACTTCTAACGTCATTGTAAAGTGTGCCCTTTTCGCGAATTTCGGCGGAGAGGGTTTCTTTTTTTCGGGAAATCTGTTAGGCTGATAATGCTTTGTGGTACAATACACTTATTCCATCGTAAAGGAATTGCCGAGTCGATGAATGTAATGCAGCCAGAAATACCAGAACTATTGGATGATGGCATTGATGTAATGAACAAGCTCTTAAGCGAAGACAAGGTGCAGGAAGGCATCTTTACAGGGGAAAGCTTTACAAACGAGAACATGAAGGGCTTGGATGTATTGCGGTGCCGCTTTGTGAAATGTGAGTTTACACAAGCGTGCTTTGAACAGGCTGGATTTCGTGATGTGGTGTTTGAAAACTGCGATTTTTCCAATTGCGATTTTACCAAGGCGGCTTTTCAACGGGTGGCTTTTCTTGGCTGCAAGCTGATGGGCGCAGATTTTATCGAAAGCGCTTTGCGTTCCGTTCGTTTTTTTGATTGCGACGCAAGATACGCCAATTTCGCAGATGGCAAAGCGCAGGAAATCGCTTTTGAAAATGTTAGGCTCGAAAACGCGGCATTTTTGCGGTTTAAGCTCACCGCATCCTTTTCACAGTGCAGCTTAAGCCAGGCAACGTTTGAGCAGACACTCATGAAAGGCTTTGATTTGCGCACATGCCGCTTAGGCGGCTTGCAGGTTACATTAAGTGATATAAAAGGGGCCATCGTAACCCCTGTACAAGCGGCAGACCTGGCCGCGCTGCTGGGACTTGTCATCAAGGAATCCGAGGAGTAAAGGAGGATTTATATGCTCAAGATTGGCTGTCATTTGTCTGCTTCCAAAGGCTACCTGCATATGGGGAAGGAAGCCGTGCAGATCGATGCGAATACCTTTCAATTTTTTACCCGCAATCCAAGGGGCGGCGCCGCAAAGGAGATTGATCCCATAGATGTAGCTGATTTCTTGGCCTTGGCCAAGGAACACGATTTTTGCAAGATTTTGGCTCATGCCCCCTACACGCTCAATGCCAGTGCCGCTTCGGATGCGACGCGGGAGTTTGCTCGTATCACCATGGCGGACGATCTTCGGCGAATGGAGTATACACCTGGCAGCATGTACAATTTCCACCCTGGCAGTCATGTTCAGCAAGGGATAGAGGAAGGCATTCGGCTGATATCCGAACTGCTCAATGAAATTCTTTGGCCCGAAATGACCACGCTGGTCCTGCTGGAAACCATGTCTGGCAAGGGCAGCGAGGTGGGCAGCAGATTTGAGGAAATCAGGGAGATCATTGACCGGACCACCCTTGCGGACAAGTTAGGCGTATGCATGGACACATGCCACATCAACGACGCAGGGTATGATGTGGTTAACGATTTGGACGGTGTGCTGACCCAGTTTGATAAGATCATTGGGTTGGACAGGCTAAAGGCGATTCATATCAACGATACAAAGAATCCTTTCGGCAGCCATAAAGACCGGCATGAGAAGATTGGCGAGGGGTATTTGGGCCTGGATGCGCTGACCAGGGTCATCAATCATCCAGCGCTGCGCAACCTTCCATTTTATCTGGAGACGCCCAACGAGTTGGATGGCTATCAGGCTGAGATTGCGCTTCTGCGCAGTGTGTACAAGGATTAATAAGGGAAAAGGGCGGGACAGAATGTTCAAACGCAAAGACTGGCTGATTATCGTTATTGCGCTTCTGTTGGCGCTGGGCTTGTTTGTATTGACAAGAAGCGGTATCCGACTTGGGATTCCGGGTGAAAAAGACCCCACCCGTGTATTGAAAGAGATTAACCCTCCGGCAAATGGAGATGCAAAAGAGGATGCCCCACAAGCCTATCTTGTTGTAACAGTAGGGGATACAAAGTATAGTCCCTTGCCCATATACAGGGAGGCTGCTTATCAGCTTCATCAAAGTGATGGGCGGGATAATGTGGTACATGTGACGCATGACAGCGTGTATATGGAATCTGCCAATTGTGACAATCAGGATTGTGTCAAGCAGGGAACTGTTAATCTTATAAATAAGGAAGCAAGGGTTTTGGGCAATATGATTATTTGTTTACCCAACCAAGTGGTATTGGAGCTTATGACGCCTGAAGAAGCTGGGGTAGAAGCGCAGTGAGAAAAAAAACTGAACGAATGGCCCTTATGTCAATCTTGCTTGCGCTGATGCTGGTTTTGGGGTTTGTAGAGTCATTAATCCCGTTGGGAGTAGGGGTTCCCGGCATTAAACTGGGCTTGGCCAACGGCGTGCTTTTGTTTGCGCTGTATATCCTGGGCGTCAAAGAGGCACTCATTCTGCTTGTACTAAAAGTTACGGTGCCGATGCTTTACATTCCCGGCTATTTGCAGACGATATTATACAGCATGGCAGGCTCGGTCTTGAGTATGGCGGGTATGCTGCTGATAAGGCGTATTAAAGGGATTAGTATTCTTGGGGTAAGCGTCGTAGGTGCTGCCATGCATAACGTTGGTCAGGTATTGATGGCTATGCTCATATTGCAGACCAGTTCGCTCTTGTATTATTTATCCGTATTGATGGTGTCTGGCATCGTTACAGGCATCTTGACCGGCACGGCTGCCAGACTCGTTATACAGTCCATGAAGCGGGTTCCAGGCAGATAACACGAATGCAACGCAGGTATTGTTTAGTACATATCCTAATTTGCTGCATATTGCCATAGAAAGAGCGCCTGTCCGTTTGGACAGGCGCTCCATTTGCAGTCCGATTATTGAGCAGCCTTAGCGGCGGCAATCAAAGCCTGAATGTAACCAACGGTGTCCACCAGGGTGCTGCCGGAAACAGCATCCATAACGATGGGTTTCTTATCAGCTTCTTCTTTGCCTTCCAGCTTGGCGGCCAGTTCGGTAACAAAGGCTTCCAACTCAGCCACGGTCTTGCCTGTGACAAAGGCTTCTATGGCCTGATAATTGGCGAGAAGTGGTTGGGTAGAGCCACCCTTAGAGGCCATAACCGCGCTGTAAGCTTCGGTATTCAAGCGCTTGGAAGCAAGAACCAGACCATCAGCATTTTTGAAGGTATCGGGATTAGGAACAGTGTTGGTGAACGTGGCTGGATCCACGAACTGGAACTCATCGATCAACGCTTTTACGACTTTGTCACCGTCGACGATCACGGTAGCCACGCAGAACGCCTTGGTGCCGTGTGCTGCAAACTGCACCTGACCAAGCTTAGGTTCGGCAGAGGCAATGGCAGTAAACGCGAGAATGGTTACCATACAGACGACCATGAGCAGAGTGATCTTGTTGCGCATAGAAATACCTCCATATCATATAATGAAGTGACCCTATATGGTATCATCTGTATTCTAAACAAAGGTTATATATTTGTCAATAATTATGTTATCAGTAAAGAATAGATACATCAGCATACGACATTATGAAAAAAACTGAGCAAATAATTTAATTCAAAAGAAAAAGTAGCTTTGTGCAGTTGCTGAATGGTATGCATACATATTCCGCCGCTTGAAAAATGATTGGACTTATAGTAACCTTATATGCGTGCTTATTTTCTATGAGTTAAAGAGGTTTATATGAACAGTATCAGTGGTCTATTGAAACGGTGGATTAAGTTTGTTGAGCTCAGTACAAAGTTGGTAAGTTTAACCCCATTTTTTATCGGTACGGTTTATAGTTTATATGTAAATGGCACAATAAATCTGCCCTTCACTGCCATACTGTTTGTGGCTGTGTTTTTCTGGTCGTTAACGGTTACAATGATCAATAATTTTATTGATAAACGGAGGGAGGGTGGCACACCGCATTTCAGTACAGGTGTATCTTTGATACTAATCATTGGCACAGGCGGAGCATCTATGCTTCTTGGCCTTTGGCTGACTTGGCTTTGCGGGCTGCCCGTACTTATTGCGGGTGCGATATGCTTTGGCGTTGGTATCCTTTATTCATTTGGGCCTATATCCATCTCACGTACACCGTATGGCGAAATTGCTTCAGGGCTGACAGAAGGTTTTTTGGTCATATTCCTTGCTGTATTTGTGAATGCGAATGCAGGTCAGTTGCATTACGCTGATTTGTGGTTTGAAGGGCAGTCGCTGCTTGCGTCGTTGAATTGGGTGAATATGCTCAGCCTTCTATTGCTCGCCCTGCCAAATATGTGCTGTACATCGAACATAATGCTCGCCAACAATATTTGCGATATTGAGCGGGATGAAAAAAACAGGCGGTATACGCTGCCGTACTATATCGGCAAAGATAACGCCCTGAAGCTATTTCGGCTGCTATATGCCGCGGCATATTTGGGTATATTGCTTTCCGTTGTAATCGGTGTTTTGCATCCTGTTACAATATTAGCGCTCCTGTCGGCCCCGCTCATATTTAAAAATACAAGAATATTTATATCAAGCCCTGTAAAAGGTGAAACCTTTATACTGTCGGTGAAAAACTATTCGCTTTTGCTGTATGGGTATTTTCTGACCATTCTGGCCGGTTGGGTATTGAAAATGTTAGCGTAATTACTTTAGATCAGTGCACAAATTCCATCCATCTTTCCCATGGATCATCCTTACCTTACGCCCGGAAGGCCATGATATGCCTATTGCCCATTTGCTGTGCTGGATCAAAGACCGATCTTCTTTTGTAGAGTATCAAAGCTTTTACAAGACATAGTCGAACGATTAAATAACAGAAGCGCCGGCTCTTGTGAAACCGGCGCTTAGTGTTAACGAATACAAGTCTTACTTGGCAGAAGCAGCAGCGGCAGCAATGACTTTCTGGAAGTCGGAGATGCTCACTGTGGTGCTGGCAAGAACATCGGTGCCAGTTGCATGGCCTTTTTCATCCACGGCAACAGCGGTGACTTCTTCAGCGGTCTTGCCAGTTACGTATGCAGCAAAAGCGTTGGCCTGCTCGTACCATTCCTTGCCGATACCGGACTTAGCTTTCATGCCATAGGCATCCTTCAACTGCTGCTTATCCTGCTGCGGAGCAGCCAGATCGGTTGTGATCTTGCCCTGAGCATCAAACTGCACAGAGAACTGGGAAGCGTTCAGCACGGAGCTGGTGATTTTGCCATCAGCGCCAAAGGTGGAAGCGGTGTAATATGCATACGCATAGCCAGCGCCAGCAGCTTCAGCAGTGGCATCCTTGGAGCGGCCCGCCAGGTCAACTTCGGAGGCAATGCCCAGCTTATCGGTCGCCTTGGCGCCCAGATCCTGTGCGTTTGCGCAAGCATCGACAACTGCCTTGATCATGTCATTGATGTGCACGGTAGCACCGGCGCGAACATCCTCGGCAGTGGCGTGGCCTTCTTCATCCAGAGCGATGGCGGAAATTTCTTCGGCGGTCTTGCCTACGCAATAAGCAGCGAAAGCAGCGGCTTGCTCGTTCCATTCCTTGCCGATGGCGGAGGCTTTCTTCATGCCATAAGCTTCGCCCAGCACGTTCTTGGACTGCACGGGAGCGGTTAAATCGCTGGTGATTTTGCCGGTAGCATCAAATTTTACTTTGACCTGATAGCAGTCGATAACGCAGTTTACGATCTTGCCATCAGCACCGACCAAAACGCCGGCGTAAGTAGCATTCACCTGGGCAACGCCTTCGGCATCGGCTGCCGCTTCCTTGGAGGAAGCAAAATCGGGAACGATCGCAAGACCGGTCTTTGCGCTAACAGCTTCAGACAGACCAACAGTTGTGAAACTGCAAAGTAACAGAACAACAACCAGCATCAGGGGGGCAATACGTTTCATCATGTAAATACCTCTTTCTGTTCAATTCATTATCGAAAACCGTTATGAAAATTCTCCAACGATTCTCCGATTCCTGCTTCATTCACTTGCATGATAGCTTCATTGCACTATCTCCACGCTTTTTGACGGGAGTAAGCACGCAAAAACGCTACGAGATGTATCTCCAACTCCTTTCTTTGCAGTGAATCGCCGTATCATGGCTTGGCAATTAGCAGGAATGTATGTTACCAGCAGCGTATTTACCTGCGGCTATACCGGATATCGTGAGTACTGGGATAAGCGTCACTTACGCAGGAGATCAGGCGAATTTGGTCCTTTCCAAGAATCGCATGAGCAAGGCCACGAATGTAGCTCTAAGGTTACGGCCATATTATACAGGCATTTCTGCCTTGCGCGATACAGGGCCGCTCAGCGCTTGGTAAACAAGGGAAGCAATCTTTTCCTTTTTGCTCTGTGAAGCGCTTAGGGTGTTTAGCAAATCCATTGCACGGTCATAATAGATTTTTGCGATCCGCCGTGTGAACGCAATTCCGCCTGAATGCAGCACTGCCTTCCCGATCTCCTCTTTGGAGATGTTTTTTGCTATTGCGCGCGATTGGATGTCTGGGTTCGCCTTCATCGCTACAATAAGGGGCAATGTTACAACACCTTGTTCATAATCAGACAGCACCGGCTTTTTGGCTTGTTCCACTGTTGCCTCATAGTCCATACAGTCATCCGACAATTGGAAAATCATGCCCAGGTGCCATCCGATAGAGGCATATTGCTTCGCCTCATTGCGAGCGGACGGGCATAGCATTGCGCCTGCATAAAAACTGCCTTCAAAGAGAGCAGCCGTTTTACCAGCGATGATGCGCAAATACCCGTTGCCACTGAGCGAAAAATTGCGGTGATTGATGCTTTGAAGAAGCTCGCCCATACATATCTTTTCCATGGTAATAGGAAGATCTTGATGTAGATCTCTCTCTTCCGTTGCGGCCTCTGCAGCTAGCCGAAGAGCCAAACAGAAGATGTAATCTCCGGAAATGACCGCTTGGCGCGTACCAAACTTTTTCATTAAGGTTGGAAGTCCGCGCCGTGTGCCCGCATTATCAATGACGTCGTCATGAACGAGTGTCGCCAAATGCAGCAATTCCACGGCAGCGGCGGCTTTCGCCGCTGCCGGGTTCACACCTGCATCGTCTTCTGCACAAGCAATTACTGCATGTGCACGCAAGAACTTGCCATGAGATTGTGTCAGATACTCAGTACGTGGCCGAAAAGGCGCAGGCGTGGAGCTAAGTGCGTGATCCATCAAAACTTTGGAAAGCTTGCGTGCTTCATCAAATGGGATGTACTTGGTTTGTAATTCTTTCTGATCCACATTAATCATTATACAAATACCACTTTTTTGCCCAGCGCACTTTTTTCCACTGGCGCTTAAGATAAGGCATTGCGTAATAATCCAAACCGATGGTGCGGCCAGCCCCGAACAAGCATGCGATGCTGGCGAAGATCATCCACACCGTGTTGAGGTAAAGGCCTGTTGTTGTGATAAACATGAATTGAAGTACCAAGGAAGCGGCGCTGGCCGGGAAGGTGAACAAACCGCCGATCAATGCCAAACCGATTAGTAATTCCGCAATGACTATAGCAATTTGCATAAAGAGCTGCAGGCCATCGCTTTGCAGTACGGTTTGTTCAAGGAGCCAGTTCATAATCGGAATATTAAGTTTGATAGCAAAGTCGCCAAGCGCGGAGTGAGCGAGATCCTTGCCGGATACGAGAAGAAGCTGGAATAAGCCCAGGAAGTCAAAGTTGATCAGTGCATGGCCGACAGATGCAACAGCTTGTGTGACAGCACCGGAGGCGGAGGAGACAGCATCTGCCGCATTCGTCACGGCACCTGTGGCGGAGGATAACGCATCAGTTACGGCCGGCGCGGCTGTAGCAACAGCGGCTGTCGCTGAGGATAGGGCATCGGCAGAAGAACTACCAGAACTGCCGGCTACGCCAATAATGGAGTTAAACCATGCTGTAGCGCCGCCGAAAAAGTTGGATAACTTTGGTGCGTTGAACCAGCCTTCCACAATCTTCATGATTGCTTCAAATACCCAAACCGCACCCAGCCAGACGCGCAGCGCAACCAACAAGAAGCTAGGGGTTTTGTTAGAAAAATGTCCGCCAACAAACGAACGGTTATTTCTGATGGTGAAGAACTCATGCTTCATGTAGCTGATAATCTTCGTCCAGCCCATAACCTTAATGAAATAAAACAAGTTAATAAAGTGCTTGGAGAACATGGCCAGGAACGAGGGAAGACCAAATTTTTTGTTGTGGCCGCCGACATACGCGCTGCCCCAACGACCACCGACACAAACCATAACACCGTGGAACTTGGGTGAATAAGCGTGCATGGTTCCGTGGCCAGTTAATTGAACGAGAATGTTATGTGCCGCACATTCAGCGCTTTCTTCTGCATTTTCAACGATTCCCGGCACAGGCATGGATTCACCTTTGGGAACAAAATGCAGAACATCACCAACAAGATACACGGAATCATTTGATTTGGAGCGAAGGAACTCATCCGCCTCAAGACGGCCGCGCTTGGTGCCGGAAATGGACTGGGAAGCTTTTTGGGCGATAGATTCGCCTTCAGTGCCGGCTGCCCAAACGATCGTGGCCGTATCAATACGCTTGACGGTTTCGCCATCCTTTAAATCGATGAAATCATCACCGATTTCAACGACGTTGTGCTTAAGCAAAATCTTGACGCCCATCTTTTCCAAGCGCTTATGGCAACGGGCGCTATACTTGGGCGGCATGGTCGGAACCACGCGGTCCAGAAGATCGGCCATGTACATGGTGATTTCAGAAGGATCAATTTCAAACTGATGACATAGTACAGGCACCCACTCGGCCAGTTCACCAGCCATTTCCGTGCCTGTAAATCCGGCACCAACCGTAAAGAAAGACAAGAGCTTTTTGCGTTTTTCCTTGTCTGTTTCACGGGATGCTTCACGGAAGCAATGTACAAACCGCTCACGCAGCTTTACGGCATCGTCATAGCTCCATAATTTATACGCTTTTTCAGCCGCGCCCTTAACACCAAAGTAGGTAGGCTTAGATCCGGCGGCAATCACCAGAATATCGTAATTGTAGCTTCCGGCAGCACCTTTTAACTGCTTAGCAGAAAAATCAACATCTTCAATGTTATCCATTATAACTTGAACATTGCGGCCTGCAAAAATCTTATTATAGGAAAGCTTAATAGAGTCTTCTTCCACGCGAGCGGCTGCAACTTCGTGCAGTTCAGTAAGCATCGTGTGAAAAGGATTCCTATCAATCAAAGTGACAGTAATATCGCTGATCTTCTGCTTTTTAAGCGATTTTTCCAGCTTTTTTGCGGCAATCACACCTGCGTAGCCGCCTCCAAGAATGATGACTTTTTTGCTCATACCTCTGTGCTCCTCCTATTTGGTGTTGATGCAGGCCACTTGACGACTGTGGTTGTCTGTATCTAAATCTGTTTTCACAATACCGACCTTATGATTTCGTTATCATTAGATACTACTCCTTCATTTTAAACAAAAAAATATTATGCTAATTGACTCCCTTTCCAGATGCAAAATGCATTCTAGAAAATGAAAAAGACGGTTTGCCTGAATCAAGCTAACATAATTGTTTGTTGACTTGGTTTCAAGTTCCGGTGATTATTATAGCAGAAACAGTAGCAAATTGGTAGATAAAAAATCAACAATATTGATGTAGATAAATTAACAACAAATATTACCACACCATAACATGGAACAAATGCCATATAATGTAGAAACTTTGAGGGAATATCAGATAAAGGCAACGAGCTAGTTGATTTCGCGATCAAAATCTATTACAAGTGCTTAGATTGGCATGCGTGATAATGTCAATTACTCATAAACGCCTTTTGCGTTGATAATGGCTGCAATGTGCAATGTGGATTGTGTGACTGCTTTATGCTCGGGAATTGTCTTCTTTTCACTTTGTGAAATCACAAAAAATAAGTATGTTTGATGAAAATAGACAAACACAATTGACATCCCAAAAAAGTGCGTGATATAATATTGATGCATATGCTTTTGCTTCGGTATCGCATTTGCACAGGAGGGGTTTAGATGGAGAATAAGGCGCCTAAAAAGCCGCAGGGATGGTTGATGTTGTTTCTGGTATCCTTGGTAGCGGCACTTACGTTGGCGGGAACAAACGAAATGACCAAAGATGCCATAGCACAGCGGGCACTCGAAGAGGCTGAAGCCGCTCGACGCGCTGTGCTTCACATTGCTGAGACCTTTGAATCAATGCAGTTGCCTGAGGGCAGCGTTGTTGACAATGGATACCGCGGCTTAAAAGAAGGCCAGACGATAGGCTATGTGGCTCAGTCCACTGTTCGTGGATATGCAGGAGACATCGAGGTCATTGTTGGTATGGACCTTGATGGAAAGCTGACTGGAATATCTGTTGGTGGGACGAAGTTTTCCGAAACAGTAGGTTTAGGTGATAAGACCAAGTCGCCCGCCTTTACTGAACAGTTTATAGGGCTTGCCTTACCGGTTAAGCTGCAGGAAGATGTTGATGCTATCTCCGGTGCAACAATTACTTCCACTGCTGTGGTTCTGGGTGTAAACCAGGCAGGTGAGTACTTGACTGGTGTACTTTCTAGCGGCGAAAGTAAATAGCACACAACATGTGCGGAACTGGTTATTGTCCAGCATACATGACTCAGTGTTTTCGATCACTGTGAAGTTGCGCCATCACCTCCACGGCGGTGGTCATAGCGTGTAAGCTGACTCAATTATATAATAGAAGAATTAGTGCCAATTATCCAGGCCGTGGGAGAATGATCCCATGGCCTTTACATTTGAAATTGATCGACCATGAAAGCAAGTAGGTAGGGTGTTATCTATGAATGTTTCATTAAGGTATGGCAATGGAGATGTGGTATTGTCCCTTGCTGAGGCAGCGTCTGTTGATTTACTGCAGGAGCGGGTAACGCCCGTGATGAAAGATGTGAAGTCGGCGTTTCTACATGCAATCACCGATTGTTGTGTGGATTCACTTCCTTTACATGAAGTTATTCAACCTGGGGATAAGATAACGGTTGTAGTCAGTGATATTACAAGATATTGGATGCGACAGGATATAATATGTCCACTGCTGACAGACTACTTATGCAATACGATTGGCGTACGTAACGAAGACATCATCTTTTTGGTGGCCTTGGGCACACATCGGCCGCAGTCAGCTGAGGAACTTGAAAAGTTGGTCTCAACGCAGGTATATCAAAGCCATATGGTCGTTAACCATGATAGTACAGCTCATGACATAATAGAAGTTGGAACAACGTCAAGGGGAACGGTCGTGCGGGTGAACCCATTGGTAGTGGGCCGTAAGGTGATACTGCTTGGCGGAACGGTGCATCATTTGATGTCAGGCTTCGGCGGCGGAAGAAAGAGCATTCTTCCAGGTGTTTGTGCTGAGGAAACGATTTTTCAGAATCACATACACGCATTGGACCCTGACGCTCCCAGATCCAGCCCTCAAATTGGCATGAGCGTTCTTCATAACAATCCTGTGCATGAGGATATGGTTGAAGCGGCAGGTTTTGTTGCGCCTGCCTTTGGCATTAACCTGGTAGTGAACAGCCGTCAGGAGCACTGTGCAATTGTTGCCGGCCATTGGCTTCATGCCTGGGAGGAAAGCTGCAAGCTGGTGCAGGCGTATTTTGGCCTGCCAATTGCAAAAAAAGCAGATGTGGTGATTGCCAGTTGTGGCGGATACCCCAAGGATATTAATCTGTATCAGGCCGTGAAGACACTGCTTAACGCTTCTCAGGCATTAAAAGACGGGGGAACGATGGTGTTTTTGGCGGAATGCCGCGAAGGAGGCGGCACACCCGCCTTCTTTGATTGGATCAAGCCACTTTCCGAAGGCAAGCTGGATGAAGCGCTTCGAAAAGACTTTACGATCTCTGGATATATATTCTATGCAGCGTGTGAAGCCATTGCTAAAGCGCACGTGATGATGCTCACCAGTATTCCAGCCGACGTTGTTGCTCCGATGGGGCTTCACGCGTTTGATGATTTGACACAGATGGAATCGGAATTGAATATTTCCGGCAAGGATGTGTATGTCATGCCCTATGGCGGCAGCATTGTACCTTATTTGGCAGATGAAAAGTGACCATTGGTTTATTGACATATTGCTTACCAGGCAATAAGATATTGTGGACAGCAAATAGATGATTTATGGGAGGGATACCGTCCGGAAGGGGCAGGCAGCTGCGCTTTCTGGAAAAGGAAGAAGACGCGGTATACTAACAAGCATACAATAGGCTTGTTTGCTGTACCTGCGTGTTCTTTCAAATGCGGTATCCTTTTTGATTGAAAAAAAAAGGATACCTGCTCTTTGAGGGGTTCCTTTTTCGTTTGCTGTCAAAAAACTAATTTTGTGTCAAAAAACAAATATGGAGGAATTCGAATGATCTCTATTATGAAAAGTTTAAATGAACTTGATAGACAGGAGCTCTTCACTACAGGCGCAGAACTATGGAACGATCCGCATATCTCTTTGGAAATGCTCAAGGCTCATCTAGCGCCAGATACGGATGCAGCCAGTTATAAGCCTGATACGATTGCTGCTATCTGTCGCCATCTGCCGGCTGCGATGGGGCTGAAAGAGGGAGCGGCGGTTGTGGATTTGGGATGCGGCCCTGGACTTTATGCCAGGGAACTGTGCGCGCAGGGCTTTTCTGTCATCGGTATCGACCGGTCAGTAAACTCTATTGACTACGCGAGAAGATTGAATGCCGGTCTGCAGGCTGCTTTTGTGAATGACAGCTATCTTAAACCCTTTGGCAAAAACAGTTTTGACGCTGCAGTCATGATTTCCAAGGATTACGGGGTACTGCCTCCTGATAGCCGCAAAGCCTTGCTCTTTCATATTCATTCCGCATTAAAGCCAGGCGGCTATTTCGCGCTGGATGTACATAGCATGAATGACTTTTTAAGGCTGCAAAAAAGCGCAGCTCCACATTGGGAAGCGGCGCAATCTGGCTTTTGGCGGCCTCATGCTTATCTGGCACTTTCAAAAACATGCTTTTATCCAGATCAATCAGTAGCCTGCGATATGCATGCGGTACTAGATGAAGAGTTCACTGTCTACCGCATCTGGCAAACTTACTATTCACCTGAGTCCATTGAAAAGGAGCTGCAAATAGGCGGCTTTGCTGTCCGGGCGGTATGGAGCAATCTCAAAGGTGATCCGCTGTCGGAAGATGCCATGGTTTTGGGTATTTTGTGTCAAAAGATATAAGCTATTTGTTGCGGTAGAAAAAGACCGCAAGCTCCGTCCGGTTACGCAATTCTAACTTTTCCAGCATCAAGCTGATATAATTGCGAACCGTTCCCTCGCTTAGAAAAAGTTCTCCGGCAATTTCACGGTTGTTTTTTCCCTCGGCAATCAGCGCCAGCACCTGTTCCTCTTTTTCTGTAAGAGTGACGGTTGCCGGCGCCTTTTTTTGCTGCCCCATCAAGGCCGGCAGTTTATCCATTATAGGCTGGCCGAAAACATGTTGGCCAGCGTGAACGGCCAAGAGCGCAGGCACGATGGATTCAAAATCCTCTTTGAGTAAGTATCCCTTCCCCCCAATTTTCAGAGCACGAATAATATAATCATTGTCGGAAAAGGTGGTTAAGAAAAGAATTCTGGCATCAGGGTGACTTTTCAAGATTTCTTCGGCTGCGTCAAGCCCTAAAGTTACACCCATTCGAATATCCATCAGCAGAACATCAGGCTTGTGCTGCTCATATAGGCGAACGGCGGCTAACCCGTCATGGCCGGTTGCCAATACTTTGATCTGCCTGCTGGCTTCCAGCATGATTTTCAGGGAGGAGCACACCAGCTTGTCATCATCCACAATAACAATATTCATTTCAACCCCTCCTTTGGGATGGATATAAAGATGTGAAATCCATCATCTGTTGTAATCAATAGCCGGCCATGCAGATCGGCAATACGGTTCGACATATTGATGATGCCAATGCCGCCGGTATTTTCTTTATCATAGGAAGCGCTTTTTCCGTTGTCTCTAATATCCAACTGGTACAGCGCAGGATGCTCCCGGATAGTGATAGATACATGGGTTGCATTGGAATGCTTGGCAATATTCGAAAGCGCCTCTTTTACTACGGCAAGGAAAGCATATTTGATCCTCCTGTCGGGATTTGATTCCACGTCGTATGCCAAAACAGACTGGCAGAATGTAAAACTGCGCGTGAGGCTTGCAAGCTCCATCTGCAGGTCTATTGACTCATCGTGCAAGCCATGTACGCTTTGACGTATGCTTCCCATTGCTTCCGATAGGGTGCTTTTCAGTGTGCGCAACGGTTCCTTTGCATCCTCTGCCTGTATCACGGCAAGCAGTGCGCCCAATTGCAGCATAGCACTGGACAACAAATGCCCCACATTATCGTGTATTTCTCTAGCGATCCGGTTGCGCTCCATAAGCATGGCGGAGTGTACCTGTTCGTCCTGATGGATTCTCAACTCTTTGTTTGTATTGTTTAGCATCATATTAAGCTCCGCTGCACTATCCCGCAGTTGATAATGGCTTTCGGATAAATTTATAAAGCGTTGCGTTTTTTGCTTCAGTAAAAATGCCGCACCAGAAAACAGGGCAACAAATATCGCCAAGGGTAAGCCGAGCTTGGGCACTTGAATAATCAATATCGGTATAAACAATAGGGCGTACCAGATTTGCCGGGTCATAACAATATCGTAAAAAAGCAATGGCACAAATAGCAGGAAAGACGGTTCATATATTCCTAAAATAAAGATTGTGCAAATGCTAAAGATGCGAACGAACACGATATTTAGATACGTATTAGCTGCGCTGAGTGCTACGGACAGCAAAAACGGTATGGCTATGAATGGATTAGTATTGTATACAAGGCCTGTAGCCAAGCAGCAGATAAGCAGATAGCCTTTATCCATCAGTTCCAACACAACACACGCACCTCCGCATATGTACACCATTTTACGCCAATTTCAAAAGCTATACAAGACTTGGATATTTGTTCTATATGACAAATGTCATAATTGATTTGGCTGTTCCTCACTACCTGAATATTGTCAAAAAGATTACAATGTTCATGAACAAGGAGGGGACATGAAATGGTTATTTCCATCAGCAATCTTGTCAAACGGTATGGAGATTTAATCGCGCTGGATCACTTGAACTTACAGGTGGCGGAGGGTGAAATATTTGGGTTGCTAGGCCCGAATGGATCTGGCAAGACAACGGCGATCAACTGCCTTTTATCTCTTTTGAAATACGACAAAGGTGACATCCGTGTCTTTGATAAGCCCATGTCACCGGATGCATACGACCTAAAGCGTGAAATCGGTATTGTCATGCAAAACGTTGCTGTTTTCAATGAGCTTACGGTGCAAGAGAATATCGACTATTTCTGTGGCCTATATATTCAGGATAAAGCCAAACGTACGGCTCTTGTTCAGGAGGCTATCGCATTTGTGGGGCTGCAGGATTTTAAGAAGTTCTATCCCAAAAAGTTGAGCGGCGGTTTACTCCGCCGGCTAAACATTGCTTGCGGTATCGCACACAAACCCAAGCTCATCCTGCTGGATGAACCTACCGTAGCTGTTGACCCGCAAAGCCGAAACAATATTCTGGAAGGTATTCAGCGTTTGAACAAGGAAGGGGCCACCATCATCTATACCTCCCACTATATGGAGGAGGTTGAGCAAATCTGCTCACGCATTGCCATCATGGATAAAGGGCAGGTAATAGCCCAAGGCACTAAGGAAGAATTGAAAGCTATGATCAATGTGGGGGAAAAGGTGACCGTCGAGGTGCTGGATCTGCCGCAGGCAACTATGGAGTCAATTCACTCGCTACCAGGGTTCAACACTGCTGAATATGACGGACGCGAGCTGACAGTAAAATTCGCAAGCGGCGCCAGGAACCTATTGCGCCTGTTGGATTGCCTGAAGAACAACAACGTTTCATTTGGCCACGTATATTCTGTTTTGCCCACATTGAACGATGTGTTCCTTGAAATCACGGGCAAACAGCTGAGGGATTAGGAGGAGTAACATGTTCCGCCATGTTTTTTCGTATCGGTTGAGGTATCTTTTGCGGAACCGGCAAATGGTTTTCTGGACGATGCTGTTTCCGATTCTCATGTCCATCTTTTTCAGCTTGGCGTTTTCCAACCTGTATACCGCCGAAACATTCCGCAAGATTCCAATTGCTGTGGTTGATAGCGAGGCATATCGTTCAGATGCAGGTTTTCGAAATGTACTGCAGTCAGTTTCAGCTGGGGATGACGCTTTATTTCAGGTGACGGTGGTCAATCAGGAAAAGGCTCAGCAGTTACTTGATACTGGTGCTGCTGTGGGGATTGTGGATGCGCAAGGCGGCCTGCATGCGACGGTCAGTTCGGCTGGCATAGGGCAGACAATCTTGAAATCTTTTCTGGATAGCTATCTTCAGATGACACAAACCGCAAAGACGCTGATTGCCCAAAATCCCACGGCTGCATTCACAGGGCTAATGTATGATCTGTCTGCCCAGAAGGCTTATGTAAAGCCGCTGAGCGGAATGCCTGAACCAGAAACACTGCTGGCTTTCTTTTACGCCTTGCTTGCAATGGCGTGCATGTATGGCAGCTTCTGGGGTGCCCAAGAGGTGATGGATATCCAGGCAAACCTATCTGCACAAGGGGCCAGGGTATGTGTTGCGCCCATTCACAAGCTGAAGGTTTTTCTGGCTGGAATCAGCGCTGCAATGGTGATTCAGTACTGCGAAATGCTGATTGTACTAGCATTTATGCGGTTTGCATTGAATGTGAATTTCGGGAGTCAGATGGGTTATGTACTTTTGCTAAGCCTCATCGGCAGTTTCATGGGCGTCACCTTTGGCGCAGCAGTGGCGGCTGTTGGCCGAAAAAGCGAAGCGGTCATAACCGGTATACTGATTTCCGTCAGCATGGTGCTTTCCTTCTTTTCAGGATTGATGATGGTTGAAATAAAATACCTTGCCGCCAAAGCTTTTCCGCCATCCTTGTATATCAATCCAGCTACGCTAATTGCGGATGGATTTTATGCCCTTTATTATTATGAAACCCATGAACGTTTCTGGCTGAACGCAGGCCTATTGGTTGCCTTTTCAGTTCTTTTCTGCCTGCTGATATTCCGTGCCATAAGGAGGCGCAAGTATGCAAGTCTTTAAGGTGTATTTCAAAGTTATCCGTAACAATCGAGGGCAGTTGATCATGTACTTAATGATTTTTCTGCTGCTGACCTTCATGATGTCAACCTTTTTTACAAGCTCGGTTCCTTCTCAGTCGGCTTCATTTTCTGCGGTCAAGCCAAAGGCTGCAATCATCAATATGGATGAAGAGAATCCTCTGCTGGATGGGTTTAGAAATTTCATTGCAGAGCATGCATCCATGGTAGATATCAATGCCGATGGCGATGCTTTGAAAGATGCTTTGTTTTTCCACACGGTAGAGTACGCGGTGAGGGTTCCAGAAGGCTTTACACAGGCGTTTTTGAATGGTGATGACATGGCACTGGAGGCTGCAGGAACGCCGGATTCTACTCAGGCTGTGCTATTGGGGGAATTGGTGGACAAATATTTCTCCACAGCTGCATTGTATGTGAAATATGGCAAGAGCAATGACCTTCCTGAAATTGCTAATCTCATACGCAATGATTTGAATCAGGCTGCGCCTATTCAGGTCAGCACCAAGACGCCGGTAATGAACACTGACGGTGTGCACATTTATGTTTTTAACTATATGTCCTATTCTCTATTCGCGGTATTGATTCTTGGCGTGACAACCTTTATGCTTTCGTTCAATGAAACTGATCTTAAACGCCGAAATCTTTGCGCTCCGCTGCCTATATATAACATGAACCTGCAGATGTTTCTTGCGAACATTGTATTCGGTGCAGTTTGCTGGGCGCTGCTTTCCGGTATGGCCGTTGTTATTTACCATAAAGACATGCTGAGTGCAAAAGGCATTTGGTTGTGCCTGAACTCCTTTGCATATATGCTGTCGGCGCTTGGAATCAGTTTCTTGCTTGGCTCGTTAATCAAGAAGCGTTCCGCCCAGGCACCACTTCAAAATACACTGACGTTGGCGTTCAGCTTTCTGTCCGGTGCATTTGTCCCTCAGGCAATGCTGGATAAAACGGTATTATCCATCGCCAGTTTTACACCCAATTACTGGTTTATCAAAAACAATCATACCATATCAGCCTTAAGAGGCTTTTCAATTGGTGAGGTCAGCCCGATCCTTATGAATATACTAATCATGTTTGGGTTTGGTGCCGCAGCTTTGTTAACTGCGTTGGCTATTGCAAAAAAGCGTTCCGCTGGCGGTGTGGCCTAAAATGATTTCTATGATTACAGTATGAGTTGTCTATCAATGAATTCTTTAGACTATCCTCAAGTGAGATCGAGATAACTAGCAATACAAGCCCTTGCGACAGGTCTGGCGCAAGGGCTGCGTTGTTTGTACTATGCTTACTTAGACAATGTCTGGGCGAGTTTGCCTCCAATACCCCTATTTTTACATGGGTAGCTTGGCTGCTTTTACTTCTCATTTCACCTATGCCTGGCCCGCTACAAGGAAATTTACGCCTTTCCCGGTTGTGGCCTTGACAGGCATTTCCTGATAGAATATCATGAATCCGTTTATATTTCTTATGATAAGGAAGCGATATCATGTCGATAGAGCGGGTGAAAGCATATTTAGACCGTTATGGCATGGCAGGCCGTGTGCTGGAGTTTAGTGCATCCAGCGCTACAGTAGAACTGGCCGCGTTGGCGCTTCATACGCAGGAAGCGAGAATCGCCAAAACATTATCACTGCAGGGTGCGGATGGCCCCATTCTTTTAGTGGCGGCCGGCGATGCACGAATTGATAACGCCAAATATAAATTGACCTTTGGCTTGAAAGCACGCATGTTGGCGCATGAGCAGGTTGCAGAAATAATTGGCCATGCGGTAGGCGGTGTTTGTCCATTCGCTATTGAAAACCCGAGTGTGAAGGTTTATTTGGACGAATCACTGAAGCGTTTTCATACGGTGTATCCCGCCTGTGGCACAAGTAGCAGCGCTGTGGAGATGACCATGGATGAACTGTTTCTGACAAGCCAAAGCGCAGGGTGGGTGGATGTGTGCAAAGGCTGGAATGAGGAGGAGATTGCATGACCGGAAAATATGAAACCTTTGTTACGGAAGAATTGACTGCACAGCATCTGGGCAGCGGAAGTTTGAAGGTGTATGCTACACCAGCGCTCGTAGCGTTGATGGAAAAGGCGGCTTGCAATGCATTGGAAGGCAGCTTGGACAGTGGTGTAACCACCGTTGGTGTAAGGATTGAAGTAAGCCATGAGGCTGCCACTCCACTTGGCATGCGCGTTTGGGCGGAGGCGAAGGTGGTAAGCCAGGAAGGGCGCAGTTACGAATTTGAGATTACGGCTTATGATGAAGCAGGCGTCATTGGCAAAGCTTTTCACCAACGTATAGCAGTAAAAGCGGATCGCTTTATGGAAAAGGTCAACGCAAAGCGTGTGTGACAAGTGTTTTTTTTTCTTAGAAGCAGGAGTTTCCCAATGCATTTCCCAAGGATGAAGGATGGAAGGATCAAATCATGCAAACCTCTTTCCTGCAAAGAACATGGATAGAAATTGACCTGGATGCTATTGTGCATAATTATAAGGAAGCATACAAACTATGCGGTGAAGGCACAAAGTTGACATGCGTATTAAAATCCAATGCATATGGCCACGGCGCTGTGCAGATTGCACGGACTCTTCAGGCCGCCGGCGCGCAAAGTTTTGCCGTAAGTTGTATTCGGGAAGCATTTGAGCTGCGCAGAGCAGGTATAACAAGCGAAATTCTTGTCATGACCGTAACCGAGGAAGAGGCACTGCCAGAGGCCATTAGGCAGGGAATACACCTCACTGTCGCATCCCATCAGCAGGCGGCTATGGCAAATTCCGCCGCCGCTTTATTAGGATCAAAAGCGATCCTTCACGTTAAAGTAGATACGGGTATGCACAGGCTTGGGTTTATCCCAGGTCCACAGGCTGTAAGTGATATTCTTGCTATCAGCCGGATGAAGAATGTGCAAATACAGGGTTTGTATTCCCACCTGGCACTTACCAATGGGGAGCGGGACCAACTGCAGCATGATGTGCTTCGGGGGCTGTATGATACCTTGCTAAAGGAAGGTTTGCATATACCGGAAATGCACCTGTGCGATTCCATAGGCTTGACACGGTATCCGCAATGGAGATACCAGCGTGTGCGGGTCGGTGCATTTTTGTATGGTGTACGGCCCTTGAGCAGCCAGCACATGGATTTTATCACCAAAGAAGCACTATGCTTAAAGACAAGGGTCGCGCAGGTGCTTCCTGTGAAGGCAGGGGAGACGGTGGGCTATGACGATAAGGCCCCCCTTGTGCGGGACAGTGTTATCGCCACGCTTTGTGCGGGTTATGGAGATGGGTATCCTAGGTGCATGTCCCGTGTGGCCAGCGTCATGATCAGGGGCCAACTTGCGCCAGTATTAGGGCTTGTGTGCATGGATCAGATGATGGTGGACGTAACGGATATACCAGGCGTATGCGAAGGAGATGAAACGGTGCTATTGGGCGGGGGCATCAGCTACATGCAATATGCCGATTGGGCCAATACCAACCGGAATGAAGCGATCACCATCATGAGCCGGAGACCGCCCAGGGTGTATATGCGCAATGGAAAAGTAATTGATGTAGTCGATTATTTGATGTATGAAGGGGGAGCAGCGCGTGAAGAATGAGATAATACGTCAAAAGGCCCAGGAAATCGCATCCTGGGTGATTGAAAGGCGCAGAGAATTGCATATGCACCCGGAACTGGGGGGGTATGAGGAAAACACGCAGCGGTATTTGCTGAAGCAGCTTGCTGATATGGGCATTGAAACAGTTACTTACCCTGGCCAGTATGCCGTTGTCGGTCTGATCCGTGGTACATTTCCCGGGAAAACCATTGCGCTGCGTGCCGATATGGACGGTCTGCCTGTGCAAGAAACCACGGGCCTGCCATTTGCCTCCCGAGAATCTGGCAAAATGCATGCCTGCGGCCATGATGCCCACATGGCCATTGCTTTAGGTGCGGCAAAGTTGCTGACGGAATACCGGGACCAGATGCACGGTAATGTAAAGCTATTGTTTGAGCCTGCGGAAGAAACGATAGGTGGAGCGCAGGATATGGTAGCTGCCGGTTGCATGGAAAACCCTCATGTGGATGCTGTCTTCGGTCTGCATATGCTGCCGGATCAGCCGCCCGGCGTTGTATTCACCAAACCAGGCAGCGTCAGCGGTTCCAGCAACGCCATTAACATAACCATAACGGGCAAAGGCTGCCATGGCGCATATCCAGAGCGCGGTGTGGACACTGTAGCGATTTCCGCACAAATTCTGACTGCGCTGCATACATTGGTTAGCCGCAATGTTTCCCCCCTGGACAGTGCCGTGGTGACCTTTGGCAAAATAACAGGTGGCACGGCCCGGAATGTAATCTGTGATCAGGTGCGGTTGGAGGGAACACTTCGAACGCTTAAGCCCGAGACCAGAGCGCTTCTCAAGCAAAAGCTATATACCATACCAAAGTCTATTGCAGAGGCAATGGGTGGCAGTGCAGAAGTTGAGGTGCTGGATGGATATCCAGCTGTAATAAATGACGAGGCGCTGCATGAGCAGTTCCTTTCACTGGCAAAAGACATGGTAGGCGAAGGCCGCATTGTCACTCGTCCTTACCCTAGCATGGGTGTGGAAAGTTTCAGCTTCTTCATTGCCAATACGCCGGGCGTGTACTATGATTTGGGATGTGGCGTAGGACCAGCGTTGCACATGTGTGATTTTACTGTGGATGAAAGCTGTTTGCCGGTCGGCGTTGCGCTTCAGACGGCAATGATGCTTACATTACTGAAAGGATGAACCGTATGAAACGCATCTTTATCTCGGCGGATATGGAAGGTACTTGTGGCATTGTACACTGGGATGAAACTGAGAAGACAAAGCCGGATTATGCTCCCTTTGCGAAGCAAATGACCAGGGAGGTATCCGCTGCCTGTGACGGGGCCGCATTAGGTGGCGCAGATGAAATTCTGGTCAAGGATGCTCATGATTCGGCCAGGAACATACAGCCGGAGGCGCTTCCGCGGCAGGCCAGCATATTGCGGGGCTGGGCGCAGAGCCTGTACAGCATGATGGCAGGGCTTACAA
>JAEWSC010000034.1 GCA_023398575.1 Bacillota bacterium | reverse complement strand
ATAAATAATCCTGCTTACAGGCAGGACAAAGCGTAAGGTCTACAGAAAAGAAAAAGGCGGCCGCCGGGGCAAGACGGCGGCCGTCCTCATGAAAGGGGAACCCGATTATGATTCGCGTAGCCATTGTTGGCACAGGCAATATCTCTCAGGCGCATATCGCAGGATATCTGCAATTTCCAAAGCTGTGCAAAATCGTCGCGCTGGTGGATATTGTGCCTCAAAAGGCAGCGGAAAAGGCACAGCGGTATCAACTGGACTGCGAGGTATTCGACGAACACCAACAAATTCTGGGTAGAAGCGATATCGACCTGATCGACATTTGCACGCCCCCTTATGTCCACGCCCAAATCGCCATCAACGCGCTGAACAGTGGAAAGAACGTGTTGGTGGAAAAGCCCATGGCCGCTTCCTTGGAAGAGTGCGACCAAATGATGAATGCGGCTAGGGCAAGCGGCAAGCTTTTGTCCGTGATCGCTCAAAATCGTTTCCGCACGCCCATAGCCAACCTGAAAAAGGTGCTGGATGCTGGGCTGGCCGGCCCGGTCAAGCACGTTCAGGTTGATTCCTTCTGGTGGCGCGGCCATTGCTATTATGATCTTTGGTGGCGCGGCCTTTGGAGTAAAGAAGGCGGAGGCTGCACGCTGAACCACGCGGTGCACCATATTGACATGCTGGGCTGGATGATGGGCATGCCCAAGGAGATCACCGCCATTATGAGCAATGTGGCCCATGACAATGCCGAGGTGGAGGATCTGTCGGTTGCCATTATGCGCTATGAAAATGCCCTGGCTCAGGTTACTAGCTCGGTGGTGCATCACGGTGAGGAGCAGCAGTTGATTTTCCAGTGTGACAAGGCCCGTATTTCCGCTCCTTGGGAAGTATACGCTTCCATCTCAAAAGACAACGGCTTTCCCATCCGCAATGAAGCTTTGGAACAGGAACTAAACGAGTTTTATGGAAAGCAGCCCGCCATTGTCCATGAAGGCCATGCCGGGCAAATTGAAAATGTACTTAGCGCCATGCAAACGGGCGGTGCGCCTGCCATTACCGGTCAGGATGGCCGCAATACCATTGAACTGATTACCGCAATCTATAAATCCGGTGCCGAGAAGTCCACCGTTTCGCTGCCCATCCATCGGGATGACCCGTATTATACGGCTGAGGGTATGCTCAAGCATGTGCCGCATTTTTATGAAAAGTCAGCGTCTGTAGCGGGCTTTGGCGATGAGAGCATCAGTGTTGGCAGCGACTATGGTGCAAAAAAATAGAAAATCGGCTTGTTTATTGCCCTTTGCTGATGCATGATCGAGAGGAAACTTTTTATGATTTGCAGTGCCATCGTCGGCTGCGGCAACATTGCCAGTGTGCATGCTGCCGTGCTATCCGCATCCAATTATGCCATACTCTGCGCTTGCGCTGATGTTGTTCTGGATAGGGCGGAAAGGATGTCCCAAACCTATCATATTCCAGCCTATGACAATCTTACGCAAATGCTTATCAACGAAAAGCCGGATGTTTTGCACATTTGCACACCACACTACCTGCATGTGCCCATGGCCATAGAGGCACTTAAGCGTGGCGTTCATGTGTTTATGGAAAAGCCTGCGGCCATGGATGCCGGTGAGTTTTCAGATTTGGTATCTGCCTGCCAAAATAACAGCCTGTATACAGGGGTATGCTTTCAAAACCGCTACAATCCCCAGGTGTGTTATGTCAAGGCGGCCTTGGAAAGCGGCGAAGCGGGAAAGATTTTAGGTGCCCGGGCTTTTGTTACCTGGGCCCGTGGGGAAAAATACTATACCGAAAGCGGCTGGCGCGGGCAAAGGGCGTTGGAGGGCGGCGGCGCGCTGATGAATCAATCCATACACACCATGGACCTGCTGGTGCATTTACTGGGCCGGCCCAAATCGGTGTCGGCGTCCATGCACAACCGCCACTTGCCAGGCATTATCCAGGTGGAGGATACGGTGGAGGCCTTTATCGGCTTTGAAAACGCCCAGGCGCTGTTTTACGCCAGCACGGCTTATGCGGTGGATGCGCCGGTGATGGTGGAGATTGTCTGCGAAAAGGCTGTCTATACCATCGCAGGGGATGAGGTCAAGGTAAAATCCTCCGGCGGTACCAATGTCATCAATATGCAACCTCCGGAGGCGCTTGGCAAAAGCTATTGGGGTGGCAGCCACAAGCTTTGCATCGATGACTTTTACCAGGCGATTGCAACCGGTAGAGCGTTTTGTCTGACGCCTGTGGACATCGCCCCTACCATGGCACTGGTCTATGGTGCCTATCAGTCAGCTGCAACCGGGAAACCGGTTTTAGTATAAGCAAGGAGGATTTGTTATGAAAGCGGATGGCATGAATTACGCACCCAAAGGAAAACCAAACCCGGTGGTGAAGCCCGGTGAGTTTGTTTTCTCAGCGGTGGCATTGGACCATGGGCATATATATGGCATGTGCAACGGTTTGTTGGAGGCGGGGGCCACGCTCAAATATGTGTACGACCCCGACCCGAAAAAGGTGAGCCAGTTTTTGAAAACCTTTCCCCAAGCCATTGCTGCCGAATCAAAGGAACAAGTTCTGAACGATGCGGATACAAAATTGATCGCTTCCGCCGCTATCACCAGCCTGCGCTGCCCCTTGGGCCTTGAAGTCATGGATGCCGGTAAGGATTATTTTACCGACAAAGCCCCCCTTGTCAGCCTGGAACAGCTGACAAAGGCCAAGGACAAGGTAAGGGAAACCGGTAAAAAGTACATGGTCTATTACAGCGAGCGACTGCATGTGGAAGGCGCGGTATATGCCGGCCAATTGATCGAGCAGGGCGCTATCGGCCGCGTGATCCAGGTGATGGGCATGGGCCCTCACCGGCTGGGTGCTGCTGGCCGTCCCCAATGGTTTTTTGAAAAGGACAAGTATGGTGGCATCCTTTGCGATATCGGCAGCCATCAGATTGAACAGTTTTTGTGTTTCTCCGGCGCCAAGGATGCCAAGGTAGTGCACAGCCAGATCGCTAATTACGCCCATCCGGAATATCCGGAGCTGGACGATTTCGGCGATGCGACGCTGGTGGCGGACAACGGCTGCACCAACTATTTTAGGGTCGACTGGTTCACGCCAAGCGGCCTTCGCACCTGGGGAGATGGGCGCACCTTTATCCTGGGCACGGAAGGGTATATAGAAATTCGCAAATATATTGATGTTTGCACCCAAGACAATACCGGCGATCATGTGCTGCTGGTGAACGGCGAGGGCGAAAAGCGTTTTGATGTTGCGGGCCAGGTGGGTTATCCCTTCTTTGGGCAGTTGATTCTCGATTGCCTGAACCGCACTGAAAACGCCATGACCCAGGAGCATGCTTTTAAGGCCGCTGAGCTTTGCGTTGTGGCGCAGATGCAGGCAAAAAAGATCGTCTGATTCGCACATAAAGCAAAACCCCACCTGCACAAGATACCGCGCAGGTGGGGTTTTGCTTATTAATCATTCATTACGAATAGGTATTAGCTCAGGAACAATTTCATATCCGATTCTACAGTGCCCATACCGGCGATGCCGAAGTTTTCCACCAGTACCTTGGCCACATTGGGGGATAGGAAGCTGGGCAGCGTAGGTCCTAAGTGAATGTTCTTAACGCCCAGATACAACAGCGCCAGCAGTACAATCACAGCCTTTTGCTCATACCAGGCGATGTTGAAGGCGATGGGCAGCTTGTTGATATCATCCAGCCCGAACACTTCCTTAAGCTTCAGCGCGATCACCGCCAAAGAGTAGGAGTCGTTGCACTGGCCGGCATCCAATACCCTGGGAATGCCGCCGATGTCGCCCAGATCCAGTTTGTTATAGCGGTACTTGGCGCAGCCGGCTGTGAGGATCACGGTATCCTTGGGCAGCTCGTTGGCAAAATCGGTGTAGTACTCGCGGGATTTCATGCGGCCATCGCAGCCGGCCATGACAAAGAACTTCTTAATGGCGCCGGTCTTTACCGCGTCTACCACCTTATCGGCCACGGCCATCACCTGGTTGTGGGCAAAGCCGCCTACGATGCTGCCGGATTCCAATTCGCGAGGAGCGGGCAGCAGCTTGGCCATGGCGATGATTTCGGAAAAATCCTTTTTACCGTCGGCACCGGTTGTGATATGGGTGCAGCCGGGGAAGCCGGCGGCGCCGGTGGTGAAAATGCGGGATTTGACCTCGGCGTTTTTCGGGGGAACCAGGCAGTTGGTGGTGAAGAGAATCGGGCCGCGGAAGGCCTCAAACTCCTCAGCTTGCTTCCACCAGGCGTTGCCATAGTTGCCTACAAAGTTGTCAAACTTTTTAAAAGCGGGGTAGTAGTGGGCAGGCAGCATTTCGCCGTGGGTATACACATCCACGCCGGTGCCCTGGGTCTGCACAAGCAGTTGTTCAAGATCAACCAAATCATGACCGGAGATCAAAATGGCGGGGTTATTGCGCACGCCAATGTTGACCTGAGTAATCTCGGGATGGCCGTACTTTTCTGTATTGGCCGCGTCCAGCAGCGCCATGGCAGTTACGCCATATTCGCCGGTCTTTAAGGTCAGGGCCACCAGGTCACCGGCGGTCAGGTTATCGTTCAGCGTTGCCGCCAGGGCTTCATAGATAAAGGCATAGGTGCTTTCGTCTTCCTTGCCAAGGTTCACGGCATGCTCCAGATAGGCAGCCATGCCCTTGATGCCATATATAATCAACTCACGAAGGGAGCGTACATCCTCGTTTTCGGTAGACAAAACACCCACTGTCGCGGCCTTTTTCAGCATGGTTTCCCTGGTTGTAACCGTAAAGGTGGCGGCATCGTGAAGGTTTGCAATGGAAACATTCTTTTTGAGCGCGTCTCGCTGGGCAATGGCCAGGGTAATCTGCTTTTCCAGCGCCGCCTCGTCAAAGTTGGCATTGGTGATGGTCATAAACAAGCTGGTCAGCACCTGATGGTTGACATCCTTCAGGTTTTCGGCTTTCAGACCGCCTTTGGTGACGATATCGGCAATCCCCTTCACCGCGTAAATCAAAAGGTCTTGCAGGTTTGCGGTTTCCTCGGTTTTGCCGCAAACACCTTTTACACTGCAACCGACACCTTTAGCAGCCTCCTGACACTGGTAACAGAACATGCTCATAACCGGTCCTCCTCATTTCATTTCAACAATGAATCTCATTTACTAACAAAACATTTCTTCGCAAGGCGGGCCGGGTTACCGATGATGCATCTTTGCATCGGCCAGGAAGATGTTTTGCATAATGATTGTACGATAGATTGGAGGAACAGTCTGTTGGAATTACAACAAAATCAAATTCATTTTATGATTATTTACGTAACATATTTATGGTTAAAAGTGATCTTCTTAGCGATTGCCCATCGGTTAAGAGGGGGAGAGGTGCTGACGAAACGAACAAAACCGGCCGCTGGTTACGGCCGGTTTTGTGGGTTGCGAACTGTGTTTTAGCTTTCTACCGCATAGACTCTTTTTTTTACCAATTGACCCTTTTCCCATTTCAAATCAACAGCCTTGCCGCCCTTGATGCGCAGGCCTTTTACGCTGCCAGACGTAAATGCTTTGGGCAGTGCCGGCAGAAAAACAACCTCGCCGCCCCTGTCTTGCACCAGCATGTTGGCAATGCCCGCGGTGCCGCCGAAATTGCCGTCAATTTGAAACGGGGGATGCCCGTCCCACAGGTTGGGATAGGTGGAGCGGACAAGCAGCGTATGCAACTGATGATAGGCGGCTTCGCTATCCCGCAATACGGCATACAGGTTAATCAGCCAGGCGCAGCTCCAACCAGTGTGGCCTCCGCCGTTTTCAATGCGGCGGTCAATAGACTTGCGGCATGCCGCCATCAAATCTTGATTCCCATGGAAGAGTTCGGAGGGGAACAGGCCGTACATATGAGACAGGTGCCGGTGTCCAGGTTCCGGCTCGTCAAAATCCTGCGCCCATTCCAAAAGCTGTCCATAGCGGCCTTTTTTGTACGGGTACAGCTTATCTTTTTTGATTTGAATATCATTTCGCAAATCATCCTGTATATTCAAAGCAGCGCAGGTCTTTTCAAAATCGCCGAACACTTCCCTGATGATGGTCATGTCCATGGTGCAAGCGTAGGTAATGGAGGCTGTATCACCATTGGGTGCTGTAAAGGCATTTTCCGGCGAGGCGGAGGGACAAACGACAAAATACCCCTCATGCTCCACCAGATAATCCAGACAGAACAAGGCGGCCTCCCGGAGGATGGGATAGGCTTTTTCCTTCAGAAAGACGACGTCGCCGGTATACTCGTAATACCGCCATAGCTCCTGGCACAGCCAGGCTCCCGCCGTGGGAAAGAAGCCGTATTGGCCGCAGCCCTTGGCCCCTTCCTTATGGCCATGCACCACGCCAACCGGATGTGTGCTGCGCCAATAATCGGTGTTATGGCTCAGGGTAAAGCCGCGGCAGCCAAAGTGGATGGCGGCAGTCTTTTTGCCTTCCTCCACAACGCCGTAAAGCAGGTCAAAGTAAGGGGTCATGCACTCTGATAAGCCGCAGGACAGGGCTGGCCAATAGTTCATTTGGGTGTTGATGTTGGTGGTATAGTTGCTGCTCCACGGCGGTTGGATTTCCCAATTCCACAGGCCTTGCAGGTTCATGGCTTCTCCGCCCGGGCGGGAGGCGCTGATCATTAAATATCTGCCAAATTGAAAGTACAGGGCGAACAGGCCGTTATCGCTTTCGCCTGCCCGCAAGCGCTTTATCCGTTCGTCGGTGGGCAGTTCAAGCTGTGGCCCCAAATTCAGCTCCACCCGCTGATAGAGGCGCTGGTAATCCTGAAGGTGACGGCTGAGCAGGCCTTGATAGCCGTCCTTTGCAAAGGTTTGTGCAAGGCTGACATGATGGACCGCCGTAAAGGAAAGCACGGCATAACTGCCGCCAAAGAGGTCTAGTGTGCTTTCACCGTGGCTCACATTACCATTGGTATCAAGCACCTGTAGCACTGCCTTAAAGCGCATGCCCTTGTCACCCCAGATTACGGGATCTTTGACGCCGGTATAGTTGGGGTCCACATGCTCGGGACACTGACCGGATATCGTCAAGGCGTTTTCTCCGGCCTTCACGGTATAGCGCAGAAGGCTGTCAAAGGAAAAGCAAAGATCCAAGGGTCCGCCGTCTGACGTAAGCTTGATAATCATGGCCTTGTCGGGGTAGCTGACAAAATACTCCCGCTGATGCCGCACGCCATTTTGGGTATAGCTGACCTTGGCCAAGGCGGTGTCAAGGCTCAGTTCACGGGAATAATCCTTCACTTCGCCTTGCCCCTTTGTCTCAACAAACAGGTTGCCAAGGGGCATATAGCTTTCGGTATACTCGCCCAGCATGCTTTTTTCCACAAGCTCCTGGGCCTTTTTGTACTCACCCTGAAAAATCAGTTCACGAACGCGGGGCAATACGGCAAGGGCACTGGGGTTATTTTTTTCATGTTTGTAGCCGGACCAAAGGGTACCTTCGTTCAAGCCGATCTGCTCTTTTTCTGCCCCGCCCCATACCATAGCACCTAGTAGACCGTTGCCAAGGGGAAGAACCTCGTCCCAAGTGGCGGCCGGCTGATGGTAAAATAGTCTCATACCTGTACTCATGCGCGCAGCTCCTCAATGATGATGTTGGCTTCCTTTTTCGTAAACACCGGGATGATGTCTATGGGCGCGTGGGCAGTGACCACCTGCCCGCCTGCAAACTCCCTGCCAGTGGACTGCTCCACCCATACGCATCCTTTGGGCAGGTACGTGAGGCGCGTTGTAACGCCCGGCTCAAGCACCGGGGCAATGAGCATATCCGGTCCGTACATATAGGCGGTATCCTGCTTCCAGGCTTCTTCATCCCCTGGGAAATCATAAAACAATGGGCGCATGATAGGTGTGCCTGTTTCATGGGCATCTTTCATCAAACGGCGGGTGTAGGGCCGAAGGCTTTCCCGAAGACGGATGTAGCGGATAAACAAAGCCTGCATATTTTCGCCATAGCTCCACACTTCATTGGGCGCGCCGCTGCCAAACTGGCGCACGCCGCCGCGGAATTCCTCTGCCGGCGGTTCATAGGGCAGTCGGTCGCCGTGCATGCGCATGACGGGTGTAAATGTGCCCCAGGCGAACCAGCGTGCCAGCAACTCTTGAAACTTTTCATCGGTGATGATGCCGCCGCTAAAACCGCCCAGATCGCTGTTCCACCAGGGAATGCCAGCCATGGCCATGGAAAGGCCGGCGGTTAACTGCTCCTTCATGGAGCGGAAGGAAGAATCTACATCCCCCGACCAGACCAGTGCGCCGTACCTTTGGCTGCCTGCCCAAGCACAGCGGACCAAATTGACAATGTCCTTTTGTCCTTCCGCGGCCATGCCGTCATAGAAGGCCTTGGAGTACATGGCGGGATAGATGTTGCTGACCATGGCAGCCGGACCCATATGATAGCGCTGCAAGTCAAAGTCGTATTTACCGTATTCTGGCTCCGCCTCATCCAGCCAGAAGATGCGTACGCCGTGGCGGTAATAGTTTTCTTTTACCTTTTGCCAAATGAAATCCCGTGCCTGCGGGTGTGTGGCATCGAAGAATACGCATTCGCCCATCCAGTTCATGTGTATGGAAAGGCCCCTGTCCACCTGCACCAGGAGGCCTTTCTCGGCCATTTCCTTATAGTTTTTACTTCGGCTGTCCACTGTGGGCCAAACAGAAACCATCAATTGAATGCCAAGGCTGCTAAGTTCTGCGATCATGCCATTAACGTCGGGCCAGTCTCTTTCATCGAAGCAGAAATCCCCCTGCATTGTCCAGTGAAAAAAGTCAGCCACGATTACATCCATGGGAAGCCCCATGGCTTTGTGCCTGCGGGCAACAGTAAGCAGTTCATCCTGGGTGCGGTAGCGAAGGCGGCACTGCCAATAGCCCAAACCGTATTCCGGCATCATGGGGGCATAGCCCGTGGCAGCGGTATACTTTTGCATCACGTCCGCAGGCGTATCGCCGGTGCAAATCCAATAATCCAATTCTTTGGTGCTTTGGGCTTCCCACTCCATTACATTCATGCCGAAGATTGCCCGGCCAATAGCAGGATTGTTCCATAAAAAGCCGTAACCAAGGCTGGAGTAATAAAAGGGAACAGAGGCTTGGGTATTGCGGTGGCACAACTCCAATGCAGAACCTTTTTTATCCAAACGGCCATCCTGGTACTGGCCCATGCCGTAGATGCGCTCATTATCATTTCCCTCAAAGCGGGCGGTCAAGCGCCAACCGCTTTGTCCGGGGACAGGTGCGAGCTCCCGGCCGTCTACATTTAGCGGCATGGCATAGCGGTGGATGTTGTAGCGGTTGCGCCAGTATTCGCGCAGCAGCACTTCGCCACTGGCATTTTCAAAGCGCAGCCAGCCTTCGCTGTTGATATGGCAGGTTATGCTTCCACTGCGCAAAAAGGCGGTGTCTCCATCAATCTCACAATGTGAATCGTTTTGAGTGGATACGTCTTCAAGCAGCGCCCATTCCTCCCCTGAAAAGGCGGGATTGCGTGTGGCTCTTACCCGCAGGCCATCCTTACCCCAGGGAGCAATGCAAACAAGCTCCGTACCCATCCGGCGGTACAGGCATCCATTTTCAGTATATAGGCCCATACATACCTCCTGCTATATTTTTAAACGTGTTCATTCTCACTCGCGCCAAGTGTTGCACTCTGTTGCTGCATCAAAAATACGATGCCATTGCTAGCATCGTAAATCATTTTTTACCTTCTGTCAATAAAGCGAAACGTTTTCATTTTCAGAAAGCATGGGATAGCGAATATACTAATTGGCTTCGAATGTGGGCAGTACATGGCTGATGAATGTATCCACCATGGCAGGATCGTACAATGTGCCGGAGAACCGTGTAAGTTCACTTGCTGCGTCTTCCCGGCTGATGCCTTTGTGGTAGCTGCGCTCGCTGGTCATGGCGTCAAAGGAGTCGGCGATGGCAATAATCCTGGCTTCAATAGATATGTTCTCTCCGGCAAGGCCCCGTGGATAACCGGAGCCATCCCACCGTTCATGGTGCTCCAGCACAAACTGAGCCAGGTCGGAAAATTCACTGGAGGAGCTGAGTATACGCCAGCCGGTTTCCGGGTGGCGCTCAATCTCCCTGCGCTCTTCCGGGGTCAGGCGGCCGGGTTTGTTGAGAATCATCTCATCCACGCCGATTTTACCGATATCGTGCACCAGGCCGGCGATGCCGATCTGCTTGATGGTATCCTTGTCAAAGTGCATGGCGGCGGCGATGGCTTGGCAAATCCGGCTGACGCGTTCAGAGTGACGGGACTCCCTTTTACTTTTTTCAAACAAGGCGTTCATAATCACGTTAATAATATTGCTGCGCAAGCTGGACCGCTCGTGCAGCTTGTTTTTGTACATTTGGTTTTCGGCATTGGAGAGGGCTTCGGACATAGACTGGCTGCTATGGGTAATGGTGTCGCAGCCAAAGGAGATGGATAGATCAACATTTGCCACCTTAACCCCTACGGCGAAGCCTTCGATGCGGCTGATAATCTGCATGGCCTGCTGCTGGCTGGTCTTTAGAAAGATGATGGCAAACTCGTCCCCGCCCGTTCTGGCAATGATATCGTCATTACGGCAGGCTTTGCAGATGGTGATGGCCGCCTTTTGCAAAAGCTCGTCGCCGACGTTGTGCCCGAAGGAATCGTTAATCAGCTTCAAACCGTTGATATCGCCCACAGCAATGGTCAGAGGCAAGTTGTGCTCGACATCGAGCTTTTTCATTTCCTCCTCAAAGAAGCGGCGGTTATAGATACCTGTCAACTGATCGTGGTAGCCAAGGTAGAACAGCTTTTTTTCTGCCGCTATTCTTTCCGTAATATCCTGGCCCTGTGCAATGGTGGAGGTTTTGTGAACGCCATCAATGTCATAGGTTGTGGCAAGGCTCCACAGCACCGTGCGGATGGACCTGTCATGATGAAGAATTTCAAATTCCGTGGACTCCAGGCCTTTTTGCTTTACGATATTTTCGATTCTATGGAGTATGATTCCCGCGCTGCGGGCAGGGATGAAGGTGCCAATGCTTTTGCCCAAAATCTCCGATTCCGTTTTGCCAACCAGCTTTTGAAATGCGGTGTTGCATTTGGTAATGCATAGGTGCTCATCCCAAACAATAATCGGCGCATTCGCATTGGCAATCAACTGCTCCAGATAGTCCTTTGTTTTGCGAAGCTCCATCATATTGAGCTTACGCTCGGTGATATTCTCCACATACAAAATAATTCCGCCAATGCAGCCGTCTGCTTCATACCAGGGACGGCACTCCCATTTATTCCATATGATGGAGCCATCCGCCCGCAGAAACTTCTCCTCTTCTGCAGAAACGACCTCGCCCAGGAGCGATTGCTGATGCACCTTTTTCCATCGGTCCGGCAAATCCGCAAATAGTTCGTAATGGTACCTGCCAATAATATCTTCTTTGAGATTGTAATCATCCAAATAGCGCTGGCTGACATACAGGTAACGCAGTTCCTTGTCATAAACCGCTACGGCGCTGGAATTGTGCTCAATGATATAGCGCATCAGGTTGTGGGAGTGGATTAATGCCTTTTCCGTGAGCTTACGGTCTGTAATGTCGCGGAAATTGCACTGGACTAGATAGGTATCGTCCACAGAGTAGGAATTGCCGACAAACTCCACATTCCTTATACGGCCGTCTGCCGTTGTAAGCAAGATATTCTCGTTGATAATATCTTTTCTTTCTCTGAGATTTGCAAAGCACGCAAAATCCTTGACATAATCGCGAAACAACCCAATTTCCCATATGGTGCAGCCCAGATAGTAGTCAGCGGGATACCCCAGCATCTCAACAAGGAAGGGATTCACGTTTGTAATGACGCCGGTGGCAGCATCCATAATCAGTATACCGGCCTTGGCTGTTTCAAACAGGCGGCGATGCCTAAGCTCTGAATTCAGCAGCGCCTTTTCAGCAAGCTTACGCGCTGTGATATCACGGGTCACGCCTTGCAGGCCAATGATGTGATTCTCTTGATCCCTGACAAAGGATACATGCATGGAAACCCAGACCGTGCTGCCGTTTAACTTAAAATGCTCAACTTCAAAGAGCCGGCTTCTGCTAAGGTCTACCTCAGGGTCGTTTTCACGCTTTAACTCCTCTATCAGGGCTGTACGGATGGAGTCTATGGCCGCAGGAGTAAATTTTTTCTCCAGCGGCCAGCGCATGTAAGACTCTGCGTTGTCGCCGACCAGCCGCTCGATGGAGGGGGTCACGTACTTCAAATGGAAATTCAGGTCAGATGTCCATACGACATCTGAGATGTTTTCTGCGATACGGCGGTATAGCTCTTCGCTTTGCAGTAGGGATTTTTCGCTTTCCCGGCGCGCCTTGTTTTCCTTGCGCAACTCTTCCAGCAGCTTCAAGGTTTCCAGATGTGCGGCTTTCAGCTTGCTGGTTTTTTCATCAACCATGGCAGCAAGCATCTTTTTTTCATTTTGCTTTTGCCGATTGGCCGCCCTGATTTTCAGCATGGACCGAATCTGGGCTATCAGTTCACTTTGATCAATGGGCTTTGTTAAAAAAGCGTCCCCTCCGCTTTCCAAGGCTTGGATGCGGCTTTGTTTGTCATCCTTCATGGCGGTGACAAATACAACCGGGATCTCCTTGAGCAATCTGTCGGCTTTCAACCAACGGCATACCTCATACCCATCCATGCCGGGCATCAATATATCCAGCAGAATCACATCAGGGTCCTCGGCAGCAGCCAGGGCGATTCCTTCCTGACCGTTTTGAGCGGTGAATACAACAGCGTCTGGAAAAACATCCTGAATGGATGCCTTCAAGGTAATCAGATTATCTTCGTTGTCATCAATGGCAAGGATTGCGTAAGGCTTATTCTCCATACAACACCTCGCGTATCTTCTGGAAAAATTCCTTGGCGTCTATCGGTTTGGCGATAAAGCCGTCAAATCCATACGCCAGAATGATTTCCCGTTCGTGTTCCATGGCGCTGGCTGTTAGTGCGATGACAGGGATTAGTGCAAGATCGGGTGTATTTCTAATGACATTGAACGCCTCAATGCCATCCATGCCCGACAAGGCAATATCCATCAAAACCAGATGGGGATGGCGCTCTTTCGTAAGCTCAATCCCGGTTAAGGCATTATCCGCCTCAATGACCTCATATTCATCATCAAGCAGGGCCTTTACGGTAGTCATGTTATCCGGGTTGTCTTCAACCACAAGAACCAGGGGCCGGCTTTGAAAGACGGCTGGCGCGAGCTTTTGTTGTGTATGCTTGGGCTTTGCTTCCTGCTTGCCGTAGAGCATACCGCTGATGGCATTCTTGAGCATCAGGCGGTCCACATCGCCCTTTTGAATCAGCTGATGGATGTTGTTTCTCTTCAATACGTGCAGGTCATCCTTGGTAATGTGTTTGGCGGTCAGTATTAATGCCGGGATATGAGCGGTTGCCTCGGCGTTGCGCATGATGGTCAACAGCTCAAAGCCGTCGATGCCCGGCATCATCAGGTCCAGAATCATGGCGTCGGGAATTAGTTTGTCAATGAGCGAAAGCGCTTCGTTAGCGTCGTGGGCTATCAGGACGCTGTGCCCCATTTCCTCTACCAGATCGCTGATCTGTATAATGGCGGATTCATTGTCTTCTACCAGCAGGATTACCTTATCCTTCGCATCGGATGCCGGTACGATAGCCGGATCGGTCTGTATAAAAGTGGGCTCCTGTTTTTCAGGACGTATGGCTTCCTTTGTGCTTTTTAGGCGAATGGGCAGCGTGATGATGAATTCCGAACCCTCATGAAGGGTGCTCTTGACCCTGACCGAACCACCCAGCAGCTCCGTATACTTTTTGACAATAGCCAGGCCAAGGCCAGTTCCGCCATAACGCCTTGCGGTCCCGCTGTCCGCCTGCCGGAATTCATCAAAGATGAATGGCAGGTTTTCTTGGGAGATGCCTATGCCTGTATCCGATATTCTTATTTCCACAAGGTCGCCGCTTTCTCGCGCTGAGATATCGACGGAACCCTTCTCTGTAAACTTGATGGCGTTTCCGATAATATTCTGCAGGATATGGCGGCACTTGTCCATGTCGCTGTACATTGTCAAGCCGGGGGTCAGGCACTGGTGTTGAAGCGTGATACCCTTTTGTGTTGCAAGGGGGGTAAGCAGGGACACGGTGTCTGAGATCAGGTCATCTACAGAGAACTGATTGATTTCCAGCTCTTCGCGACCGGCCTCAATGCGGGAAATATCCAGCACGTCGTTGATCAACGAAAGCAAATTTTTTCCGTTCCGCTCAATGATCTCCAGATACCGGTATTCCTCCTCCGGAATCAGGTTCTTGACTCTGCGGCTGAGCACCCCGGACAAGGCGATCACAGAATTCAGCGGTGTGCGCAGTTCGTGGCTCATATTGGACAGGAAGTTTGTTTTCATGCGGCTGGCTTCATCCAGCTGCTTTTTTTGCATTTCCAGCTCTGCATTTTGCTGGGTAAGCTCAACTGTTTGTGCGGAAAGCTCCGTTTTTTGTGCATCCAGCTCACGGTTTTGCTTTTCCAATAGCGCAGTCAGATCCAGCAGCTTACGGTAGGCCAGTATTCCCCCAATGCGGGCGTTCATGGCGGTCATATTCCGCTCAATCAACTCCAGTGCCTGGGGTGGGAACGCCGAGATGGTGGAAAGGGAAATGACGGAGGTAACCTGTCTACCCGAAAGGATAGGGATCGTGATGATCTCACTGGGCGCAAATTTTCCGTTGGTCACATGGAATGTAAAGCGTGCATAACTGGGAATGTGTTTGCTGTAGTGCACTTTCTTTGACAGGACAGCCGCGCCGAATTCCCCTTCCAGCGATTTTGCCTTGAAGGATGTTTTGGCGTTCCCTTCCATGCCGAGGGATTCAAAGAGTACATACTCTTCCTGATCCTCACTAATGAGATAAATGGCAGCAACCTGCGCGCCGGTCTGCTCAGCAAGGCCGTACAGGAATTCCCGAAAGAAGATGTGCGCCTCGTCCTCTTTCAGCATTACTTTCGATAGCTTGAAAGTCTTTTCATTTAATTCGCTATTCGTCTGAACTGCTTCGGTCAGATGGTTGATGGAGGATGCCAGGGCGCCAAACTCGTTTTGATAATCATAGCGGATACGGGCATTCATATCCCCTTGCTGAAACTGAACGACGGCCTGGTTCATTTGGTCCAGCGGCTTGCGTATATTGCGGATAATGCGGAAGATGATCATTAGGGAAGCAAATAAAATAAGGCACAGCAGGCCGATCAACTGCAGGTTTAAACTGTCCTTCATCGCTTCGGAGGATGAAAATAGGCTGTTTGCCTTGTTGAGGGAAAAGTCATCTATTACCTTAACAGCCGTCCAGAGATCTGCCCGGTGGTTCGAGATGATGCTGTTTGGCCGAAGATTTTCATTGGCTTTCACAGTGGCACCGGCAAAGATTAGGCGGTTGTTCTCCTCGACTTCAGTTTTCCAAAGGGTAAAGCCCTTATAGGCATCCTCAACATCCTCACGTGGGCCAAGGTACCTGTCGAATAAGATATCGAATTGTGCATGCGCATCATCAAAGGCCGTGAGAATCAGGCTGTGATTTTCCTGCCTCTCGGCATCGCTCTTGGACAGCAGCATATCCCTGTGCGCTACACGAACAGTCAGTATATCCACACTCAGTTCGTTGATTGCGTTTCGAACCTGCAAAGGATGATTGAACAAGGTTTTGGTTTGCAGATGGAGCTGATCCGCTTGAAAATATGATACAATACCGGTCAGCAAAACGAAAAGCAGAATAACGCCAAAGCCCAAATACAACTGCGTTTTAATGTGCATATGCTGGAATTTCATAAAGCAGCGCTCCTTGGATGATTCATAAAAATGGAGGAGGGGACGGAGAGAGACCTGAGCCTAGAGGACTTTTCCACCAGTGAACGCTCCGCTTCGCCGGTGATCAGATAACCGCCCCTGGCCAAGGCGTGTTTGAGTTTTTTGATAATGAACTGCTGCAGTTCGCTGGTGTAATAAATCAAAAGATTGCAGCACAGAACAATGTCAAAATCGCCAAATATGCTTTCGGGCGGATTGGATGTAGCAGTATCCAAAAGATCGTAATATGAAAAGATCACGTTCTTGCGCAGCTGCTGGGATATGACATAAGCACCTGCCTGTTTGGAAAAATACCGCTGAATATGCTTGTCCCTGACTTCCTGCAGAGCATTTTGATCATACAGGCCGGTTTGGCCCGCAGACAAGGAAACGTTGCAAATGTCTGTCGCAATGATCCTATACCGAACATCCATGCCGTTGCTTTGTGCCATATCGGAAATCAACATCGCCACGGAATACGCTTCCTGCCCGCCGGCGCATCCTGCCGACCATACGCGAATTTCGCTGCCCTCTGATTTTTTTGTAATAATTTGGGGAAGCACATACTGCTCCAAATAGGCAAAGGTCATCGGATCCCGGAAAAACTGACTATAAGTAATATGCAGGGAGTCGAAAAGCGCCTGCGCCTCGCCGACGTTATCAGACAGATAATCCAAATAGGCATGGATACCCGAAACCCCTGATGCCAGCACCCTTTTGTCGATGGACTTGATTAGGAAGGTGGGATCATACGCAGATATATCCATTGCGTATTTAGTTTTCATGATCCCTGGTATCCTCATCAGGGTTTCGTGCATATAGCCTCCACTGGGAAAGGTTTGTTAAAATCGATATCAATACCCGCGTAATTGAAATATTTCTCAAATTATTATAGTATAGAAGAAATGCGAATGCAAGAAATCAATTACGTTATATGATGCTTTTCTACAGAAAGCCCTTGCTTTTGACATGCTGGTTATGGCATGCATCATATTTTGTTTTGCTTTTGTGTTTTTGTTCGAAATGTTCTGGAAATGGATGCAATGGTTTAAATCGACTGGTTAGATGCCGAACTATATATGGTGGCACATTTTTGTGCATGTATTTCGTAATGGATAATTCAGTTGAAATGAGGCAACCTGTTTCATGATTGAACCGATGCCTGTCATATTTGTTATTGTATGTGCTATCAGTACTTTTCTTGGCGTATACACGCTTTTGCAAAATCCCCGATCAGGTGTCAACATTACGTTTACGCTGATGTGTGCCTGCATGGCGTTATGGTCTTTTGGCTTTTCTGTAGCTATCAATGCTCCTTCGCTTGCTGAATGCTTGATAGGCCGCCGTATCGCGGCCGGTGGCTGGAGCCTTTTGTTTGGGATAACCGTTCACTTTTCCTTGTTGCTTATCAAGGAGAAAGGGATTGTGTTCAGGCGTTGGGTCTACGCTCTTGTCTATGTGCCAGCCGCAGTAATTCTATATATTTTCTCTTTATCCGACTCTATGGCCGCAATGCAGTACAATATGGTCAGGACGCCGCTTGGCTGGGCCAATGTAGCGGTGAACAATGTATGGGATTATTTGTTTTATACTTATTTTCTTTGCTGCTTTCTGGTTACGTTTTTGTTGATTCGAAAATGGTCTGCCCATGCAGATGATATCACTGAGGAAAAGCAGGCGAAGATGATCAGCATAGCCTGCGCTGTTTCTGTTCTTTTGGGTTCTGCGGATGTCTTTTTTAACTCGGTCTTTCCCAACGCATATCTTCCTCAGTTTGCGCCAGTCGCATTTTTGATTCCGCTGGCTACAGTCAGTTATTGTATTAAAAGATATAGATTCTTAAATCGTCACCAGCCAAATGACTTGGAAGTTGTATTGGCCAATACCAATCAAGGCATGGCGTATAATTACCTGTCATTCGCTTTTTTTGCGGGGAGTTTTGTTTACTATTTCACGCAGTTTATCATGCAGCCGGGAACACCCTTAATGGCTGTGCTCTTGCCCAGCCTCCAGATTTTTTTGTTTGGCCTTGTGATACAATGGGTCACGCGCCTGCGCATCAGCAGGAATATGCAGGAGGTTGTCTATGTGGTAGCGGTGGCATTATCCATCCCTGCCGTTACGATGCAATTGCTAGACTATGGGAGCGTCACCGTGTGGGCGTTTCCCATTATTACACTCCTGTTTGCAATGCTTTTCAGAAGGCAAATCGTATTAATATGTACTGCAATCTCCATCCTTGCCACACAGGTGATTGTTTGGATACTAAAGCCTGAGGTTGTTGTGCAAATCAATCATGTGGATTATTGCGGAAGGATCGGCATTTTTCTGATTGCGGTTTGGGTAGCCTTTTATGCGCATAAGGCCTATGTCTTGCGGCTGCAGGAAAATGAAGAGCAGATTAGGCGGCAGAAGCTGATATCTGATGTTTCCTTTGAAATCGCCTCAGGTGCCCGGAAAAACGAAAAGGAAAAAATGCAAGAGCTATTCAAGCTGATCGGTGAGTTTTTTGAAGCGGACTGCGTGCGGTTTGTATCGTGTGTTACCGTTGCCGACAGCGACTATCCTGGCTACTGCTGGCTGCGTCCGGATATGGCTGGGGTGCTATTGGATCATACCAATTTGAGGCAAGAGGATTTGGCCGACACCCGGGAAACGGTCATTATTGCCTCGGGCTTTCCTGCGCCTTATGACAAGCCCGCATTGTTGGGAAAACTCGCGGCGGAGGGGATAGGATCGCTGCTTTGCGTTCCGGTTTCCGTTAAGGAAGAGGTGGTTGGGCATCTTCGCCTGGAAAAGGTGACGCATGGCGCGCCATGGCGCGGCGATCATCTCGAACTTTTAAAGGTGCTTTCCAACATCACCGCCGATGCGATGGACAAGATGCGGACAGAGACCAGAGTTCATTTTCTGGCGTATTATGATAATCTGACGGGTTTGCCCAACCGTGCTCTATTCAAGGATAGGACGGAGCAGGCCATTTCGCTGGCGCAGCGTACGGAAAAGACGATTGCTGTCATTTTTTTGGATTTGGATGGCTTTAAGAGCATCAACGACACCATGGGCCACCAAGGCGGCGATTACTTAATTCGCGAGGTGGCATCGCAGCTGATGAAGTGCCTTCGCAAAACGGATACGGTCGCGCGCTTTGGCGGTGATGAGTTTGTGATCATGGTCAACCATCTGGCGGATGTGGAGAACATTCAGCGCATTATGGAGACACTGATGGGCCTGTTTTCCAAGCCTTTCATTGTGCATGGGCAGGAAATGTTTGTTACCGGTAGCGCTGGGGTGGCAATGTACCCCATAGATGGCGCCGACACAGATACTTTGATCAAAAGTGCGGATATCGCGATGTATCATGCAAAGGATAAGGGCAAGAATCAGTATGTGTTATGCTCGCCGCACATGCGTGAAGAAATTCAAATGAAAATGCGCTTGACCAACAGTCTCTACCGGGCGTTGGATAGGCATGAACTGGTGGTGCATTACCAGCCGCAGGTAGAGCTATCCACCGGGAAGATTGTTGGTATGGAGGCGCTGTTGCGCTGGCGACATCCCGAGATTGGCATGGTGCCGCCAGGTATTTTTATTCCTCTGGCGGAACAGTGCGGCTTGATCAATAGTATTGGAGAATGGGTGCTGTACGAGGCATGCCGCCAGAACAAGCAGTGGCAAATGATGGGTCTGCCCAGAATGCGCGTAGCGGTGAATATATCTGTCAATCAGTTCCGCAACCCTAATCTGGTGGGACAGGTCAAGCAGGTTTTGGAGATTACAAAGCTTGACCCCCAGGACCTGGAGTTGGAGATTACGGAAGGCATCGCCATCAAGGAAGCGGGCTATATCGTTTCTGTGCTGAATGAGCTAAAGAAGCTAAACGTATGCATCTCTATCGATGATTTTGGTACGGAGTATTCTTCCTTGAGCCGGTTGAAGCTTTTGCCGGTGGACCGCATCAAGATGGATATGCAGTTTGTCCGGGAAATCGAGCACAGCGACAAGGATAAGGCCATTTCCCAGGTTATCATCAATCTGGCCAAGAGCCTTGGCATGAAGGTGATTGCTGAGGGTGTGGAGACGCAGGGGCAGCTGGATTTTTTAATGGCCAAGGAATGTGACGAGGTTCAGGGGTATTATTATTACCTGCCTATGCCGGGCGGCGAGGTGGAGAGCATTATCCGCGCTCACTGCAGACAGCCTCGGGTTGAGGAGTTTTCCAATAGCTTTTCTATATAAACAATGTTTGAGTCATGATGTAACTGAATGATATGCAAAAAGCGGTGGCTTCACTTGGAGGCCGCCGCTTTTTGCATATAAGGCTGTCAATACGTATAGTTTTCCACATCTACCTTATCTGCATCCCGGTAAGGAGCAAGGGTGGAAATCATTTTCACTGGACCGTTGGAGTGATTGACAACATAATGGGTTTCACCCGGCTCAATATGGATGAGCTGGCCTGGTGTCAGGTGATGAACGGTGCCGTCCACCACGACGTCCACCTCGCCCTCCAATATGAAGAAGTTTTCTTCCATCTCATTGTGATAATGGGCCTGAAAATCTTGACCGGCCTGGAACTGCACAACAGCAAAGTTCATGCGTGGGCCTTTCATCAGGTACTTGGGGCCGCTGTCGCCAAACCGATATTCCCGCTCGTTTTCATGGATGATGAACATAGGCATATCTCTCCTTAATGATTAAATTAGCTTAAAGGCCAGGGGCGGCCCACATGTATCGCGTCACGCGTTGATCGCTCAGCTCCAGTTGATTTTGATAGAACTTGCGCCAGACGGTGTACATTTGGTCGTAAACCTTTTTGTTTTCAGGATCGGGATGGTAGACAGCTTCCCATTTCACAAGGTTCGCGGCAGCCTCTTTCATGCTCTCATAAATGCCGACGCCATAGCCGGCCAGTATGGCTGCGCCAAGAGCGGTGGCCTCTTTAACCTTAGGCACCTTGACAGGCAGGCCCATCACATCCGCAACGATTTGGCACCAAAGCGGGCTCTTGGCGGCGCCGGAGGCAAAAATGATCTCTTTGGGCTGCCCGCCGGAAGACTCCCTAACCAGATCCATATGCCCTCTGGTCACCAGGGCTGCGTTTTCCATGATCGCACGGTAAAAGGTATAGCGATTGAATTTGTCGGGGTTAAAGTCAAAATTGCCAAAGGTCGGGGCCGCGTGCCGCCAGGAGATGTAATTCATTACATCGGAGAAGGAGCACATCATGCCATAACAGCCGGCAGGAATTTTCTCTGCCTCGGCATTCATTAATTGATAGGCATCAAGGTTCAGCTCTTTGGCTTTTTCTTTTTCTGCCTGGCAGAAGGCATCGCGGTACCAGCGCATGGCCAAGCCTGGCATAAAGGCGATAGCCTCATACTGCCACAGGCCGGGAACGGCATGGCAGTTGACGCGAACCCGGCAGAAGGGATCAGTTGCTGCGCTTGCGGTGTTGTACTCATACTGCCAGAAGCTGCCGCCAAACACCGCCGCCTGGTTGGGCTCCACCAAACCTACGCCGATGCAACCCAGCTGTGCGTCGCCGCCGCCCGTAACCACCGGCGTGCCGGCTGCAAGGCCAGTTTGGGCAGCCCCAAGTTCACTTACCGCCGCGACCACCGTACCACATTCTCGGGCAGGGGGGAAAATGTTGTCCTTCAAACCGCAGCGCTGGGCGATGGAGACATCCCAACTCCGGCTGGAAAGATCAAAGACCCCTGTTGTGCAGCCGTTGCTGGGCTCGGTGACCATCACACCGGTCAATTTGTAAATCAGCCAGTCATTGAACATGGACATGGTAGCTGTCTTTTCATATACATCAGGTAGCTTGTTCTTGACCCAAAGCAACCTTGGCAGTGCGCCAAGCGCATACGTTTGGCCAGATACTTTATACAGTTCCTTTTCCAGGTCGGAGTCCAGCATTTTAAGTTCTGCGACCTCGTCGCCGCTACGGGCATCCACATTGGCACAGGCCCAGATCTCCTGACCCTGGGCGTCGTACAGCACAATGCCCTCCCGCATGCAGGTGGTGGAGATGGCTGCGATGGCATGGGGGTTAACCCCGGTCTGAGACAGCACTTCTCTTACGCAGCCGGATGCTAAATGCCAGTTATGAGCCCAATCAAAGTCCATGCTGCCGGGGAAGCGGGGATCTTCCTTGTGAAACCATTCTTGCTGCGAACAACCCAGCTGCTGGCCGGTTGCATCAAAGAGTACAGCACGCACGCTGCCTGTGCCGGCATCCAGTGCAAGTAAATATTGATCAGCCATGATAATCCTCCTTACCATGTCTATGAATTACATGCTTCGGGCACTCTGTCTTGCGATAAAGGTATTAAGTATTAAACATCCTCCGCCAAAATGGCGGCGGTGGGTTCGTCTGTAATCAATACATCCAGGTATTTTCCGCGGAGTGTTGCGCGAATGGCCTCGACCTTGTTTTCACCGGCAGCCACACCGATCACGTTTTGAAGCTCCCGAAGTGTGACAAGCGGCGTGCTGATTAGCCTGTCCTCCACGGGGCTCTCCAGCAAATCGCCATTCTTGTCGATAAAATGGCTTAGTACGTCACCTACGGCCCCTTTCATGGAGAGATACAAGAAATCGTTCTTGCTCAATATGCCGGATTTGATGATTGTGGCGGTTTCGTGCATGGGACCGATGCCAATTACGGAAATGGAGGCCAGGCGGACCATGCGCGTGATCTCCATGACGGATGCTTCCTGGCGCATGGCGTCAGCCATCTCCTTGGAACTGGCCAACAGCGGTGCAGGCATCAGGTAAAGTTTTGCGTTAAATACATTGGAACGGGTATCCGGCAGGTAGTAATTGACCCCGCCAGTTAAGGACACGCAGGAGATGGGGTCTTGGGCCATGGTGGCCAGATTGTTTAAGACCCGGCTTGGCGTGTCGCCATAGCCGATGTTAATGAAGCTGTTTTCGCTCAGCCTGTCTCTTACATACATGGCGGCAGCCTTGGCAATGTTTTCATTCACCTCGGTGCGGCCCGGCATGGCCGGCACGACAAAAACATCCTTCAGGCCATAGCGCTCTATCAGCGTCTTTTCCAGCGCAATGCGCTCCATACCATCCTGGCGCAATTTAAATTGAATGATTCCCGTTTCCCGTGCCTTGTCCAGGAGCTTAATGACCCTAAGACGGGTGATGCCCAGTACGTCGGCAATCTGCTGCTGGGTCATATTTTCAAAGTAATAGTACCAGGACGTTTTAATCATCAGGGACTCTTCGTAGTTCATGCTTCCTCTTTCTTGGGTGCTTGGAATGCCCTTCAAACGGCATAGTTGCCAAACTGCCCGGTAGAGTTACAAAAGTTTAAATACAAATCAAAAGTTCGATTGATGAGAGTATAGCATCATTGGGGGTAGATGTCAATCACATCTGTAAAACATATCGGGAATTTTGTGACAGGGCCATATATATCGGTATGATTGCAGGAAAATATAACAGAAATCGCTAATTGGAGTGGACGAGTTTGCACGTGTTGCACGATTCAAAGAAAATTCACGAAGATTTTTGGTTGCAAGAGTTGACAAGTCCATATAAATGGCGTATGATTTAACCAACGCTCAAATATTCGCGGTGCGAACAAATGTATAACTTGATCATGGAGGCTTTATCGTGAACGAAACGACCTGCGCTCCCAAAGAAATCATGATTTCCGTCCGTGGCATTCGCAAGTCCTTCGGTTTGAACGCGGTGCTCAAGGGCATCGATCTGACCGTGAACTGCGGCGAAGTTGTTGCGCTCATCGGCGGAAACGGGGCCGGCAAAAGCACCTTGGTCAAGATACTGATGGGTATCTATCAGCCGGATGAAGGCGAAATCTCGATAAAGGGCCAGCCGGTTAAACTGAATCGGCCTTCCGCAGCTCTGGCACAGGGGATTTACTTGGTACCTCAGGAGCCCATGCTCTTTCCCAATATGACGGTAGAAGAAAACATCATCATGGGTTTTGATGAGAAGAAGAGTGTGCTGCATAAAAGGCTGGTAGCGCTTATCGCCCAGCTGCAGTGGAAGCTGGACCTTTCGCGCAAGGCGGACAGTCTATCCATCGCTGAACAGCAGTTGGTGGAGATTCTGCGGGGCTTGATGCGCAATGCCAGGGTTTTGATACTGGATGAGCCCACTAGTTCGCTGACTTTCAATGAAGTCAATTCTCTGTTTTCCATTATGACAGATTTGAAAGCCAAGGGCATCAGCCTCATCTATATTACCCACCGATTAACGGAAGTGTTTGAAATCGCAACCCATGTTGCCATCATGCGCGACGGTATCATCACCCTCTCCGGTCCGGTGGAGGAGTTTACCCGCGAAATGCTGGTCAAAGGCCTTCTGCCCCCGGATATGAAGGAGCGGGAATGTGTAGGCGATAACTGTGGTGTGCCCGTTGTGCGAACCGGCGAGCCGGTGTTGAAGGTAGAACACTTAACGGGATACGGGTTCAAGGATGTAAGCTTTGAAGTGCATCCGGGGGAGATTCTGGGCCTTGCCGGGGTCGTGGGCGCTGGGCGAACTGAGCTTGCCACCACCATCTTTGGCCGTGATGCCGTGAAAAGCGGTAAAATATATCTGAATGGCCGGGACATTACCGGCATGAATACCAGACAGGTCATGGACTTGGGACTTAGCTATGTCGCGGAGGACCGCTTTTTGAACGGTATCTTCCGTATCAGCGATGTGGCGGCCAATACCTCCGCAGCTTGCTTGGATAGGATGAGCAAATTCCTGATGAACTTTAAAGAAGAAAAGAAGATCACCACTGAGTTCGTCAAGAGCTTCCGCACCAAGGTCACCGGACAGGATCAGACAATGGGTTCCTTATCCGGCGGCAACCAGCAAAAGGTGATTATTGCAAGAGCCCTTTCGCTTTCGCCCAAGGTGCTGATTCTGGATGAGCCGACCCGCGGCATCGACGCGGCGGCCCGTGGCGATGTGTATGCCATCATTCAGCAATTAAAGGAGCAGGGGCTGGCAATCTTGATGATTTCCTCCGACATGGAAGAAATCGTGGAACTTAGCGACCGGGCCGTCACCATGTATTGCGGTTCCATCAATCGCAGTTTCCTACGGCAGGATATCAACCAGGACAACCTGATGGCTGCGGCCTTCGGTGTGATGGAAAGGGGGGAGAGTCTTGCCTGAGAACGTACTCAAGGCTTCCGGGCAGGCTGCAAAGAAGCTGCTGAAAAGCCGGGAGATTACCTCCATCCTCTTTCTTCTGTTCCTGTTCCTGGGTGTTGGCGCAGTGAATGCCAACTTCCTGACTCCGCAGAATATCATGCTCTCGCTCAACAGCGGCGTAGTGTATACCATTATTGCCATCGGTATCGCTTTTGTTATCATCACCGGGGAAATTGACGTATCCGTCGGTGCCACCATGGGCATGAGCGCTGCGGTGTTCGCCACCCTGATCCGAAACGGCTCCAATTGGGGATTGGCGGCTATCGTCTCCCTTGGCATCGGCCTTGTGGTCGGTCTGATCAACGGCATGGGCGTTACGGTGCTAAAAATTCCTTCTATTATTATGACGCTTGGCATCAACGGTGTGGTAAGAGGCTTGATTTATGTTTTTACGGAAGGCAAATGGGTGGAGAACCTGCCTGCCGGATTCAAGGCACTTTCCCAACTGAGCCTGGGGCCGATTACGTACTTTTATCTTTTTGCCTTGATCTTTATGGTGGTCACTCACTTTGTCCTCAATAGGACAAGGCGCGGCAGGTACCTGGCCGCGGTGGGGGATAACCTGGGCGGTGCGACACTGCTTGGCATCCCGGTAACGGCGGTGAAGGTTGCAAGCTTTGTGCTTTGCGGTATGCTGGCAGCAGTCGGCGGAATTTTGTATGTGAGCCGAGTAGGTTTTGTGACACCCATTGCCGGCAACGGTTATGAAATGAAGGTCATCGCGGCCTGCGTGCTGGGCGGCATCAGCTTAACCGGTGGTGTGGGTTCGGTAATCGGTGCCGCGGTAGGTGCGGCCATCATGGCTTCCATCAGCCGTGTCCTGGTGTTCCTGGGTTTTTCATCCGATTATGACAATACCATTACCGGCATACTGCTGATCACCATTGTGGTGGTAGATGCGCTGCTGCAGGCAAAAGCCAAGGAACGTGCCCGCCGGGCACGGCTGGCGGCCAGAACGGCCCATGCCGAGGGGGAGGCGCACCATGGATAAATCAAAAATCAAGAAGCTGCTCAAACGCTGGGAATTGTACCTTTTGCTGATGTTGGTGGTGGAGATTCTTATCTTTGGTGCCATCAACCCCAAGTTTCTAATGCCAAGGGTCCTTTTGGGCAGTATCAACGATTTCATGTCCATCTGCATCATCTCCCTGTTTGTCACCTTCGTGCTGATTACGGGCGGCATGGATATACAATCAGGTTCCATTGTAGGGCTGACCTCCATCTCCATCGGCGTTTTGTGGAATGACGCCGGCATGAATATCTGGCTGGCCAGCGGCCTAGGACTTGCAATCGGCGCACTGTGCGGCATGCTCAGTGGATTCTTTGTGGCCTACACCGGTGTGCAGCCTATGGTGGTAACTTTGGGTGGTTCCTTCCTCTATTCGGGCCTGGCTCTGGCGGTGACCAACTTTTCTACCACCGAAGCCTACAAGGGCATCAGCGGGTTTCCGGAAGCCTTTACCAAGATGGCCAAGGGCCGGATTGATAAAGTCATCCCGTATCAGTTGTTTATCTTCTTGGGGCTTATCCTGCTGGCCTACATACTTTTGCACCGAACCAAGTATGGGCGCAAGGTTTTCCTGTGCGGCGTCAACCGAAACGCGGCTTCCTACTGTGCCATTAAGACAAAGCGTATCGTGATGAGCACTTACATGCTATCGGGCATGAGTGCATCCCTGGCCGGTATCCTGTTGACCGCCTACCTTGGCACGGCCAAGGCGGATATGGGCAAAGAGCTTACGCTGCCTATCATCACCGCGGTGGTTCTGGGCGGTACATCCAACCTGGGCGGCAGCGGCAGCGTGATCGGTACGGCCTTGGCGGCACTGCTCATCGGCATCCTTCGCTTTGGGCTGTCCATGGCCGGAGTCAGCACCCAGTACCTGGATATCCCTGTAGGGCTATTGCTGGTTGTATCCGTAGCGGTGCGCTTCGCAATGCAAAACACAAAGGTGCAGGCATTTTTCCACCGGTTGTTCAAGGGTCCGCAAACGGTGCGGAAATAACTTTCTTAGAAGCCTGCCGACATGGGCCGGCGCAAAAAACGATGTTATCGCGCGTTCGCAGGGCCGCGCGGTAAAATAGAAAAGTTCAGGAGGGGTTAATTCATGAAACGTTTCCTTTCCAGACTGTTGGTCGCCTTGATGGCAGTTGTGATGCTGACTGGTATCGTTGCAGCTTCCGCCGCAGACATCACCGTTGTATTCGTACCCAAGCTTACAGGCAACGCGTTCTTTGAGAGTGCCAATGTGGGCGCCCAGGAATACGCCGCCAAGAATGGCTTCACCGTCAAGTATGACGGCAGCCCCGAAGCCGCTGTGGCCAACCAGGTCACCGTCATCAACAATGCTATCCAGCAGGGCGCTGACGCCGTGTGCGTATCCTCCTTGGATGCCACAGGCTTGGATGCCGTCATGAAGGAAGCCAAGGATGCCGGCCTGGCCGTCGTCACCTGGGACTCCGACGTTTCCGGCGATGCCCGTACCGTAATGGTTTCCCAGGGCACCCCCGACATCCTGGGCAAAATGCTGGTGGACATGCTGGTGGATTCCTTGAAGAACCGCGGCAAGGATCCCGCTGTGGATGCCATCAAGTACGCCTGGCACTACTCTCAGGCCACCGTTGCTGACCAAAACTCCTGGCAGGTAGCCGGCGAAGCCTACATCAAGGCCACCTACCCCAACTGGGTCAATGTTGCTCCCGATAACTACTACAGCGAGCAGGATGCCGAAAAGGCCATCACCATCGGCGAATCCATCTTGACCGCCCATCCCGATATCGACGGCATCATCTGCAATGACTCCACTGCGCTGCCCGGTCAGGCACAGGCTGCTCAGAACCTGGGTCTGGACAAGACCAAGGTTTCCATCACCGGCTTTGCCGCCCCCAACTCCATGAAGGACTATTGCCGCGCCGGTATCCTCGAGCGCTGGGGCCTGTGGGATTGCAAAGTCCAGGGCGCCTTGGGCTGCTACCTGGCCTATTACCTGGCCAGCGGCAACACCATCAAGGTTGGCGACAAGATCGACGTGCCTGAAATCGGCACCGTGGAAGTGATGCCCAATACCATTCTGGATGCAAACGCCTACACCGCAGAAGATTCCGGCGTTGTGCTCCTGCCCGAGCGTGTTGTGTTCACCGCCGAGAACATGGACAACTACAACTTCTAATTCTTTAAACAAATCCTGGTCACTTTATTAGCAGGTGTGGCCGCGACCCTGCATCGCGGCCACGCTTATGCATATTATCACGCCGTGTTTTAAGGAGGATGACCCAAATGCCGGATATCGACGCACTCAAAGTCGCCAAGAACTACCATGTGGATACGCCCTTTGCCAATCAAGGCGGGTTTCATGTGAAGGGTTCCAATAACCTGGACTGGGGCATGAAAAAGCACTTGTCCAACATCTTTGATCCCAAGAGCGGCAATACGGTCATGTTTGCCTTTGACCATGGTTATTTCATGGGGTCTACCGCGGGGCTTGAACGGTTGGACATCGTGATTCCCCAATTGCTCCCCAGCATTGATGTGCTGATGGGCACCCGCGGCGCGCTGCGCTCCTGCGTGCCCCCGGACTGCCGCAAGGCTGTGGCCCTGCGCGTATCCTCCGGCTCCTCCATGCTCGATGAAGACTTGAGCCATGAGGTCATTGCGGTGGATATCGAAGATTCCATTCGTATGAATGCCGATTGCCTGGCTGTACAGACCTTTATCGGTGCCGACGGCCAATTATCCAGCATCGATAATTTGAGCCGCACCATCAATGCCGGCCTGCGTTACTCCATTCCCACCCTGGGCGTGGTGGCCGTGGGCAAGAACATGGAGCGCACCGACCGCTTTTTCAAGCTAGCTACCCGTATCGTGGCAGAAATGGGCGCGCACATCATCAAAACCTATTACTGCGACAACTTTGAAGAGATTGTGGCGGCCTGCCCCGTGCCGATCGTAGTGGCTGGCGGCAAAAAGCTCTCTGAGCCTGATGCGCTCACGTTGGCCTACCGTTCCATGCAGGGCGGCGCCCGTGGCCTGGATATGGGCCGTAACATCTTCCAGAGCGAGCATCCTGTGGCGATGGCGGATGCGATTCGCAAGATCGTGCACGAAGGCTTCACCGACAAGCAAGCCTATGAATTCTATTTGGAAGAGGCCAACAAGTAACATTGTTGTTATGAAAAAGAACCGCCTTCACACAGCTGTGTGCAAAGGCGGTTCTTTGCGTTGGTGATCGTAACAATTCAAAAATAACCATTGGTTTATACGGCAAAATGTCACCATAATTGGTTTATTTTAGATATTTACTGCATGTACAAACATTTCGCACAAGCTTATAATAACACAAGGCATATATGCAATTCTTTATAGAGGACGGTGTCCCATGGCGCTGATAGAAGTCCGAGATTTGAAAAAGACGTTTGAGTACACAAAAAAAGAAGAGGGCATGAAAGCATCATTCAAAAGCCTGTTCCATCGGGAGAAGCTGTACAAAGAAGCCGTGAAGGGCATTGATTTCACCCTGGAAAAGGGAGAAATGGTGGGCTTTTTGGGCCCAAACGGCGCGGGTAAGACGACCACGCTGAAAATGCTTTCCGGCATTCTTTTTCCTACTTCCGGTCACGCCACGGTCATGGGCTATGTACCGTGGGAGCGGAAGAAGGATTTCAAGATGCGCTTTGCCATCGTCATGGGGCAAAAGAGCCAACTGTGGTGGGATTTGCCGGCCGTGGAATCCTTTGCTTTAAACCGCCACATTTACGAGATCAATGAAACCGAGTATCGCAATACCTTGGGCGAACTGACGGAGCTGTTGGATGTTAAGAAGTTGATGGGCGTGCAGGTGCGGCGGCTGTCCCTGGGCGAGCGGATGAAGATGGAACTCATCGCTTCGCTTTTGCACAAGCCCGAGGTCATGTTTCTGGATGAGCCTACCATTGGCTTGGATATCATATCCCAAAAACGCATCCGGGAGTTTTTACGCAGCTACAACCGGGAAAAGCAGACCACGGTGCTCTTAACCAGCCATTCCATCAGCGATATAGAGGACCTGTGCCGCCGCACCATTGTCGTGGCCGACGGAGCCATTGCTTATGACGGGGAGCTGAAAAAGATCAACGGCCTTTTCGGTGAGCGCAAGCGTATACAAGTCACCTTTGAAACCGAAGAAGCGGCGCAGATGGATTTAAGCCGCTACGGCACATTGTGCAGCCGGGAGGGAATGCAAGCCGTGATCGAGGTAGACAGGGAGTTGGTGCGTGAAACTTCCCGCACGATGCTGGAAACGCTGCCGGTAACGGATTTCAATATCGGGGATATCCCTGTGGAGGAGGGCATTGCCCGGCTGTATACAGGGGGGAATGGGTTATGACCCTGAGAAAATACCTGTACTCCTTCGGCCTTGGCATGAAGGAGACCATGGCCTACCGTGCGGATTTCTGGATGGGGCTTGCCAGCGCCGCCTTTCCCATCATCATTCAAATCTTTATGTGGCAGGCGCTGTATCAGGGCTCCGGCGGCGGAGCGCTTTTCGGCCGGGAGTATCACCAGATGCTGGCCTATTCTGTATCGGCGGCTATCCTATGGCGGCTGTTACGTACAGGCTTTGAGTATGACATCAACGAGGATATCAAAAACGGCGGCCTGAGTAAGTATGTCATCCGGCCCGTGGGCTATCTGCCTTACAGGTTAAGCTGTTTTCTGGGACAAAAAATCGGTGTGCTGCTGGGCGGGCTTATTCTTATGGCACTGGCCATCACCGGTGTAGGGCTGTACTTTCACGCTTCCCCTGTGCAAGCATCCGGGGTGCTATTGTTCCTGCCCACCTTGCTTGGCGCACTGATACTGAATTTCCTGATCTTCTTTTGTGTGGGCATGTGGGCTTTCTGGTTGTCGGAGATTGGCTTTTTATTCGAGGCGGTACGTATCGTTATCGTCGTGCTAAGCGGCGGCATCTTTCCTTTGGAGATATTCGGGGATACCGTGTGCGGGCTGTTAAAATTTCTGCCCTTTGCTTATGCAGTGGGCTTTCCGGTGGATGTGCTGATCGGCACGGTGACGGGTTCGGCTGTATTTGTAGGGCTTGCTTCCCAAATGGTTTGGATTTTGCTGATGACGATGATCAGCGTCTTTTTATGGAATATGGGTTCGAAAAAATTTCTGGCGGCGGGGGGCTGATGGCATGAAGGAAATCAAAAAGCACCTGGCGTTGTGGGGCATTTTGATGAAGAACAGCCTCATGGGTCAATTGGAATATCGCATGAACTTCTTTACCGGTATCGCCATGGAGCTGGGATACTTTTTGGCCAAGATCGTGTACATGATTGTAGTCTATAAAACCGGCGTGCCCATCAATGGCCTGACACCGGACGAGGTGCTGGTGTTCTTTGGCACCTACATGATTGCTACCGGACCTTACGCCGGCATGTACATGATGAACCTGTTTGGCATCGGCCGCCAGGTGCAATCGGGAGAGCTGGATTTGCTACTGGTCAAGCCCGTCTCCCTGCAGTTCATACTCACACTCAAGCGCAGCGACATCGCCCTGTTTACCGTGGATGTTTTGCTTGGCATTGTGGCGGTTGTTATCGGCCTTGCTCGTATGGCGGTACCGGTAGGCGTGCTGGATGCGCTGGGATATATGGGCTATCTGATCACCGGTTCGCTGATTGCCTATGCCATGTTTCTCTTGCCACAGGTGCTGGCTTTCAAGCTTGTTAAAACCAACTCGCTGGCCGGCTTGGTGGACTCCTCCTGGGATTTTAACAACATGCCTATGGGGATATACGCAAGGCTGATCCAGCAGATCGGTGTCTTTGTTCTGCCGATATTTGTTATCACCAACTTTCCGGCGCTGTTTATTCTCAAAAAGATGGAGCCCTTATACGCTGTATGGGGCATTGCTGGGCCTTTTCTTTGGTTGTTTTTGACCAGCTATCTTTTTAACCGTGGGCTCAAGCATTATCAAAGCGCAAGCAGCTGATGGACATCTGTATAGACAGGCATGATGTAAAATAATACATTCTGGGCAGTGGGTTCTATTGCATGTGGCAAATAAGCGGAGGATTGTATGGCTGATGCTTCATGGATCATCAGTGAGCTTGAAAGCAATTTTTTGAAGCGCAACATTGATGTGCTTTGGTTTTCTGCTTTTGAGGATGTGAAAACGTATCTTTTGGAACAGATTCCAGGCGGCGCTACAGTCGGAATCGGCCATTCCCAAACGCTTCAGGGGATGGGCATTACCAATGCTTTGCTGGATAGAGGCACCACCGTTTATGATAAAGAACTGGGCACAACGCCTGAAGAGGTAAAGCTGCTTAAAAGAAGCTCTTTGCTGGCAGACTGTTATCTGTCAGGCACTAATGCGGTCTCTGTTGACGGCAGAATCGTAAACATCGACCATAGCGGCAATAGAGTGGCAGCCTTGGCATATGGCCCAGACAGGGTTTTTATTGTGGTGGGTAGAAACAAAATAACAGCTACGTATGAAGATGCGGTAAAGAGGGCAAAGAGCGTTGCTTCACCCCAGAATGCAAAAAGAGCGGGCTATCATCCGCCATGCGTAGCCAAAGGATACTGCACCGATTGTCTATCTGCTGAGCGTGTTTGCAATGTCATATCCACCATTCAAGGCCAGAGCATAAAAGGCCGCATGACCTTGCTGATTGTGAAGGAGGATGCAGGGTATTGAAGCTTTTGTAGGCTGGATAATCACTTGGCAGTTACAGTGCTATCAAAAACAATATGCTTTACTTCAGCGTCAAGGAGGAACTCCTATGAGCCGTGATTATACGAAAATCAACGCAAGCACCTTTGACAAATGGGTGGCGGAGGGCTGGGAATGGGGTGTCCCCATCAGCCATGAGGTCTATGAGAAAGCAAGGGCCGGCGAATGGTTTGTGCTTTTGACGCCTACAAAGCCCGTACCCAAGGAATGGTTTTGTGAATTGCGTGGCGCAAAGGTGCTGGGTCTGGCCTCCGGCGGCGGGCAGCAGATGCCAATATTTACGGCGCTAAATGCTAACTGTACCGTGCTGGATTATTCCAGCGCACAGTTGGCAAGCGAAAAAATGGTATCAGAGCGGGAGGGCTATGCCATTGAGATTATCCAGGCGGATATGACTAAGCCCTTGCCCTTTGACGATGGCGCTTTTGATTTAATCTTCCATCCCGTATCCAATTGTTACGTGGAGGACGTTCAGCCCATCTGGCGGGAATGCTACCGTATTCTCAAAAAAGGCGGGATACTGCTGTCTGGCCTGGACAACGGCATGAATTTTGCCTTTGATGAAGAAGAGAAGAATTTGAAGCATCGCCTGCCCTATAACCCGCTGAAGGACCAAAAGCTGTATGATGAAAGCATCAAAAACAATTGGGGTATTCAGTTTTCCCATACCATTGAGGAGCAAATTGGCGGTCAAATCAGAGCAGGGTTTACCTTGACGGATGTATACCAGGATACGAATGGTTCCGGCAGGCTGCATGATTTTGGTATTCCTTCCTTTTTTGCGACGCGGGTTGTGAAATAGTTTGCTCTGCCCCGCTAGTACATTCTGTTTTCGAATCGGGGAATGCGTAAAGGAGTGTCGGGATGCTTGAAAGTATGAAGGGGATGCTTCTTCGCGATTATGCTATACAGACGCTGTCTGTTCATCAGGTCCCCGCGGGCTGGTCCGCCTCTGCATGGAAGGTGCATACTGCCAACGGCGACTATTTTCTGAAGGTATTTGATAAAACCAAACCCTCTACCAAAGTATGGCTGGAGAGGATCGACACTTACATGCCGGTGGTCCTCTGGCTGAATGAGAATACAAAGCTGCGCGGGAGAATGACTGCGCCGCTGCTGAACAAGGCTGGTACATACAAGACAGAAGATGCGGACTTTCTTTATATGGTCTTCCCTTTCATTCAAGGGCAGACCATCGGCGGTGAAAAGCTGGCATCTCAACAAACATTCGAAATAGCTGCGATTGTGGCCGAGCTGCACCGGTATGGAGCAGTGATACCCATACCGACGAACAACCTGCGGGAGACCTTTGATGTTTCATTCTGCAATGATTTGGCTGGATGGCTCAGGGAGGCGATTCATCATCCCGAACCTATCTGCGGGGTACTGCAGCAGTATGAGGATGTGCTGTTAAAAGCGATAAAAGAGCTGCAAAAGGCCGCATCTGTTTTGCATAGCACCCCTGTGCGCTTTGCCCTGTGCCACACAGACATTCATGGTTGGAACCTGATGCAAGGAGAAAATCTTATCCTGATTGATTGGGAAGGGCTGAAGCTCGCGCCGGTGGAGTCTGATCTTTTTTCTTTTACCAACAGTTTCTTTTTTGCAGAAGCATGGGACGATTTTATGACCGTTTACAGAACGGTTCACAAGGATTACCAGATCAATGAGGCGGCGTTGCGCTTTTACAGGCTGCGCCGCAGGCTGGAGGATATTCATGCATTTGCACAAAGCTATTTGTTTGATGCCCTTACGGAAAATAAGCGAAATCAAGTATTGCACTATTTGAAGCAGGAATGCGGGCTTTTGCATGGTATGTAGTAAAGGTGGGGCTTGTTTTACTGTGTAGTGGGAAGCAGACCCTTAACTTTAGCTGCTAACCTCCCAAGTGGATGCGTACGTCCTGCACTAAAGAATAAACCAGCGGAGTAAAATGATGAAAATGCATGACAAGTGCCTGCCCTGCATCGTCAGCCAGGCGGTAAAGGTGGCGAAATTAACAGGTGTTGCAAACAAGGAGGCATTGCTTCGGGAAGTCTTTGCTTATCTTGCAAAAATGAACTTTGATGCCACGACGCCAGAAATCATTGGCGAGATTTTTGAACTGATCAAAAAGCATACGAAAAACCCTGACCCATATAAGGAAACCCGGCACTATTATAACAATCTGTTTTTGAAGTATTTGCCGGAGTTTGAGCAGAAGATCAATGCAGCTCCGCATCCCTTTCAAGCGGCGGTGCGGTATGCCATCGTCGGCAACATCATCGATTTTAACCCGGTGCATAACACCCATTTGGACGATGTGCTTGGTTTCTTTGAGAAGATGGATGAGCTGGAGTATGCACTTGATGATACCAAAGCATTGATCGAGGATGTTTTGGCTGCAAAGATGGTGTTGTACCTGGGCGACAACTGTGGGGAAATCTGCTTGGACAAGCTGTTGCTTAAGAAAATAAGGGCACTGAATCCCACTGCTGAGATTCTATTTGGCACGCGGGGCAAGCCGGTAGTTAACGATTCTATTGCAGAAGACGCTTATCTGGTTGGCATAGACGCGTTTGCCAGCATTATCGATAATGGGGATGGATCGCTGGGCACCGTTCTTCAAAGAACCAGCCCTGCTTTTCAGGCCGCTTTCCAAAAGGCGGATGTGGTCATTGCCAAGGGCCAGGCCAATTATGAATGTTTAAGCGAGGAAAGCAAAAACGTATACTTCCTGCTGATGACCAAGTGCGATGTGATTGCAAGCGACATTGGTGTGGCGGAAAAGAAAATGATTTGCATGCAATCAAGGGCAGGAAGGGCATTAAAGTCAGCGTCTGCAGGTGAACGGTAATGCTTGCTGGGACAGCCGGAAGAATAACGCTGCGTGAAAGAAACCGGCAGCATGTACAAACCTATTTCCAAAAAACAAGGGATGAAGAAATACAGCACATGATTCCCGGCGGCGCAACAATACTGGAGGATGCGCTGGCCTTGTATGAAGCATCTTTGCAAAAAGGCGCCACCAGCTATGGAAGAACCATATATTGCGATGACGAATACATCGGCGATATCTGGTGTTATTGCTTGGATGTTAATGCAAATCCAAACGCGATGCTAAGCTTTTGCATCTTTGATAAAGCATATTGGCACAAAGGCATTGCCACCATCGCGGTCAGATTGTTCATAAAAGATATCAGCGATAAGTTACCCATTACAAGCCTTGGTGCATTTCTCTATACAACTAATATAGGGTCCTTGCGTGTGCTTGAGAAGAACGGCTTTGCAGTGAGGGAAAAATGGATGGAGGATGGCAGGGAATCTTGCTATTGCCAAGCAAATATACGGAGGATAGAGCATGACTGATTTTGGTCTTATCGAAATGCAGGAAATACAGAAGCAATTACAGGAGAAATACAAGGAGAAATGGGGCGGCCTATCGCCTGAAATAGCCCGTGAACAATTGCTGTGGATGCTCATTGAGGTGGGCGAGGTTGCGGATATCATTAAAAAATCCGGCGACAATGAGATCATCCACAATAAAGGGGTGCGAAATCACTTTGTGGAAGAGATGTGCGATGTTTTAATGTATTTTAATGATGTCATGCTCTGTTACGGCATTTCGCCCGAAGAGTTTAAAAAAGTATATCTGGAAAAGCATCGCAGAAATATGGAGCGCTGGTAAAGGTCTGCAGCATGGAAAGGAATACGCAATGAGCACAAAAAATCAACAGTCGCCGTCTGAACCACTGGACAAGGGCCCCTTCTACCACGGCACCAAAGCGGTCTTGCAGCCGGGAGACTTGCTGGAGCCCGGTTATCGATCCAACTACGGCGAGGGAAAGAAAGCAAATTATGTCTACCTGACCGCGACTATGGATGCGGCTGTGTGGGGTGCGGAACTGGCGGCAGGTGATGCGCCTGGCCGAATTTATTGCGTGGAGCCTACAGGCTTTTTTGAAGATGATCCAAATTTAACGGATAAGAAATTTCCGGGCAATCCAACCAGGTCTTACCGCACACAACATCCGTTGCGGGTGGTGAGCGAGGTGTTGACTTGGGAAGGCCATTCTCCGGAGGTGCTTCAAAAGATGCGAGACCACCTTGAAAACCTGAAACGGCAGGGCATTGAGGCAATCAATGAGTAACTGTATAATGGCGTACCAATGATCTCGCGTGGAGGATAATCGTCATGCGTCAGGATTTTCAGCATGTTACTGCCGGGCAGCTGGCGGAGATGTTTCCCGTTTTACTCGCGGAGTATACGCCTGAATGGGCAGCACATTATCAGGCCGAAAAGGTATTTTTGCAATCGGTTTTCCAAGACAAAATCATGCGCATCCATCATATAGGCAGCACCGCGGTGCCGGGGCTGCTGGCGAAGCCGACAATAGATATTTTGCTGGAAGTGACAGAGGATTGTGATTTGAAGCCATTCACTGAGCGAATGCTGGATGAGGGCTATGTGGTGAATACACCTGGGAGCGATTTGATCATGTACTTAAAGGGGTATACTCCACAAGGTTTTCGGGGGCAGGCGGTGCATATCCATGTCCGCCGCATCGGAGACTGGGGAGAACTATACTTTCGGGATTACTTGATCGCGTATACGCAAATTCAGGCGGAGTACGCAAAACTAAAGCTTTTATTAAAGATGCAGTATCCTAATGACCGGGATGCCTATACTTTGGCCAAGGGGCCGTTTGTTCAAAAGTATACAGAGCTGGCCAGAGTAGAATTTGGGGAGAGGTATGATCCGGCGGCTCTAGCGAAGTGATGTTCGTCTATGACATGCTTCAAATGACTGCCTGGCAACGGTATTGTCAAGCAACCCCGGTGCTTCTTTCATGAATCACTTCTGACGGATTGATCGATAGGAGTTATGTGTGAGGTGGAATGATGCTGCAAGGAAATTTGATAGCGCTAAAGCCTTATACGCTGGAGCGCTGCCACGCCTTCTGGCGTGAATACGTTTCCGACCCCGCCATGTGGCATGAAGCGTACACCTACGACCCTCAGCAGGTGGAGAAATACTATCAAAAGAAGGTCATGGACGAGAGCAGACGATATTTCGCCATCTGCCTTGGAGATCAAACGGTGGGGGAAATCCAGCTGAAATATATCGATATTGAAAAATGTTGCGGCACCATGAGCATCCATTTTTCCGGCGATCGGTACAAAAACCGGGGCTTTGGCACCGAGGCGGAACGGTTGTTGGTGAACTATGCCTTTGAGGGGCTGGGCCTTAAAACGATTTATGCCGATTGTGTTCTTCGCAACACAAGAAGCCAGCATGTGCTGGAAAAGATCGGGTTTGTATATACCCATGAGGATGATCTGTTGCGCTACTATAAACGGGAACGAGAGACTGCTATCACGAAAGGATGAGGTGTTTTGAGCAAGTACAACGCGCTGTGGGAATACCTGCAAAAGGACGGGAGACCAGCGCTGCAACTGACCTTTGATGACATCCACCGCATTGCTGGGATTGAAATCGATCATTCCTTTTTGAACTTCAAAAAAGAATTGACGCAGTATGGTTATAAGGTTGGAAAAATATCATTGAAAGAAAAGACGATCGCATTTGCAAAGCTTGGGTAGATGGTTTGGCGCTTTCTATTGAGATTTGTTTGTAACTTTGATGGATATACAGGGATTTGCAATAATGATTCTATATTGCAGATTAATGTACTATACATGCAAGCGAGGTAACGTAATGTTTATCGATGGATTCCCGTCAAATTTAAAAGAAACAGTCCAAAAAGTCACTGAACAAATTCCAGTAAAAACATATAACAATATAAAGGTGTGTGAAACGGACGAAAAAATCACATACCTATTAGGCGGACAATCAATAAGTTTCCCATACCGGGTATACTATCACGAAATGGAGGATGATGTTTTTGAGAAAATGAGCAGCAAAGAGAAAATGATTATTAGTTGCATTTATTCAAGAAGTTGTGATGGGTTTGTTCGAGAGAAACATGTTAAAAACCTACTATCAGCAGAACTCCCGGAATGGGTTGTACCGTATATATTCAAAGTATGCGATGAGTATGTTATTGAGATTTTACAAATAGTATACGATCATTTGAAAAATAAAAATACGGAGTCTATAAAACAATTTTGTGCGGATAATCCAATTTCTTTTTGTAAGAGTTATAATCGCATGATTAGTTATTGGAATGAATTTTACAGATGTGATTGTTATAGATATAAGAACTATATTGGACGTAAACTGTTTATTGAGTGTTTTGGCGCTTCACGTACGATGAACTGCGCTAAAGAAGCATAATATGTAACGGTCATATTCCATTTTTTCAGCAGGATTTTACATAACACGAAAGATTGATAAGCCGAAATTTGCAATTCAGTATTAGAGATATTGTGCAAAGTATATTACAAGAGGTAAAACACATGAGAAAAACGCTGCAGGATGTAGCAAGCTATTTAAAGGAAATAATGGTGCCCGAAGCCCACGAAGCATATGCGATCCACCCTGCATATCTAAATATTTCAGATGAAGAGACCATACGTGAGAGCGTATTGTCGTTCAGAGCCTTTTTGGTTCGGCTTTACGATGTTTTACACGAAAAAGGCGATGTCTATGATACTAGCATAAAAGTTGCTCATGAATATGAAAACCGCACTACGCTTTCTGTGTATTATCCGTTTATGCACCATGTAAGCACCCTGCTAATGAACATAGGCTATCATGGGATGCTGGTTGAAAACGCACATGCTCTCGCCTGTGCAAATACCATCTTTAATGGAAAGCAGTCTGTTGCCAAAAACCTGGAATGGCTGCGCTTCATCGCGGATTGCGGTATTTTCATTGACGGCATAGACATACATGATAAAAAGCAAAACTTATCAGACATCAATACCATAAAGATCACCTATCCAGATAATCCCGCTATGCTAACAGGCCTGAAGGTCATGGCTATCGCCGAAATAGATCATGGTACCCTCGTCAACCAGGATGTTTTTTTGCGCTGTGATTTCAGAGCGTTGAAAAGAGATGAAACCAATACGCTTTCCATCGTGCAGGATACGATAAAGCCTTTATCCCAAGATGTGCAGGATTTCATTTTGCAGTTGCATCATCGCTTTTTGGATAATGGGCTTACCTGCGTTGTGGAAGTAAAGGGGTTTCATATCTACATCAAGTATTGCTACAAACGAAAAGATGTATGGGGAATTAACGCTTCCCTCAACAACGGCTATCATATCAATGTAAAATCCACAAAGACCCACCAATACGCTGATACCATCAAAACGTTTCCTCGTGTTTTGCAAGAGCTGATTGCAAAGGGATATGGCTGCGGCAGGAAAAGAGAAATCGGACATTGTGACGGCGGTTGCCGTGGGATTCCCATACCGCTGAATGGTTCTGTTTTAGATATGCGAGAGGACATTAAAGCATGGTTTGATCAGGAAATGTCATGCCTGCAAAAGAAATAGACATAATTCAATTTGTCGGCGATTGGAATAATGCTTAAGATAGTCAAACAGGAATTTGAAGAGCGGCAGTACTGATGTGGAGAATAAAAATGTCAGAAAAGAGGCAAGAAATCTATTGGACAAGAAAAAGCTGATCATGGTTACGGGTCCCGCCGGAATAGGCAAAACCACTGCTTGTAAAGAAATATTCAAAAGGATAAATGGGTGCGCATGGCTAGATGGCGATTGGTGCTGGATGGTCAACCCTTATCCTGGAAAGACTACCGAACAAAAAAAGTATGTTGAAAGAGCTTTTGGATATATCATAAATGGTTATTTTCATGATGCCAACACAAAGATCATTATGTTCAGTTGGATTATGCACTGTGATTCCATGTTTGATCTGATAGCAGATCAAATAGCGGATAAGGATTACGAATTGATAAAGATCGCGCTTGTGTGCAGTGACGAAAATATGTATATTGAACGAATGAGAAAAGATGGGAGAAGCGAGGTGCAGATTAAAGAAGCTGATAACATAAAGCTCTTTTACCAGCTGAACGCAAATTTTATAGATGTTGCTAATCTATCAGTCGATGAGACAGCAGAAAGAATAATTAAATTAATCCACTCCGTTGTGTGATGAAAACGGATGGTCATTAATCCAATTCATCGTAAAGGTTCTAGATAATGAGAGAGATAAGCAAGCGGGTGTTTGAGAAATAGCTTAACTGGCGAATATCATACTTGATTTTAGAACTGGAATTCACTATGCGAGGAGGGTTTATGACAACGGTTTATTTTATCAGACACGCGGAGTCGGACACTAATGTACGAGACAGAGAAATTCGGCCATTAACAGAAAAGGGATTGCAAGATGCAAAAAGTATTACATCTTTATTTCGTGAAATCAAAGTTGATAGAATTTATTCAAGTCCTTATAAAAGGGCAGTTGATACTGTATCTCCGTTGGCCGATATGCGAAAGCTTGATATAACAATAATCGATGACTTTAAAGAACGAAGAAGTGACTCCATTAAATCAATTGAATTGACTGAACTTATTAAACAGCAATGGAATGATTTTTCATATACACTTTCCGATGGTGAATGCTATAGTGAAGTACAGCAAAGAAATATCAAAGCTTTACATCGTGTTCTGTCTGAAAACGAGGGTGGCACTGTGGTGATTGGTACACACGGAATATCTCTTTGTACCGTAATGAATTTTTACCGACCAATAAGCCTAAGAGACCTTGGGCGAATACTATTGACAATGCCATATATCGTACGAGTTAGATTTGATGGAGAAAATTTCATTGATTTGGAGGAATTGATGTAAACGCCGCAGAGGCATCAGGTAATAGATGCAAAATCGAATTCGTCGGGCACGTGCATGCTTTTACAAGAAAACTGGAGGGTTTGATAAACGGCCCCTCCCAAATAAAGCGTGATTCTCATCTTGGCGCGGTACCCAAAGCGCCATTTTTGTGGTATAATAAAAAGGTTATTATCATGAGGGGAATTGGGTTAACAATATGATCAGTGCACAGGGTATATCGCTTCAATATGGCGGACGGGAATTGTTCAAGGATGTCAGCGTGCAGTTTACCGCCGGCAACTGCTATGGCTTGATCGGCGCCAATGGCACGGGCAAGTCCACGTTTTTAAAAATACTCTCTGGAGAACTGGAACCAACAAAGGGCGAGGTCAGCGTAAAGCCGGGCGAGAGGCTCGCGGTTTTGCGGCAGGACCACTTTGCCTTTGATGAGCATACGGTCATCGATACCGTGCTGATGGGCCACAAAAGGCTGCACGAGATCATGGTGGAAAAGGAACGGCTGTACAGCAAGCCGGATTTCAACGATGAGGATGGATTGAAGCTGGCCGATTTGGAAGGCGAGTTTGCCGAATTGGATGGCTGGAATGCCGAAACCAATGCGGAAATATTGCTCAATGGCCTGGGCATCACTGGTGAGTACCACACAAAGAAAATGGCGGAGCTGGACGGCCCCTACAAGGTGAAGGTGCTGCTGGCCCAAGCGCTGTTCGCCATGCCGGACATACTGCTCATGGACGAACCTACCAACAACCTGGACCTGCACGCCATCAAGTGGCTGGAAGAGTTTTTAATGGACTTTCCCAACACCGTGATCGTGGTCTCCCATGACCGGCACTTTTTGAACCACGTCTGTACTCACATTGTGGATATCGACTTTGGTAAGATTCAAATGTACGTGGGTAACTACGACTTCTGGTATGAGTATACGCAGCTGGCTTTGCGGCAAGCAAAGGACCAGCGCCGGCGCAATGAGGAAAAAGCAAAGGAATTGGAGGAGTTTATCCGTCGCTTCAGCGCCAATGCCTCTAAATCCCGACAGGCAACCTCCCGCAAAAAGCTGCTGGATAACCTGCAGATGGAGAATTTTATCCCCTCCTCCCGCCGGTATCCCTTTATCCACTTTGACCAGAATCGGCAGGTGGGTAATGATGTGTTGACAGTCAAAAACATCTCCAAGACCGTCGGCGGCCGCAAGGTGCTGGATAATGTCAGTTTTATGGTCATGCCTGGCGACAAGATTGCCTTTGCCGGCAAGGATGAACTGGCCCGTACCACCCTGTTCCAAATCCTGATGGGGGAGATGGAACCGGACGAGGGCGAATTCAAGTGGGGCATAACGACTACCAGAGCGTATTTCCCGGCTGACAATACAGAATATTTCAGCGGTGTGGAATATACCCTTGTCGATTGGCTGCGGGAATATTCCCAAGACAAGCACGAGGTGACCATCCGCGGCTGGCTGGGCCGGATGCTGTTTTCCGGCGAGGAAGCCTTAAAGCAGGCCAAAGTCCTCTCCGGCGGCGAGCGGGTGCGCTGCATGCTGGCCAAGATGATGGTGCTGGGTGCCAACGTACTGATTATGGATGAGCCCACCAACCACCTGGACCTGGAATCCATTACGGCCCTGAATGAGGGCATGGTGGAGTTCAAGGGCACCATGCTCTTTACATCCCGCGACCATCAGATCATGCAGACGGTAGCCAACAGGGTGATTGAGTTAATCCCTGGCGGTATCATTGACCGTAGGGAATCGTATGATGATTACCTGGAGTACCTGGATAGAGTGGCGGAAGGTGCCGTTAAATAATCTCTTTACAGTAAGGGGCTCAGCGTGATTTCGCCATTCAGGTATTCAATATTGGCGATGTGCTTTGTGCCCAGCACCATGTATTGTACAAAGCTTTTTGAGAACGGGAGGGCTGCCTCATACAGAGACAGCTCCCCCGTTTTGTTTTGCACAATCATCATGTCCATACTGGGCATGGCATGTGAAAGGGGAACGATCCGCTTCGAAACGGGATCAAAATAGGCAGCATGTGTTCTATGCAGCCCGGATCCAAAGGAATAGGTGAAATACAGCTCATCAAGGCTGTCCTTGTTCAAATCGGCAGCCGCCATGCTCACAACGCCCAGACCGCCGAACCACTCGCCCATTGGATAGATTTCATTTTCATACAACAAGTACGAAGCGCAGGATGTGTCAAACTTGAAAACCTGATAGCCGGTGGTTTGGGAGATTTCTACCGGTGTGATATTGTAACAGGCATCATTTTCATATGCTTGCTGCTTGCTGCTGCCAAACAGTGCATAAAACTCATCAACGCCTTTCTGATTGCCTGAAACGCTCTGGATCACGTTACTTTTTTCAACTTTGTATATACTCCAAATGTACTCCTGTTTATGGATATTGGCGGTATCCTGATGGATTTTCGCCAGCCAAATTTCATCGTCCAATACGTAAAGACGGTATAGAATATTATCTAAATCGGTGGATAACAGCGCGAATTGGCGTCTTTGTTGATATGTAGAAATAGCGGGGATGCCAAACCCCTCCATCATAAAGCTGCTTTCATATGTTTTTTCATCTGCCGGTTCCTCCTGCCAAATGATATCCACGATTCGACTTTGGCCGGTGGCATCAATAATGGTAAGGCTGTGCTCCGTCAGCTCATAATATTCAATAAATCCATCAAGGGCTAGAAATGAACTGAGGGGATTCATATATAGCTGCTTTGTAAAGGCATAGGTGCCATACAAGCTGCTGACTAAGTTTGCATCGGTTGTCTGTGCCAGTGAGGAGGGCATAAGCAGCATCACGAGTGCTATGCATATGATTTTTATCAAGGTCGCCACCTCCGATTCATGTTTATAGAAGCTGGGTTTTTGCCAGCGTGGGTGAACCTTCTTTTTTCTTCCATATATAGAACGAACGGTATGGAAAAACCTTGCATGTAAAGGGGAAATGCGTTTTAGAGAGGGGAATAAGGCAGGAACAAAGAAACGCCCGGCTGCGCCAATGCGGCGGCCGGGCGAGGATGACCCCCATATGTGTTTTCACGGGTTGTTTGGCGCGGGGCTAATCTGCTTCTTCTATACTCACCGTATCAATTGCAGCAACCACCAGGCAGTAACCCGGTTGAGTCTGCGTCCGTGTTCGGATCAGGCGTCAGGGCCAAAGCGGAAAAGTCCACAGCCGGGGTGGCCGTGATATCGGGGGATGAAGCGGCGGAGGAGGACCCGGATTCGCCCTCTACCACAGTGATGGTACTGCGGATCATACCCATCCAGCAGGAGTATGTAAAGGTACCGGTGCGGGTGGGGGTAAACTCAATAATATTATCGCCAACCTCAAAGGATTTCTCAATATTGTATTCCGGGATGATAATGGCATAGTTGCAGCCGTTCAGGTTGTTTTTCGCGGCTTTAATGGTCCACTTAACCGGTATGCCCGCCTTTACGGTAATGGCGGGATATCCTGAGCGGGTAAGCTCTGAGGTGATTTCCTGCACACCGGTGTCACCTGTGGGCACGTTCGTTGCTTCTGCCTGGGCAGCGGCGGTTTGTGCCGGCGTGCTTTGTGCAACACCTGCGCCAGTGTTGATGCCGCTTAGCGCAAGGCCGTTTTGGAACATGGATATGCCCATCACCACCACCAGCACGGCACCAACGGTGACCATATACTTGGTGAACTTGCGGCTTAAAATGGAAGACAGCGCACCAAGAATAAACATCAGCGGTACGGTTCCCAAGCTAAACAAAAGCATGGAAGTGGCGCCGCCAATGATGCTTCCAGTAGATAAGGCGTACAGCTGCATGGCTTGCAAGGGGCCGCAGGGCATAAGGCCATTCAAGAGGCCGACATACAGCGGACTGTTGCTTTCGCGCTTTTCTTTGTTGATTTTGCGGCCCAAGGCTTTGGGCAGGTGCGGCGTAAAGCGTGCAAGGGCTGGGAATAACCCAGATAGGCTGATGCCCATTAATACCATAAACACGCCAGCCAGTAGCTGCACAATGCCCCGGAGCGTGCCAGTAAATTGCACCGCTGAGCCGATAGCACCTACAATACCGCCGATGACGGTGTACGATATCACCCTACCCAGGTTATATTTAAGGCTGGGTATAAGGCCGGAAAATCGGCCCTGGCCACTGCCGCCCAGGCACTGAGACAGGTTAATGCCCCCGCACATGGCCACACAGTGAACAGAGGTTAACAGGCCGATGACAAACAGCATACCAAAGCTTGTTTCACTGCTGGCTACAGGGAAAAGGTTGAATACCTGAAACCAGCCAAAGTGGGAGCCAAGCAGCACAAAAATCAGCACCAGCGAACCAATGCCCGCAGTTTTAGCAAGGGTGGATCTTTTTCCGACCTTGGCCCCCGGTTCTGCTTTAGCGGTTCCCACCGTGTAACCCCGATCTTCAATGGCTTTTTGAAACGCTTCGGGTTTCACCTTTTGCGGATCGTAGGTGACAACTACTGCCCCGTCTTTTACGGATGCCTGGGCCTTTATAACTCCCGACAAAGCCGTGAGTGCCCCTTCAATTCGTGTTTCACATCCGGTACATGTCATGCCGGATACCGGTATCCTTTTTTCCATCATCGGTTGTGACATTTTGCCACTCCTTTTTTGAATGTTTTTACCGCATGCATCAAGTGGTACAGTGCACACCATCCATGACATGAACGGCATTCGCTCATGATGCATAAGGATAACAGCAAACTGTGGAGATTGTATGCAGACAAAAAACGAATAAAGAAGGTACACATCAAACAGAAATAGGATGTGGGCATGCCCCTGGTCTACTTCACAGAACGGAGTGGAAAAATTTTTTTGTTAATGTAAAGTACAGTTGACATTAAGTAAAGATTGTTGTATATTTAGTACGTAGAACACGACAAAATGTAAAAGGAGAGTGTCATATATGTCCTATCAAGAAAAAAGAACTGCTGTTTCCGTTTTTTCGGGGGTTTTGCTTTTGGCAGCTTATGGTATTTGGGCATTGGGTAGGATTCAGACAGGACTTGCTGCTTCAGATGATTTAAGGTTTTGGGCCGGTGCAATGCTAACCTTTGTTGGTATTGGGGTCGCCGCAAACATTGTTATCCAAATTGTGTTTCACATTGTTCTCTCTGTTGGCCACGCTGTTAAAAAACAAGTGCAGGATGGTGTGTATGACAGCAAACAGGTGGAAAAGGAAATCAAGCAGGAAATGGTGGAGGACGAAATGGATAAGCTGATCGGCCTCAAATCCATGCAAGCCTCCTTCAGTATAGCGGGAGCCGGTTTTGTGGCAGCCCTTATTGCCCTTGTATTGGGTTGTGCGCCTGCCTTGATGCTGAACATCCTGTTCCTGTCCTTTTTTGCGGGTGCTATCTGCGAAGGGCTCGTACAACTGTACTACTACAAAAAAGGGGTTCGAAATGGCCGATAAGCATGAAATCACAAACAATATTAGAAAACTGCGCTTTTTTGCAGGGGAGATGACCCAGCAGGAACTGGCGGAGCGGGCGGGGGTTTCCCGGCAGACCATTATTGCGGTGGAGGCGGGAAAGTACGCACCATCTCTGGAACTGGCGTTTCGAATTGCCGATGCCTTTGGGGTGCCCATTGGCGAGGTGTTTGGCTATGTAAAGGGGGATTCTGTGTGAAATGCCTGATCGTTTACCACTCCTACCATCATAACAATACAAAGAAGATTGCCGATGCAATGGCTGTGGCAACAGGGGCCTTGGCTAGAACGACTGAGGAAGTCAAAGTGGAGGCGCTTGTGCAATATGATGTGATAGGGGTTGGCGCAGGCATCGACAGCGGAAGGCATTATCAACAGCTGCTGGATTTTGCGCAAGGCTTGCCGCATGCTACCGGCAAAAGGTGCTTTCTCTTTTCGACAAGCGCAGTGCAGGGTGAAAGCAAAGTGGCAAAGGATCATGCTTGCCTTCGAAAAATATTGTTGGCAAAGGGATATCAAATCCTTGGGGAATTTAGCTGCAAGGGATATAATACGAACAGCTTCTTGAAGTATCTCGGCGGCATGAACAAAGAACGGCCCAATGCGGAAGATGTGAGAAAGGCTCAGGAGTTTGCCCAAAGAATGGTTGCTGCTTCGTAATCAATGACAAAAGGCGCAGCGGAAAACAGCTGCGCCTTTTTACTTATACTGTCTGTCAGCCGATGGCATCAAAAGCCTGGCTCAAATCTTCGATCAAGTCATCCACATGCTCGATACCAATGGACAGGCGGATGGTGCCCGGCCAGATGCCGCTCTTGGCCAGCTCGGATTCGGTCAATTGCGAGTGGGTGGTGCTGGCAGGGTGGATGACCAGAGATTTCACATCGGCTACATTTGCCAGCAGGGAGAAGATTTGCAGCTTGTCAATAAAGGCCTTGGCTTCCTCCTGGCCGCCCTTGATTTCAAAGGTGAAAATGGAGCCCGCGCCTTTGGGGAAGTACTTGTCATATAGCTCTTTGTAGCCGCTGCTGGGCAGGGAGGGGTGGTTGACCCTTTCCACCTTGGGGTGGCTTTTCAAAAAGTCCACAATTTTCAGTGTGTTTTCTACGTGGCGTTCCACCCTCAGGGATAAGGTTTCCAGCCCCTGCAGGAACAAAAAGGAATTTAGTGGGGCCAGGGCGGCACCGGTGTCGCGTAAAAGAATGACACGGGCGCGGATGATATAGGCCAGGCTGCCTACCGCATCCCACAATTTCAGGCCGTGATAGCTGGGGTCGGGGGTTGTGAATTTGGGAAACTTGCCGGAGGCGGACCAGTCGAACTTGCCGCTGTCTATAATCACGCCGCCAATGGCTGTGCCGTGGCCGCCAATGAATTTGGTGGCGGAATGAACCACAATGTCTGCCCCATGCTCAAAGGGGCGGAAAAGATAAGGCGTGGCGAAGGTGTTGTCCACAATCAAGGGAATGCCGTGCTTGTGGGCCAGGGCAGCATAGGCATTCACATCCACGATGCTGGAGTTGGGGTTGCCCAGTGATTCAATGAAGATCGCCTTGGTATTGGGCCTGATGGCTTTTTCAAAGCCTTTGATGCCATCTTCATCAGGGTGGACAAAGGTGGTTTCAATGCCGTAGTCGTGCAGGGTATGGGCGAACAGGTTGTAGGTGCCGCCATAAATGGTGGTGGCGGATACAATATGATCGCCGGCGAAGGCAATGTTCATGATGGCGTAGGTGGTGGCCGCTGAGCCGGAGGCCGTGGCCAGCGCCGCCACGCCACCTTCCAGCGCGGCAATACGCTTTTCAAACACATCGCTGGTGGGGTTCATGATGCGGGTGTAAATGTTACCGCCTTCTTGAAGGCTGAAACGGGCGGCGGCGCTTTTTGCGTTGGGGAAAACGTAAGATGTAGTTTGGTAAATGGGCACGGCCCGGGAATCGGTGGCGGGATCGGGCGCTTCCTGACCGATGTGAATCTGCTGGGTTTCAAAACGCCAGGCTTTCTTTGTTTCGGGCATTGTGTGGGTCCTCCTTCAATATCATAAAACATATTTAATTACTAGGAATTATAGGTATTATATCATGGACGTCATTCTTGTCAACCCTTCCGCGTAAATTTTTAGAAAAAGTATAAATGGATAATGACAGCAAAAAGCGCTTTGTTGAGACAAAAGAAACCCGGCATCCACATGCGTGAATGCCGGGAAGAATATATTCAACAACTTATTTTTATAACTTCGCCATATATTTGGCGGTACGCACCATTTGGCTGGTAAAGGAGTTTTCATTGTCGTACCAGGCGGCGATCTTTACCAATGTATCGCCATCCAGATCTGTTACCTTTGTCTGGGTCGCGTCAAACAATCCCCCATAGGTCATGCCGATGATATCGGAGGATACAAGTTCCTCATCCGTGTAACCATATTCCGGAGACTGGATGCTTGCCATTTTCTGGTTGATGGCTTCAGCTGTTACGCTGCCCTGGACAACCGCGGTCAGTTCCGTCAGTGAGCCTGTCATCACCGGTACACGCTGGGAGGTGCCATCCAGTTTGCCGGAAAGGGAGGGGATGACCAGGCCGATGGCTTTGGCCGCGCCGGTGGTGGTGGGAATGATGTTACCAGCCGCTGTACGGGCCCTTCGCAGGTCGCCCTTGGCGTGAGGGCCATCCAGTGTGTTTTGATCATTGGTGTAGGCGTGGATGGTTGTCATGAATCCTTTTTTGATGGGCGCCAGTTCATTCAGATGATAGACCATGGGTGCCAGGCAGTTGGTGGTGCAGGAAGCGGCTGAAACGATGGTGTCCTCTTTGGTCAGCACTTGATGGTTGATGCCAAACACAATGGTGGGCAGGTCCTTGCCGGCGGCAGTGGAGATGAGCACCTTTTTCGCGCCTGCGTCAAGATGGGCAGAAGCGGCTTTTTTAGATGCGAAAAAGCCTGTGCATTCTAATACAAGGTCAATGTTCATGGCTTTCCAGGGCAAAAGCTTGGGGTCTCTTTCCGCAAGAATCGGTATCTGTATGCCCTCTACGCTTAAGCTGCCTTCACCAAAGCCCACCTTTTTATCGTAGCGGCCTTGGGTGGTATCGTATTTTAACAAGTGGGCCAGCATTTGCGGACTGGTCAGGTCGTTGATGGCCGCGATGGTAACGCCTTGTGATTGAAAGAGCTGACGGAAGGCCAGCCTTCCGATTCTGCCGAACCCGTTGATTGCGATGTTGATGGCCATAAAAAAACCCCTTTCATTGTCAGCAGTATATCCGGCCTGGACAATATTATTATACCGCTGGCGGTTTTATGGTACAATGCTTTATGTGAAGTATTTCACTATACAATCTGTCAGGTGATGCATATGCCGCAACTAGACCGATATAAAAAGAGGACCGTGCCTATTGAGTTTTCTCCCGTAGAGGACTTTTTAAGCCTGCCCTACGAAAACAGATACACCCTGGTGTATATCACCGATGGCACGGTAAGCGGGAAGATAAACGGCCGGCCGGTAAGCATCTGCGCTCCTGGTATTCTGTGTCTTGCAGGGAAGGACAGTGTCCATTTCGCAAAGCAAGGGGGTGCGGCTGCTCAATCCTTCCGCTTTCATCCTGATTTCTTTCATACCGCGCCAATTACGCCTACAGGCGATTATTTTTCGCCGTATCTGAAAATCAAGACAGGCCTCTCATTATTTCAGAGGGATGGCAGGCACTTTGGTGTTCCAACCGTTACCGAAAAGGCATTTCCCAAGCTTTTGGAATGGTTTTTTATGCTGGGTACAGAAACCTTTGCACAAAGCGATGCCCGCTGGGTGTGCAGAATCAAGCGGTACCTGATTCAAATTCTGGGACTGCTGGAGGATTTGAGCCGGGTGGAGGGTCAATCACCTGTAGACATGGTGCTGGAATACATACATGCCCACTATCCCGATAAGATTACCTTGGGGGATTTAACCCGCTGCGCAAATCTGAACCGTGTGTCGCTCAACACCCTTTTTCAGCAGCGGTGCGGCCAGACGGCCATGGGCTATCTGCTATCCCACAGGCTAAAGGTAGCGGGAGATCTTTTGACTCACACCGCCATGAGTCTGAATGAAATTGCCCGTACCACAGGCTTTGCTTACGATACATACTTGATCCGGCAGTTTACATTAAAAGGCGGCATGTCTCCAACAGAGTACCGCACTGTATCCAGGAAGACAGCCGAGAAATAAAATGGATAAGTAAAACAGTGCCGCCGGAGTACAGTCTTTCACTTGCCGGCGGCATTTTCATTGCAGTTAATAAGCTAGTGCAGCGTTTTAGCCCCTAAACGCCCACCAGGTTTCATTGTTGATGGGCGCAAAACCGATGCTGTAGTAAAACTGCTGGCTGGATCCGACCAGCGCCTGCTTGGCGCCGCGTTTACCGCAGCGGATTACAGCCTCCAAAACAGCGGCCTTCCCCAGGCCCAGGCGCCGGTAATCCGGGTCGGTGGCCACCGGTTCCACCAGTGCATATGTCTCTCCTGGAATGTACCATGTTCCGCAGTGAGACACATAATTGCCGTTGGGGGCCACGACACATACAACGGCATGGGGCTCGACGGTTGGGCCGGACAGCATGCGCTTACGGATAGAGATGGATTCTTCTGAGCCGCTGGGCTCGCCGGGGTGGTTAAAGCCACGCCACAGGCAACGGTCATACTGATGCCAGTTCCAGTCATCCGCCATGCTGACAATGGAATAGCCTTCGGGCAGATCGTAGCGCAGGCTTTCATTAATATCAATCGCGGCAATCTGCTCCTTATCCTGGGTTGGCACATATCCCATGGCCCAGGCAGCACGCTGGAAATCCCGGTCGCAATCATTGATGATCACGCGGAATTTACCTTCCTTGTGAAGGGACGGCTTTGCCTCCTTCAGCATTTCTGATTTTAGGAACGCATATCTTTCATCCACGCAGAAAAAACCGTCGCCCAGTTCGCTTTCATAAGTGGCCAAAGCGACGATCTTGCCATCGTCTTCCCAGATGAGAATGCGGTTAAGATACCTGTCATCCAGGCAGCCGTGTCCGATCATCCATTCCCAGCGGCCCCAGGGAAAATTGGGCGATAAAAGCTTTGTTTTGTTCAAGTGAAAAAGAAAATCTCGTACTTTTAGATAGTCCTTGTTAGTATACAGTTTTTCTTCGGTGTAATGACGCATGGTCACGGGCATAATGCTTCCTCGCTTTCATGTTGCGTATTTTTGTCTGGTGGGGGAAGTCAGTCGGTAATAGTGAAAAAGTGTTTCTTTGCCGTTGTAGGGAATGGTTGCCTCACCGTGTTGCTCAAAGCCCAGCTTTTGAACTACACGAGCGGATGGAATATTATCGGGCTTTACGATGGCGGAGATGAATGGTGTATCCGTTGTTTCGAAGCACCAATGAATCAGCGCAACCGCGGCTTCGGTGGCATACCCTTGATTCTGCATGTCGTTCGCTACGGCATAGAGAATTTCAACCGCATTATCCAGTTCTTCCTTGGGATGCAGGCCGATATAACCCACTGGCTCCAGGTTACCTTTGGGTACGATCGCTAACACGATGAAAGGAGCGGCTGGATCATACAAGCGGGCGAGCATGCTGATCCAAACGGATGCCTCTTGCTCTGTAGGGTAGATCATATCCTGCATATAGCGGGAGACACACGGATTGGTGCTGATAGTGATAACCGCTTGCATGTCACCTTGATCAAAAGGGCGCAGGGTAAGGCGCTTTGTTTCCAGTATCAGGCTCATATGTTATGGTTTCCTTTTTGATTGGATGGGTAATAAAAAATCCCTTCCGTTTTGCCGGAAAGGATCATACGCACAAAGACAGCCAGGGCCTATGCCCTGCCGCGTGTGGCTATCGCTGATCCAATTCCAACAAAACCAAGACCCTCTTGGGCCTTACGCTTTTCGTTGTAAATCAGATCAGTAAACCATCACGACACCCCTTTTGATTTAATGGAAACATTATACATGACAATGCGCTTGCGCGCAACAACAATTTTGCGCGGAAAACACTGTGCTATATACTTATTCGCCGTATCTGTCGGTGAAGGAGATCTCTTGTATGCTCTTTAGCTTTTTCTTGCCAGGTTCACATTTGGGATAGCCCATGGGCAGCAAAAACAGGCATACCATGTCGTCGGGTAGATTTAAGATGCGGCCGGCCTCCAGTACATCCATCCAGCCGATGAAGCATGCTTGAATGCCGTGGGCAGCGGCGGCCAGCACCATATGCTCGGCGGGAATCAGAGGCGCAGCATTTGCAAATAGAGAACCGACAGCTCTTCTATCCGGATAGGCGTTCAAATACTGAATGAATGGTTTGGTAAAGCGAAGCTCGTTGACGCGAAGGCCAAAGTCAGACGCTGGCAGATCATTCAAATCTGCCTCCAGGCGTGCGCAGCATGCGATTACTACGGGGGCTTGTGCAATCCACATTTGGTTTCCAGATGCACGGGCCAAGGCCTGCTTGATTTGTTGATCCTTTACAACGCCGAACACATGGTTCTGACCATTGCCGCCGGTAGGTGCCAGACGGGCTGCTTCCAGCAATTCCGCAATGATAGTATCCTCAATGGGTCTATCCAGATAGGATCGGGCAGACCTGCGCTTTTGAATGGCTTCCATAACGGTCATGGCTGCCACCTCCTGGACATAAGGCCGCCGATCACCATGCCGCTGAAGCCGGCCAAGGCAAGTCCTTCCCGGTAAGTTACGGTAAAGGCTTGCAGCCCGCGAAACAAAAGCTGCGGATAGCGCAGACTCAAGCGCATACCGCCGATATGCACATAGGTTTCGGCGACCCAGCCGGTTAAGCCGGGTATATTGGAGGAGTGCATGATGGCATAACCATAGCCCCCGGCCAGCAGGGATACGATACCCAAAAAGACCAAAAGCTTACCTGTTGCCCGCATGAATGCGCTCCTTTATATAGACAGTGAATGCTGTTTAGTATTCGATAAGCTAATGTATTCATGCCCGATGGAGAGTTATACCATATGGGCAAAATGCACTGCATTGCTGTTGCGCTTTGATATTGGCAATGCGTGAATGCATGGAACAGTATAACATGGAAGATGCAGGTGTCAAGTGAAAGAAAGGTGATTATTCGATGCGGCTATGTCCAAAAGATAGCGAAACTGCAAGGCAGGCGCTTGTCTGCCCTCAAAACGCCTGCCAGTCAAATGAATGATGATCATATGAGAGAATGAAGAAGTGAAACGTGGATGATTTTCGTTGCGGAAGAACGGGCGCAAGGAAAGTGAAAAGCTATTCTATAAAGTGTTTTGAGGGATGGGTGCGGGAAGGGGACCTCCTTTTCAAAAAGGTCCCCTTCCCGCTTATCCTACGACTTAATCATAGCCTCCCGTAATATGGCTCTGGCGGCTGGTTGAAAAAGAAGACGCCCAGCGCATTAATGCCAAGATGCGTGCCCAATACGCTGCCGATTTGACTGATAATAAACTTGTCTGCGCCAAGCTTTTCGCTGAGCAGTTTTTTTAGCTTTTCAACGCCAGGCAGATTATCGGAATGGGAGATACCAATGATCTGACCTGGGAAGGCGCCGATGCGCTCCAACATGGTATCAACCACCAAAGCCAATGCTTTTTGGCTGCCACGAGTCTTTTTGATTACTTCCATCAGACCGTTTTTCACATGCAGCACTGGCCGCACATCAAGTATGGAACCCAATACACCCTGCAGCTTGCTGATACGCCCGCCCTTCATGAGCCAGCCGATATCCGCGATGGTGAAAATATGCTCCACATGTGCGGCCAGGAATTCCAGGTTCTTAACCACGTCGTCAAACGTGTGACCGGCCTCGATCATCCGTACGCCCTGCAGCGCGATAAGCCCAATGGCGATGGAGCCGCCTTTGGAGTCGACAACTTGCATTTTTCTTTCCGGGTATTTTTGCTTAAGCTCCGCTATAATGGTATGGGATAACTGGTAGGTGCCTGACAAGGCGGCGGAAAAGCAAAGATAAATAAAGTCTTCATTCCGCTCACAGCAGCTCTGAAAGGTTTGATATGCATCTTCTGGCCCAACCTGGGAGGTCTTGGGCACAATGCCCTTGCGCATAGCGGCAAATACCTCGTCGGCGGTGATTTCTACCTTGTCACGATAATCGACACCATCTACCAGCACATGCAGCGGAATCATCAAAATACCGTACTGCTCCATGATGTCCTTGGGCAAGTCGCAAGTGCTGTCTACGATGAATCTGATCATAACTTCGCCTCTATTTCAATTTTAATAAGGCGCAGGATCACATTTGCCAATCCTTCTCAATGGTTATTATAGATATCGTATTTTCGGGTGTCAAGGCAGGGAATGTGAAAGTTTTGCGAAAATTGGCATTTCTATGGGAAGTGAATATATTTGGATTCATTTGTAGACTTCAGTGATATTAGGCTGGACGAAATGAGGCGGCTGTACTATGATGGTAGAAATGGAAAAGGAGGCAGTTTACTGAAGATGGATCAGAGAATTATCGAATGCGAGATCGCCTATTATCAGTGCTTTTCACAGACTGCATATACGCCGGACACCATACGTTTTCATGACCCGAACTTGCCGGACATGTATTATCACAACTTTACTTACATCAGGGAATCTGCCGATCCGGCAGCAATTGCCACTATTGTGGAAAGAGAGATAAAAGCAAGAAGAGCAAAGAAGGCTGGTTACCTGAACGTTTTATCCGGTCTCGAGGTGGACATTGCGTTGTTGTCGGAGATAAGCCCAACTGCGAGCCTATCAACCAATAGTTTTTACCAGCTGAACACTGCCTGCCTGGCCCAATGGAAAGTAATCTCCGGCTGTGATATACGTAGGGTAGACAGCCGGGAAATGGTAGAGGATGTGTTGTACAGTGACCTTGAGCACGATAAAGAACGGCTGGGCAGAGATTTTTGCGAAAGGCGCTGTTTAAGAAGGAGTGAGGTCTACGTTCAAGAGGGCGGGGTAGATTCGTATAACTGCTATGATAAGGGACAAATGGTAGGCAACTGCGATTTGTTTATCCATAAAGGTGTGGCAAAGATTGAGGATTTTACGGTGATTCCGAAATATCAGCGCCGGGGATATGGTACGGCCATCTTGCGGCATTTGGTGCATAAGGCCCTGGATGTAAAGTGTGATATCATTTATCTGGTGACCGATGAAGAGGATACGCCTAAGAATATGTATCAAAAGTTGGGTTTTTCAAAGATTGGTGAGCGGAAGGATATGTTTTTTGACCTTGCGGACAATAAAGCATGATGGCTATGCCATCAAAAGAGGAGAGCCTTGCGGCTTCTCCTTTTTACATTTTGTGGAAGTAATGAAAATGTTGCTTTATGTATTGACTTGGAGCAGGCTCCAGGTGTTACGATGAGAGAAAGAAAAGAGAATGGAGGGCTGCATCATGGAGTATGTAAAGCTGGGCAATACGGGGCTGGATGTATCAAAGCTATGTCTTGGCTGCATGGGCTTTGGCGACCCGGAACGCTGGACCCACCAATGGATATTGAGGGAGGCGGAAAGCCGGCCAGTAATCAAGCAGGCTATCGATATGGGCATTAACTTCTTTGACACAGCCAATGTCTATTCCATGGGTGCCAGCGAAGAGATTCTTGGCCGTGCGATAAAGGATTTTGTCCGCCGAGAGGAAGCGGTTGTCGCTACGAAGGTGTATTTCCGCATGCATGAAGGCCCTAATGGAATGGGCCTATCACGCAAGTCTATTCTGCATGAAATAGATGAAAGCCTAAAACGGCTGCAAATGGACTATGTAGATTTATATATCATCCACCGCTGGGATTACAATACCCCTATCGAGGAGACCATGGAAGCGCTGCACGATGTGGTGAAAGCCGGCAAGGCAAGATATATCGGCGCATCCGCCATGTATGGCTGGCAGTTTCAAAAGGCGTTGGATGTGGCGGACAAGCATGGATGGACGCGGTTTGTATCCATGCAAAACCACATGAATTTGATCTACAGGGAAGAGGAGCGGGAAATGATGCCCCTTTGCCGGGCAGAAAAGATCGCCGTCACACCCTATAGCCCGTTGGCGGCCGGTCGGCTGACCCGGCTCGGCGCGGAAGGAACACTGCGCCAGGAGACCGACAAAGTGGCTATGTCTAAATACGATAAGACAAAAGAAGCGGATGCTTTGGTAGTGGAGAGGGTTGCAAAAATTGCACAGGACAAGGGTGTGCCCATGGCGCAAATCGCCCTGGCCTGGCTGATGGCAAAGGAACCTGTGACCATACCGATTATCGGTGCCACGAAGTTATCACACTTGGATGCGGCGGTGCCAGCCATTGATGCAAAGCTGACAAAAGAAGAGATTGCTTATTTGGAGGAACCCTATATTCCGCACCGCGTAATTGGCGCTTTATAAGCTAAATCATGTGCCCGAGCACCCCCGATATGAACGGGGGTGTTTTTTGTTCTACAGCTTTATTAAAAATTGAATAAAATTACAAAATATTCTACAAATCACTTGCATTGTAAATCATGTGGCGTATAATGTAAGAAGTTTTGCGTCGTTTGAATATTTATGGAATATAAGGCCGGGAAAGGTGAAAATATGCATCAGAAAAAAGATTTGCTGCCAAGCGGCGTTTCTTTTGAAGAAATCTATTTTTATGATCTTTCCGTCTCCATGTTTGACCATTTCAACCGTCATCAGGAGATTCGTTGGTGTTGGCGCAAAACAAACGGCAATTGGGCTTTGGAAAACACACCGGGCGTTGTGGAGTGGAATAAAGAAGATATTGCATCTCTGGTGGACAGGCTGAGGATAACACTTGGTTCCAGCGGCATTTTGCTTGGTGCATTTATCGGGCCTTATCTGATTGGATTTGCCTCCATTGAAATCGAGAGCTTTGGGACTTATTATGAATATTTGCAACTATCCAATCTATATGTATCTTATGAGTGCAGAAGGAAAGGCGTGGGAAGAAAGCTGTTTCAGCTGGCCTGCCGTACGGCAAAGGGGATGGGGGCGCAAAAGCTCTACATCTGCGCACCTCCCTATGAAGAGACTCAGGCGTTTTTTAAATCAATGCGTTGTGTTGAGGCGTCATATCTTCATAAGGACCAGATAGAGGCGGAGCCTTTGTGCCGCCATATTGAATGCAGCCTATAGTCGATACTATGTATGATTTTAGCACAACCCGGATTCCAGTATAGAAAAGGTTTGTTTCCTGCAGTCGATTTGGGCTAAAGCGCCATAGGGGATACACATCATGGGTTCATTATGTCCAAAGCTCATGTTATAAACGACCGGCAGGCGGTCAAGCGACAATTCTGATAATATCTTCAAAATGTTTCTCTTGTAATCATCATAGTGAATGCCCTGATAAGGCTTGCCCCATACAATGCCGGAAGCCTTTTGCAATATGCCCATGCTGCCGTAATTGCGCAGCCAGTAGGCAATATATTGGGGGTCTGGCATATCCTCTGACGTTTCAAAGAATAATATGGCACTATCAAATTGATGGGCATCGGGCCACAGAGTGGTGCCCTTCATCATTTCCATCACTTCCAAACAGCCTCCGATTAAAGGCCCCTGAACCACGCCTTCGCCCTGCAAAAACTCGTATCCGGTATTTTGTTCCAAAGCCTTTTCCTTGTTTTCGTTTTCAACCGTCCACTCCATCCGCTGGCCGGTCCACTCACTTGCACAGGGAATGATGCCCAGTGGCTCTGATTCAAACAATACCTTGGTAAGCCAATGGGCAGTATAATCAAATATTTTCACGTTCTCCGCAAACTCCGCCAGAATCGACGGACCATAAATGCTGGTGATGCCTGCCTTCAGTAAGAGAAAGTGTGTGATCGTGGAATCGGAATAACCTAAAAACGCCTTGGGGTTGCGCCTTAGCACATCAAAATCAATATACGGCAGCATTCGTATGCTGTCATCGCCGCCAATGCACGAGAAGACGGCTTGGATAGAGGGGTCTGAAAAGGCCTGCATCAAATCCTCCGCCCGCTTTTCGGGGTGGCGGTACACAAAATCCGAGCCTTTTAGGGTATGGGGCATTTCCACAACACGAAGGCCAAACTGCTCCATGAGGCGGCGTTTGCCCTTTTCATACCGCCAGATCAAATCGCTGTCGCCGGCGCCGCCCCAGGAAAGGCTGACGGTGGCAATGGTATCCCCCTTTTTCAAGCATCTGGGTTTTTTGAGTGTTAGCATGTGATTGTATCGCCTTTCCTTTTGCGCAAAGCATCTCATATGGACCATGCATGTGGCCTGAAGCAGCGCACGCTTTTGCTTGCATCCCTTTTGACAACGTGCTTTTTGCGGAGTATGATAGGAGCGTTTTATGCCATATCATACCATGAGTGGGGAGGATGCTACCTTGGCCCTAACCCTTGAAGTAACAAAAGAGATATCCAGGGAACTGCTTGCTGTTATCGTAGAAATGGACCATGCCGCCTATCCGCCTGAAGACCAGATGACCTGGGATCGGGCGGAAATGATTTATACCTATTTACAGGATAGTCTGATCTTGCTCAGGGAAGATGGCCGGCTCATCGGCTTTTTATCTATTTATGCCGTAAGCCCTGAACTTGTCCTCATTGCAGTAAAGCGGCAGTGCCCCATTTTTCTGGCCGAAGAAAAGCATCATCTGATGCAGTGTGTAACACCGCCGGTAGAAGGGTATTTGCACAATATCATTATGCACCCCGACTTGCGCGGCAGGGGATACAGGCGTTATTTATACCTGGGACTTCGGCATTGGCTCAATAGCCGTCCCGGCATTTCCCATATTTGGGCCGATGCGGTAAGCGAGCATGGCCAGCGGGCGCTGGCAGCTATCGGGCTTGTACCCTATCCGGAGCTCAAAGGCCTTTGGGGAGGCAGCATGCAAAGCGTTTTACAAGCGCTTGATGGCAACCTGGCGGGATGGGATTGGGAAAAGGACGTGACCATTTTGTAGACACCCGATCCGATATGCTTTATGCCGGTTCAAACACCGTCAATAGCACGGTATAATCCCCAGCCTTTTCAAAGCCGGCGCGCTCTGCTGTTTTGTAAGAGCCTATGTTGTTTTTCCAGCAGTCCCAATAGGGTTTAAGTCCACGGTTGGCGCTATCTTTCAAAAAGGCATGAGCCATTTGTGCGGCATATCCCTTTTGCCTGTACTGCTCTTCCACAGCGATGCCAATGGCACAAATGCCAGGGCTCAAATATTCCGCGGTACAAAAGCCGCACACCCTTTTGTTCAGCACCAAAGCGTAGCCAAAGCCCTCGGCTAGAAATTTTTCCACACTGCCCAGGGTGCTTTCAACTTCTTCTTGAATCATGAAAAAGTTGTCAAGCTCCTTCATGGCTGGCGAAATGGCTTGAATATGGGGCGGAATTTCCTGATTACATACCGCAGCCGCGGAATGGGAAAGAATGCAGCGGGGATATTCGTTGATTTGAGCGCCGGATAGCGCTTGAGAAAGTTTCCGCTTCCACGCTTCATTGGGAAAGATGATCTTGATGGCGCCAAGCTCCTTGCGCCTTGTATCATTGAGCAGTGTATTTGCTAGATATTCCATGGCCTCATCCGCCGCCAAAGAGGCGGAGTCACCGCCTACAAACAGGCTGTGTCCTTCATTAATCATGCAAACGGACGGTGCCTCCTCTTGATCAGCGTAGCAAGCGTGAGGCGCAGTGCCCGCCATCATGGCCCTTATCATGTATTGTGTGGGGGTGTAGGCAAACATTTCGTTTACGTTGTTTGTAACCGGGATTTTCATCATATTGTGTATATCCTCCCGCATACCGGATGGGACTGCCATTCGGTTTTTTTGTTGCAACAATTTTGAGCCGATCTTAGCCTTCCAGCTTTTCCTGCGGTATGTCTGCGGGAAGGGCTTTCGCCTCTTGGCCTTTGATGTCCCGTCTTTTTAGTGCTACGCTGAAAAAGGTGCCCATGATGTGGCGCACCTGCCGCCTGGTTGCGATATCCAGGTTTTTGATGGCCCCCATCATGGCGGAAGCATTACGCAAAATCCCTTCGCCCAGATTTTCGACGGTAGCCGCTTTGGTGGCGTTCAGTACAGAAAACATGGTATCCACGACGGTCATACGCTCCTCGGTACTCATGCCCTTGAGCCAGGTTTTCATCACTTCGTCCAAATGCCGGCTGCCGGGCTGCAGATTTTCGATAATCTCAAAGCCTGCCCGCAGTACCTGCCAGGAAAAGGGACTGTGCTGAAAGATGCCAAAGGCATTGCTTTTAACCACCATATAATCCTCGGGGTGCTGCAGCAGGATACCGATTACGGATGATTGGGGAACAATGGAACGAAGCTTGGGTGCGATGCGGCCGTAGCCCTCGCTTTGAAAGGTGGTTTCATCCATGCCCGGGCCATCGTTGGAGTACACGTTGATAATTCTCTCTTGAATGGCAGGGGCGACGCAGGCCGCGGCATACACCGCCAGGTTGCCGCCCTTGGAATGTCCGCCGACACGAAGCGGCAGGGGATGCTTTTGTGCTACTGCGCTTAGATACTCCACGGCGGATATCTGGGCCGGCACAGGGCAGGTAAAAGACAAGTTGAAGTCTTCCTTCCATCCCACCAAGGTGTTATCGGTTCCCCGAAAGGATACAAAGGCCGTGCCATCCGGCAGCATAATGGTTACAGCGGCAAACTGCTTTTCCTTTTCCAGATCGGTTTCATGGCGGTACATAAGCACCCTGGCATCAGCAAACCGCTCTCCCTCGGCCATCAGGCGCAGCATGGTTCTGTTGCTTTCCCGCTCGATGTAAAAAAAGGCCTCGGGCTTATCGTAAAGTGCCCCTTGCAACTCGCGCACCGTAATCTCTCCATCCTCTGCCAGCGCATGCTCCAGCATAAGGTATGCAAACTCGCAGAGGATCAAATTGTCTACATCATTGAAGGGTATGCCGTGAAAAGGCACATCCCCGCGCCAGAGAAGATAGTCATTGATGTTTGCCATGGCGTTACCTCACACTCCCTTTACGCGGCAGCAATGATTGCTGGCATGATCTATGCGTATTCTATCACAAATATTGGCAGGAATGAAGCTTGTATAGAATCTAGCGATCATTGAAGCTGTAAAAAGCGGTGCGACGGTTGGGAAATATTTTCTAAATTTCCCATTATTCGAGCTGTTTCATTTTTGCATGATTCCGGGTATAATACCTGTAGCCCGCATGGAGGACAAGCTGCCTTCATCGGGTAAGGAGGGACAGGAGTGTGTTTGCCTGTAAACGGATTGAAAAGACACAACCTTGTGAAATTGGCATTGTTTGTGTGAATACAATCGGTCAGTAAACCCTCGGTCCATTTAATATTTAATGCTTAATTTTTAATCAAAAAGCGCTGCAAGTCTTATGCCTGCGGCGCTTTTTGCATGCGCCTTATAGGCTCTGCCGCCGGTACTCCCCCTCCAATATTGACAATACCATCAGTGATTCAAAAGCGCCGTTCACATAAACGGCATCCCGCAAAGTGCCCTCGGGGATAAAGCCCATGGTCTTGTACACATGCTGTGCCCTTGTGTTGGCAGATCGAACATCCAGCCAGACACGGTGCGCGTTTTGCTCCTCAAAGCACCAGCGAAGGATCAACCGTAAAGCCTGCTTTCCGTATCCCTCGCCTGGGCAATCTATGGCAATGCGCATCAGTTCAATGCTTCTGTTGGATTGATGAATACTGCGCAATATGGCATAGCCCAATAACGGTGCTTCATCATCATAAAAGGAAAGGTGAGCGGTGCAGGGGTCGTAAAGGGCAGCTTCGTGCTCGCCGCGCGTCCATTGGCCCACAAAAGTAGAAAATTTTTGCTCCATACGCAGGACTGCATCTAGGTCTTCCGAGGTCGTTTTTCGAAAAGAAAGCATTGATCAATCTCCTATCCGGCATTGTTAAGTGAAAGAAGCAAAAAGCTCCTTTTCCATTTTGGCGTGGATATCCCATACATCCTGTCCAAGGTTGCTGGTAATGGTGATTGTTGCCTGATGCGCCGGATAGTACGCTGATATAAAGCTGACGCCAGGGTCGCAGCCCTGAAAATATGGTGTACCCTTTTTTGTAAGCCAGAAGCCATAGCCGTACTCTCCGTTTTGGGTTTGAGGTGAAGTCATCAGCGCAAAAGCTTCTGCTGAGACGACCTTGCCATCCTTCAGCCCGCTCCAGAAGCGCTCGATATCCGGCAGGGTCGTGAATGCCCCACCGGCGCCTGTACCCTTTGCATCAACACTGTATATATTGGTGTAGTATTCCTTTGTCTTTTCATCCCATAAGTAGGCGTTGGCACAGCAGGCGGGCAGCCGGTCCAATTCATAGTATCCCGTCGCATCCATCCCCAGAGGCGAAAAAATGGCTGCCTTTAAGTAGGCATCAAAGGAAATGCCAGTAATTCTCTCTATTACAAGCCCCAGCACTACATAGCCTGAATTATTGTACTGAAACTTGCTTCCGCTGGGATACATCATGGGTTTCTCTATAAAAAGGGGAAGCAGGTCTTTGGAGGAGCGGATTTTGTAATTGGGAAAATCACAGAACAGCTCGGCGTATTCTTTCATCACTGTTTCATCAAAGTAATCCGGTATGCCGGAGGTATGGTTTAAGAGCTGCCTGATAGTAACGGTTGAGTCAATGCTGTGCAGGTCAAAATCCAGCACACGGCCAATACAGGTATCCAGCGACAGACGATTTTCATCAATCAGCCGCATGACCCCGGCAGCCACAAACGCTTTGCCGGCAGATGCCGTAGGGAACCTGGTATCCATTCTGTTTTTGATATGGTTAGGCCTGTCAGCGTAGCCGCAAGTCTTTTGAAATACGGATACGCCATTGTAACCAACCGACACCGCACCGCTAAAGTCTTTGGGAATATGCTGTATCATGCGCATTCTCCTCTCTATGCGAGAATACAACCATCTTACCATTTTACCACCCCATGGTAAAGAAACCAAAGGGTGATTGGCGGGTTTGCAAAAAAGACGTAGATTGCCCGCCCAGCAAAGAGACGGGAAAAGGAGCGCCGTCCTGAAGAGGAAGGCGCTCCTAGCGATATATATGTGGATTACGCCGGCGGCAAGGCCTGAGGGCGAGCATAGAGAAGAGATGCTTATGCGGCCAAATCCACCTCTTTTGCAGTCACTACACGTTTCATGGCATTGTATCCGATCAGCACCGACCAGACATAAGCCAGGGTTTTGGGAATCATGAGCATACCCACAAGCGGGATTTGATCGGCAAAGAGAACAACGGGAATATAGAACGCAAAGCTTAAAATGATGGTCAGGGACATATGGCTAAAGGCTATATCCTTTTGAATTTTTACTGATTTTGCAAACAGCACGATCACAATAAGTCCCATTAACGCGAAGGGGATATTGCGCAGAATGCCCCATGCAAGCGGAGGAGTGAGGCTTGTCCATTCGTTTTGAGGCATGAGGCACAGCAGGATACGGACGGCGGCGAGAATGCCCATGCCTCCGGTGAGGAGCTGCCGGCCTTTTATGTGATAGCGCTGCCGCCAGACAAAATAGAGCAACAGGTAAAATACTGTCATGGTAATGGAAGTAATCAGCTTGCCAATCCCAAGAATAGCAGCATTGGTATCAAGCCCGGTGGTCCAAAGAGCGTACACCCTGGGTATCAGATGAAAGGCATCGCCCGCACCCAAGGTTACCGCCATGATGCCAAACAGATAGTATTGTCCATGCTTTCCACTTCGCTTGATCATTAGCACACCCAGGGAAATAACCGTGATGAAGTATGCTGCATCAAACAATGTTTCCATAATTGCCTGCATGATCGTTTCCCCTTTTCAATGTTACATCTCATATCTGGGTAACGTCGATTCCTGGTCAATCTCCATATGCCACACGGCTGAGCACCTTCAAAAGGGTGTTGCAGTTGTCGCTGCCGCTGCTGAGCAAATGGTATAAGTTACTAAAGGCGAATTCGGCCAAATCTTCATGTGAAAGACCATTACCAAAAGCGGTGTCCGGAATGCGGGTATCCATTTTTATGGCGGCTAGCAAACCTTGTTTCAGGCCTTCAAATATCCGGTCCATTGTCGCCCGGCCTGTCTTCTTTTCCCCTGATCTAAAGTGAATGGTATGTACTCGAAGGAATGCAGGGAATTCCGCCGTTGCTACCCTGGCACGTTCAAACAGCCAAGCTACATGATTTACAAAGCCCATGTCGCTGGGGCCGGACAAGCTGCCCCCAAAGGCGGATACCCAAATGTCCTCTGTCAGTGCCGCCAGCAATTCTGCCTTGGATGGGAAGTAGTTGTACACAGATCCAACGGCAATGTTGCAGGCATCTGCAACCTGCCGGATTCCAATGAGGGACATGGACATGTCCGAGGCCAGACGGCGCGCTGCCTTTATTATTTCCTGCCTAGAGGTGATGACGGTGTTCATGGGAACAGTCCTCCTTCGCATTATGAACCATGTTCATTTTAAGCCATGTGTCGAAGCGTGTCAACAAAGCGTAAATATTGGTATACGCAGAGTTTGTTCGTCGAGGTGGGGAATGGGTCCATCAAGCTGGCGCAATCCTATACACGTATGAGATGGGACGTATCCTCTCGTCTGGCAAATTTCCATGCCGACGGGCCACGTAACCTATATAACCAGGCTGAATGCGATATGAAACATGTTCAGTATTATCTTATCGCATTAGTACTCCTATGCCGTAGAGCTGCTGCTTTTGTTAACCCAGCATAGCGGAGCTCCTTTTGGTGATTGACGCTTTTGTGAGGGGACAAGTGAGGCAGCCTTCTTTGCGTTGATGCTTTTTTGATGCTTATGCAAGCAGGCATACTTCATTTGCCGTGCTTATGAAGCTATTCATCATACTTGAGGTAAGCGACGAGATTGACGCTTGGATTGAAAGCACATACATGGCGTGCTCAAGAAAAAATTCGCCGCCAACACGGGCGTATCTTTTTGTTTTGTCATACAGTAATATGCAACGGCGTATATTGTAACGGCCCGCCTCCCCCCGCTGGCCATAAGGGAGGTTTATACATGCACAGCCGCAGGAAGGTTCTTTCGGTGGTACTGATTGCCGCAATGCTGGCGCTGGCGCTGATACCCAACATAGGATCAGCCAGTTTGCTGCTTGGCAATGGTGAAAATGGGTTGCAGATATCAACCAACTGCTACCCTTGTCCAACAGGCAAGCCTGGTCCGCAAGGCCCGGCAGGTCCGCAGGGCCCGGTCGGCCCGGCAGGCCCCCAAGGTACTGAAGGCCCGGCAGGTCCCCAAGGCCCGGCCGGCTCGGCAGGCCCCCAAGGCCCGGTCGGCCCGGCAGGCCCTCAAGGCACTGAAGGTCCTCAAGGTCCAGTTGGCCCAGCAGGCCCCCAAGGAACTGAAGGCCCGGCAGGTCCGCAAGGCACTGAAGGTCCTCAAGGTCCAGTTGGCCCAGCAGGTCCCCAAGGCACTGAAGGCCCCCAAGGCACTGAAGGCCCCCAAGGCCCGGTCGGCCCGGCAGGTCCCCAAGGCACTGAAGGCCCGCAAGGCTCAGTCGGCCCGGCAGGTCCCCAAGGTACTGAAGGCTCCCAAGGCCCAGTCGGCTTAGCAGGTCCGCAAGGCCCAGTTGGCCCTACGGGTCCGCAAGGCAATAAAGGTGAAGTGGGAGACAAAGGTCTCACCGGCGATCAGGGAGCAAAAGGTGAAACGGGAGATAAAGGTCCAATAGGTGATAAGGGGCCTGATGGCCGCAAAGGACTTACAGGCGACAAAGGTCCCAAAGGGGATAAAGGGCCTGATGGCTGTAAAGGACCTACAGGTGACAAAGGGCCCAGAGGCGATAAAGGCCCAGTAGGCAACATAGGCCCTGCAGGCCCTGTCGGTGAAAAAGGCGAAGCAGGCGATAAGGGTCCAACGGGTGACAAAGGCGAGACAGGTGATAAGGGTCCAATAGGCGATATAGGCCCTGCAGGCTCTGTTGGTGAAAAAGGCGAAGCAGGCGATAAGGGCCCAACGGGTGACAAAGGCGAGACAGGCGATAAGGGCCTAACTGGAGATAAGGGAGAAACAGGCACCAAAGGTGAAGTGGGAGAAAAAGGCCCCGTTGGCGACAAGGGATTGACGGGAGATAAAGGCCCGACAGGTGACAAGGGATTGACGGGAGATAAAGGCCCGACAGGTGATAAGGGCATAACGGGAGATAAAGGCCCGACAGGTGATAAAGGTTTAACTGGAGATAAAGGTCTTGCTGGTGACAAAGGTGAAAAAGGTGACAAGGGTGATAAGGGCGAAACTGGTGAAAAGGGGCCAGCCGGTGATCCGGCTCATCATTGCCGCCCGCCGGTAGTATCGCTGAACGCCGAACGCATCCACGCCGTGGCCGGTGATCCTTTGGAAGTGAAGCTGACCTTCCTGAATCCGGACGAAGCATGCTACGACCATTCTACAGGCTTTACGGTCCGTGTCTATACGCTGGATCATACGGCACTACCGGAGGCTGATTATGCCGCCTACGAGCAGACCTTCACCTTTGGCCGCGCAGGCGACCCGGTGGAGCAGGTACTCAAGCTTTCCACAACAAAAGAGTCTGCCGGCAAGGATTTCACGCTGCGGATACAGCGGGATATTGGTGTTATCGGCATCTATGACATCTGTGAGATATTGATTGGGAACTAAAAAGTGCATAAAAAAGGAGCTTGCGCCTTGCATGACGCAGGTTCCTTTTTTGATCGACTATGTAAGGGGATCTAGTTATCCAATAAGTGACAGGCGGCCAGATGCCCGGCGCCTAAATCCTTTAGGACGGGTCTTTCTGCCATACAGCGGGGCATGGCATAGGGGCAGCGGGTGCAAAAGGGGCACCCAACGGGCGGGTTAATAGGGGTGGGCACATCGCCCTGTAAAATGATGCGGCTGCTTTTATCAGCCTGATCTGGGTCGGCAATAGGTACGGCAGATAGCAATGCTTTGGTGTAGGGGTGCTGCATGTTGGCATAGAGTTCATCCACCGGCGCCAGTTCCACCATTGTGCCCAGATACATTACACCTACCCGGCGGGAGATGTGGCGCACCATGGAAAGATCGTGGGAGACAAACAAATAGGTAAGGTGAAGCCGCTCCTGCAGTTCCTCCAGCATATTTACCACCTGGGCCTGGATGGAGACGTCCAGTGCGGAGATGGGTTCGTCGCAGACAATAAACTCCGGACCAGCCGCTAGTGCTCTGGCAATGCCTATACGCTGCCGCTGGCCGCCGGAAAATTCATGGGGGTAGCGTAGGCCATGGTCACTCTTCAAGCCCACCGTATTTAAAAGCTCCCGCACCCGTTCGTCCTTTTCCTTGCGGGTCATGTTCGTAACCTGCAAAGGCTCGGAGATGATGGCGTTGACGGTCATTCGGGGATCCAGGGAGGCATAGGGGTCTTGAAAAATCATTTGCACTTTGCGTCGATAGGGGATCAGTTCGCGCTCGCTAAGGGATGTGATGTCCTTCCCTTCATAGAGTACTTGGCCGGCGGTGGGGTCGTACAACCTCGTAAGACAGCGGCCCACCGTGGTCTTGCCGCAGCCGGATTCGCCCACCAACCCCAGGGTCTCCCCTTTTTCAATGGCGAAGCTTACACCATCCACAGCCTTTAATATTTTTGTAGGCTTGCCAGATAGGCTTCGGCCCACAATAAAATGCATTTTCAGATCATGGGCCGCTATCAGCGGCTGCTGCTTTACACTCATTTGGCGCTACCTCCAAACATAACCTTTGGTGCGCCTTCATCCATCAGGTAGCAGCTGGCCTTGTGGGTTTCACTGGCGGCCCGGTGGGGGGGCATGGCGCCTTGGCAGATACGCATGGCATGGGGGCAGCGGGGGGCGAAGGGGCAGCCAGGCGGCGGAGCGATCAGATCAGGCGGAGAGCCGGGAATGGGCACCAATTTTTTCTTTTCGCCCGTTTTTTGGGGGATTGAGTTTGAAAGACCCCAGGTGTAAGGATGTCTGGGCTCATAAAAAACTTCTCGGACGGTGCCTTCCTCCACGATTACGCCGCCATACATAACCAGCACGCGGCTGCACATGCCGGCGATGACGCCAAGATCGTGGGTAATCATCACCACGGCGGTATTCAAGCGCTTTAACAGGCTGGTCATCAGGTCCAATATCTGGGCTTGAATGGTTACATCCAGTGCCGTGGTAGGCTCGTCGGCTATTATCAATTGAGGATCACAGGCCAGGGCCATGGCAATCATCACACGCTGACGCATGCCCCCGGACAGCTCGTGGGGGTATTGCTTCAGCCTGCTTTCAGGGGCGGGCATATCAACCAGCCGCAAAAGCTCCATGGCCCGCTCTGCTGCTTTTGCACGATTGAGCTTTTGGTGTATGCGCAGCGGTTCCATCAGCTGATGGCCTACGGTGAACAGCGGGTTTAAGCAAGTCATCGGGTCCTGAAACACCATACCGATGCGGTTGCCCTCCAGGCCGCGCAGCGTGCCGGGTTTGGCACTAAGCAAATTAATATCGTCAAACGTTAACTTGTCGGCAGTAATTTTAGCATAGGCCGGCAACAAGCGCATGACAGAAAGCATGGTCACACTTTTGCCTGAACCAGATTCACCCACGATGCCAACGGCTTCCCCTTTGTCCACATGCATGGTCACGCCGCGTACTGCCTTCACACTGCCCACGTGGATATCAAAGGTGGTCCGGAGGTTTTGAATATCAAGGAGCCGCATAAAAAACCTCCGTCATTTTTTTAGTTTGGGGTCCAGGGCGTCACGCAGGCCATCGCCGATAAAGTTCAGGGAAAACATGGTCAGGCTGATAGCCATAACGGGGAATATCATTTGATAAGGCGCTTTGTACAGTGTTTCTATGGCGTCATTAGCCAATGAGCCCCAACTGGCCATGGGCTTTTGAATGCCGATGCCAAGAAAGCTCAAAAATGCTTCGGAGAAAATGGCACCGGGAATTAGAAATGTGACAGATACAATGATAGGACCCATGCTGTTGGGCAAAAGGTGTCTTATGAGTATCTTCCAACGGGATGCGCCGGAAAGCTTTGCGGCCAGCACGTATTCTTGATGTTTTAAGGAAACAACCTGTGACCTGGTAATCCTGGCCGTGCCCACCCAGGAGGAAATGCATAGCGCGATGAGGATGGATTGAATGTTGGAGCCTAAGAACATCATAATGAGAATAATGTACAACAGGGAGGGCAGTGCGATAAGAATATCCACAACACGCATCATGATGTTGTCGGTGCGGCCGCCTACAAACCCGGCCACACCGCCATACAAAACGCCAATCACCATATTCACTGCAGCGGATACGATGCCGATAGCCAAACTGATGCGTGCGCCGTAGAGAATGCGTACAAACAAGTCGCGGCCCAGCGCGTCGGTGCCAAACCAGTGTGCGGCGCTGGGCGGCTGGTTGATGGCAGCAAAATCGGCAGAATCATATGGATAGGGGCTGAAAAATGGACCGATGATGGCAAATAAAGCGATAATGCTGATGCAGATCATACCGAATACGGCTAGTTTGTCTTTTTTGATACGCCGCCAGGCATCCATCCAATAAGAGACGGAGGGCCTGGAAAACTGGTCCATATCCCTTTCCGATTGGGTTATCAGTACATAGGGGTTTTCCATGAATGCGCCTCCCGTTATTTTTCAGCCATCTTTACCCTGGGATCGATGATGCCGTATAAAATATCTACTATAATGTTGCATACCACCACGAAAATGCCGAAGAATACCGTCATGCCCAAAATTACGTTGTAATCCCTGGCACCAATGGAATCCACGTAGAATTTTCCAATGCCTGGGATGGCGTACAGCCGCTCAATTACAAACGAGCCTGTCAAAAGGCCGGCCACCAGAGTGCCAAGATAGGTGACAACGGGCAATATGGCGTTGCGCAGGCCGTGCTTGACGATGACAAAGAATTCTCTTACGCCTTTGGCACGGGCAGTGCGTATATAGTCCTGCTGCATAACCTCCAGCATGGAGGATCGGGTCATTCTGGCAATATAGGCAATGGGGCTGAAGGATAAGCAGGTAACGGGCAGTATATAATGCTTCCAACTGGCCAGACCGTAGGTTGGCAGTACTTTCAGAATACCTGCAAATAGGTACAGCAGCAAAACCGCCGTAACGAAGGTGGGGATAGAGATACCCACCGTGGCGAACACCATCGAAGCACCGTCAAAGATGCTGGCCCGCTTTACAGCTGAAAGAATACCCAGTGCCATACCAATCAGCACGGAAACGGCGATGGCGACAAGGCCTACCCTGGCGGATACGGGAAAGCCCCGGTCGATAATGTTGTTGACGGTGGTCCCCGCCTTTTTGAAGGAGATGCCAAAATCGCCGCGTACAATGTTTTTTAGATAGGTCAGGTATTGCACAAAAAGAGGCTGATTGAAGCCGTACTTCTCCTCAATACGCTGTAACACCTCGGGCGGCATTTTCTGCTCACCCTTAACAAAGGGGCTTCCGGGGATGAAGTGCATCATGAAGAATGTAATTGTTATCAATACCAGTATGGTGATAATGCCGGAGAAGACGCGTTTCCCTATATACCGCAGCACTGGATGGCCTCCCTTTCCTACTGGATGGGAATGGTGCTATTATATCATCGTATACAAATGCATGCAAGTTTACTGGCATAGGAATACAGAAGATGTGCAATAATCAGTCGATGAATATGCAAATAAACAAAGAATGTGCAATCCATTCGTTGACATGGCGGCAGTCATTTGCTATGATGCAATCGTCGTCATGCATTTTGCGTGAGGCAAAATAACATGTATGGTACATATCTATACATGAATCGGAGGGTGTTCGAATGAAGAGACTGTTTGCCTTGCTGATGGCACTCATGCTCGTCGCGCTGGCTGTTCCCATGGCTGCCGGTGCCGAAGCAGCGGAGAAGAAAATCGTCTTCCAGATGAGTGGTGAACCTGAGTGCATGGATCCCACCATGAACGACTATTCCGGCGGTTCCTACGCATTGCAAAGCCTCTTCCGCGGCCTGTACAAGTTTGCCGAAGACGGCGCTCTGGTGCCCGCCTTGGCGGAAGGCCACACCGTATCTGAGGATGGTCTTACGTACACCTTCACCCTGAAAAAGGATTTGAAATGGTCCGATGGCAGCCCGCTGACCGCCAAGGACTTTGAGTATTCGTGGAAGCGCGTGCTCAATCCCGATCTAGCCTCTGAAACCGCCTATACGCTGTATGGCGTAATTAAAAACGGCTATGAGTGCTTTGTGGATAAGAGCAAGACGATGGACGACGTAGGCGTCAAGGCGCTGGATGACACCACTTTGGAAGTCAGTCTGATCGCTCCCGCTCCCTACTTTGTATCCATGACCGCATCTACCGCCTTCCTTCCGGTAAAGAAGGAGATCATCGACACCTACGGCGAAGACTGGGAAACCAAGGTCGAATCGTATGTTTGCAACGGCCCCTTCATGGTGGCTGAGCTCAAGCCCCAAGAAAAGTACGTGTTCGTCAAGAACCCCAACTATTACAACGCGTCTGAAGTGAAGATCGATAAGCTGGAGTACGTCTTCCTGGAGGACTCGGCCACCGCGCTGCTAGCCTTTGAAAACAGCGAGGTCAATATCGCCAGCTCTGTCAGTGCCGATGCTGAGGCAAAGTTTAAGGATACCCCCACGCTGCTTGTTACCGACCGCGCCGGCTTCCGCTATTATGAGTTCAATTGCGCCAATGCCCCTGTAAGCGATGCCAAGGTCCGCAAGGCCCTGTCTCTGGCTATCGACCGCAAGATCCTGACGGAGAACGTGATCCAGAGTGCGCTGCCCCCGCTGTACGGCTTTGTTCCCCATAAGTTCCCCGACATCGTGGATCCCTCCAAGACCTGGCGCGACGTCCATGGCGATGCCTTTAAAGAGGATGTGGCCGCTGCCAAGCAGTTGCTGGCTGATGCCGGTTATCCCGATGGCGCTGGTTTCCCCAAAATCCGCCTGCTGCAAACCTCCAATGCAACGCTGGTGAAGGTTGCCGAGGCTATGGCTCAGATGTGGAAGCAGAACCTGGGCATTGAAACGGAAATCGTTTCAGTGGAAAGCGCTACCTACTTCTCCGATGGCTATGCCCGCGATGCCGGCGACTTTGAAGTGTGCTACATGGGCTACACCGGCGACTACCTGGATCCGTCCAGCCTGCTGTATAACTTTGAAAGCACTGGCAGCACAAAGAGCACCCGCTGGGTAAATGCCGATTACGATGCCATCATGGAAAAAATCCGTGCCGGAGCCGCCGGTGAAGAGCGCGAAAAGCTTTTTGAGGAAGCTGAAGCCTTGCTGGCCAATGAATTCCCCATCATGCCAGTGTTCAGCTATACCTCTTTGGCACTGGTGAGCAGCAATGTGACTGGCTTTACCCGAAACTACATTGGACACCCGAACTTCGAGTATTGCGATATTGCTGCTCAGTAATCAAACTGAAGTGATATCGGAAAATGTTTTAAACAGGCCACGTGCAGTTCAAATTGCGCGTGGCCTGCTTTCTATTTCGTGAGGTGGGTATCGGCTTATGCCAAATGGCGCAATATCCCGCCTGTCTTCATGATTCGGTTTATGTTATAATGGAATGGTAAACCTGTAATAAATGCGCATTATGGCACCATTTTGTTCAAAGAGTTTAAGGGGGCGATGGATATGGATGAGCTTTCGCCGCGCGGCACAAAGCATATGAGGTTGACGATAGACGATCCCGACCGCCTGTGCGAGGTGGCCCGGGCGCTTTCCAACCCCGCAAGGCTGCAAATATTGCAGATGTTGGGAAAACGGTCGATGCAAAGCGTCAATGATCTGGCAGCTGCTATTGACGTACCTGTTTCCACAGTGGCGCTGGCCATACGCACGCTGGAGGATGCAGGCCTGATTTCGACGGAGAACATGCCGGGCATCCGGGGGATGCTTAAGCTATCCTCCCGTAGAATCGATTCTCTGAGTATCGACCTTTTGCCCTATGAGGAGCATACGGGCAGCATGCTGACCATGCATATGCCAGTGGGCGGCTACAGCCGGGTGGGGCGTATCAAGGCAACCTGCGGTCTGGCCGGTTTCAACGCTATGATTGGGGAAGATGATAATCCACGCACCTTTTACCTGCACGACCGCTTCAACGCCCAGTTGTTATGGTTTCGGCAGGGATTTGTAGAGTATTTGTTCAGCGTATTGAATATCAATGAAATAGATATCGACTGGATGGAGCTATCCTTTGAAGCCTGCTCTGAAGCACCTATGTACCGTGATCCCTGGAAGAGCGACATACGCGTATCGGTAAACGGCAAGATTCTTGGTACCTGGACAAGCCCCTGCGATTGCGGCGAGCATAGGGGGAGGCTCAATCCGCCCTGGTGGTCAGATCTTAGCACGCAGCATGGCTTTTTGAAAACCTGGCGAGTAGACCATAAGGGAAGTTATTTGGACAATATGTACATATCTGCCACCACGCTGCATGATCTGCAGCTTTGCGTGAGCGACGCCATTACCGTGCGTATTGAGGTGCCGGAGGATGCGGAGAATGTGGGTGGGATGAATTTGTTCGGTGAGCAATTTGGAGATTTTCCGCAAGATATCGTTTTGCAGGTCGGTTATCATATGAAGGAAGTCACCAGCAATAAAGTATAAAAAAATTAAAATAATATTCTTATAATCTAGACATGATTATAGCTTAAATGGAGTAAATTTAAACCTATTGACAGTAACGCATCGCCGGTGATATGCTATAAGCACCAAATGGCGGTGCGTTATTTATGCAATTAGGTGACGTAACGCCTTCGGAAAAGCAAGAAATTTGTATTTTATGCCTTGTATGCACGAATGAAACGTGCAAAATACTTGGATAAAATATGGTGTTTTCTTGCGCCCAAAACGAACTTGGAGGGCATTATGCCAGATTTCTCCCCCATCCCTCGCCCCGAACACCCTCGCCCGGATTTTGAACGCGATACATTCTGCAATTTAAATGGCGTATGGCAATTTGCATTTGACGACAAGAACGAAGGCTTAAAAAAGCGTTGGTTTGCACCTGGTTATCAGCTTGCGCAAATCATTAACGTACCTTTTTGTTATCAATCGGAGTTGAGCGGTATCGGCTCGGAGGAAATCCATCCCATTCTGTGGTACCGCCGCAGCTTTGAGGTTCCCAAGGAAATGAAGGGCAAGCGTGTACTGATCCGCTTTGGCGCAGTAGATTTTGCTTGCCGTGTATTTGTAAACGGCCAGCAGGCTGGCGAACACCGCGGCGGCTATACACCTTTTACGGTGGATGCGACGCACCTTTTAAAAAATGGCGAGAACGACCTTTGCCTGCGGGTGGAAGACAGGCATGACTGCACCCAGCCCCGTGGCAAGCAATATTGGGATAAAGGCTTGATGGGCTGCTGGTACACGCCGGTTAGCGGTATCTGGCAGACAGTTTATATGGAAGCGGTAGGGGAGTATGCCCTGACGCAGATTCATGTAACGCCTGATATTGACAAGAATCTTGCCACCATTGAGTTGGCGTTGGATGATTTTCCGGCTTCCCCTGTTCAGGTGGATGTGCATGTTTCCTTTAAAGGCAAAACAATCAAGCATCTTGTTATCGATGCTATTGACCGCCAAATTCGCGTTCCGGTAGATATGATCGATAAGGGTGGCCTGGAGCCTGTCCGCCTGTGGCGGCCTGGCGAGCCCAACCTGTATGATCTTAACGTCCGCGTCATTTCCGGCGGAAAAGAAACCGACCATGTTGCTGCCTACTTTGGCATGCGCAAGGTAGAGGTCAAAAACGGACAAGTGCTGCTCAACAACTCGCCCCTGTATCAACGGTTGATCCTGGATCAGGGCTACTGGCCGGAATCTCTGATCACGCCGCCTAGCGATGAAGCCATCAAAAAGGACATAGAGTACACGCTGGCCTTTGGTTTCAACGGCGCACGCAAGCATCAGAAACTGGAGGATCCCAGGTACTACTACTGGGCCGACCAGATGGGAATGTTGGTGTGGGGCGAAGTGCCCTCCCCCTACGATTTTGCCGATGAGACCATCCGCAATCTTTCCGAAACATACCTTGGTTTCATTGATCGTGACTTTAACCATCCCTGCATTATTGCGTGGGTGCCGCTGAATGAGAGTTGGGGCGTGAGGCAGATTTACACAGACAAGCGCCAGCAGGCCACAGCCCGCATGCTCTATCACATGGGTAAAGCAGCAGACGGCACACGATTGATTTCCTCCAACGACGGCTGGGAGCAGGTGATTACTGACATTAATGCGTTGCATGATTATGCTGCGGAAAAAGATGTCATGGCCAAGCACTTTGAAAATCGTGAAGAAGTGGAAAAGACCGCTTGCGACTGGCGTATGGCGTTTGCCCAGGGTGAAACGCCCACCGGCAAGGAAGCTTTTATGGTTACCGAATACGGCGGCATTGCCTTTAACACCATCGGTGCCCAAGGCGCGATGGGTGGAATGGAAACCTGGGGTTACCATGGCAAGGTCACCAATGAGGAAGCGTTCCTCGAGCGTTTCAAGGGTGTGACCGACGCCGTGCTGGAGCTTAATTACTGCCAAGGTTACTGCTACACCCAGCTGACTGACGTCATGCAAGAAATCAACGGATTGTTGATGCCTGACCGCACTCCCAAGGTTGCGCCCGAAAAGGTGCGGGAACTTGTGAAAAATGCTCTCGGCCGCAATGGCTGACATTTAATTGGGAATATCGCCGCAAGGCGGTAGAAATAAAAGGAGGATCACCCATGAAAAAGACTCTGGCAATGGTTCTTGCCCTGGTGCTGGTTCTGGCAATGGTTCCTGCCTCTCTGGCAGAAACCACTGTTGAACTGGACTTCTGGACCGTGTTCACCGGCGAAGACGGCGTCAACATGGATCAGCTGGTTGCTGATTTCAACACTGCCAACCCCGGTATCAAAGTCAACCACATGAAGATGGACGCCGGCGACCTGTACACCAAGGCTCCCTTGGCTGTCACTTCCGGTGAAGGCGTTCCGGATGTTGCCATCGTGCATGCCGAGCGCATTGCCCAGTTCGTGAAAGACGGCATCGTGATGCCCTTCACCGATGTGCTGGCCAACGGCGACTTCGCTCCCGAACAGTACCTGTCCGCAGGCTGGAACCTGGGCGAAATCGAAGGCACCCGTTACTCCCTGCCCCTGGACGTGCATTCCTGGGTTTGCTACGTGAACCTGGACCTGCTGGCCCAGTATGACCTGGAAACCCCCGTTCTGGCCGACAACATCATCACCTGGGATGAGGTGAAGGCTGTTTCCGAAAAGGCCGTTGTTGATGGCAACACCGGTATCGCCCTGACCTGGAACCGTCCCTACATCCTGTCCATGTACTATCAGCTGGGCGGCAAGATGAGCGAAGACGGCACCGCCGCCACCTTGAACAACGAGAAGTTCATCCAAGTGCTCAACGATCTGAAAGCCATGCATGATGCCGGCCTGACCAGCGTTGATGGCGACGATCCCTTTGCCGGCCTGTTCGTTTCCGGTATGGAAGTGTTCTGCCCCGAAGGCATCTGGATGAACAACGGCCTGAAGGAAGTTCCCTTCAACTACACCATGGCTATCTTCCCCCAGTATGATGCTTCCAACGTGAAGTTCTGGGCTTCTTCCCACCAGTTCGTAGAATTCAAAAAGGAAACCACCCCTGAAAAGCAGGCTGCTGTCGCCAAGTTCCTGCAGTATGTCCGCGACAACTCCATGCTGTGGGCGCAGGCCGGTCAGACCGTTGCATCCCTGAAGCTGCTGGAAGACCCCGCTTATATGGAAATGAAGCAGGCCTTCCTGGCTGACTATGCCAGCAACATGGTTGTGTCCGACTTCATCAACTATGGCCTGGTTGTGGATACCCTGGATCCCCAAGGTTGGGAAAGCGTATTTGGCCGCATGACTTCCGAAGAATATGCCACCGCTCTGCAGCAGAAGGTGGACGAGAAGATCTCCGCGAAGTAATAACACGAGTATCCGGGACGCCGGGGGAAACTTCCGGCGTCCCTCTTTCCATTTATCAGCGAAGGAGAAATGACCATGACCGTCAGGACCAACGCGGCCCCTACCGCCGGGAAGCACCAATGGAAGGCGCGATTGACGGCGCTTTCTTTCCTTTCTCCGCACCTTTTGCTGTTTGGGGTGTTTTTCCTGATCCCCTCGGTAGTGGGTATCGCCTCCGCCTTTACAGACTGGCAGTTGGGCAAGCCCATGGTGTTTGTCGGGCTGGATAATTTCAAGACGCTCTTCTTTAATCAAAATTCGCAATATTATTGGCAGCTGCGTTGGGGCCTTGTCAATACCATCAAATTCGTGTTGATGACAGTGCCCTTCCAGATCATTGTACCGCTTTTGTTGGCTGTGGCGTTGCAGCGCAAGCCCTTTGCCCATAAGGTATTTCAATCCATTTTCTACATGCCGGCGCTTTTGTCCATCGCTGTTGTCATGCTCAGCTGGAACTACATGTTCAACATGTCCGCTGGCTTTATCAACCAAGCACTGGGCCTTGGCAAGCTGAACTGGAGTAGCAGTATTCCGCATAACTGGATCGCCCTGGTGATCACTACTGTCTGGTGGGTATCCGGCGGCAATATGATCATTTATCAAAGCGCTTTGGCCTCTATTCCTCAGGAGCTGTATGAAGCAGCCTCCGTGGATGGCGCCAACGGCTTGCAGCAGTTCTGGCACATTACCGTGCCTGGTATGCGCTATCCGCTGACGTATACGGCCATTACCAGCGTAATTTCTCAATTTGGCATCTATGGCCAACCGCTGATGTTCAATGGCGGCGGCCCGACCACAGCGGTCATTAACGGATTTGACCAACGCAGCAATTATGTGTTGCTGATGTATATATTTGAACTGGGCTTTGGCAAGGCAGGCGGCAACCCTGGCATGGCCTCAGCCATGGCGCAGGTGCTGGGTCTGGTGATTCTGACGGTTTCTATTATTCAGTTCCGCGTGCTCAGAGCTAACGCAAAGTAAAGGAGGCGGATTGTATGACCACTGTTAAATTGCAAGCCCATAAGCCGCGCTCCATCGGCGTGTGGGCGAAAAAAAATATGGGTAAGATCATTGCTTTTGTCTTTTTGTTTACACTGATGCTTGTGTGGGTTATGCCCCTTGCGTGGACGATCCTCTCCAGCTTAAAGCCCAGTATGGAAGCGAAGCAATATTTAAAGCTCAAGAATGTTATACCTATCACCTGGTCGCTGGAAAACTATGCGTATGTTTTCAATACCGCCACGACGCCTATTCTGGGATGGATGAAAAACTCCTTGATCGTGGCATCCAGTCAGGTTTTGCTGGTTTTGTTTCTTGCTTCCACCTCCGCCTTTGCCTATGAGCGGTTGAACTTCAAGGGCAAGGAAGCCATCTTCTGGACGGTGTTTGGTCTTTCCATGTTCCCCAACGTGGTAGGCCTTGTACCCCAGTTTCAGATCATGAATACCTTAAAGTGGCTGGATAAGCTGCCCTCCATCATCTTTCCTGGTGTGACCGGTGTATTCAACATCTTTTTGATCCGCAATTTCCTAAAGGGTGTACCCAAGGAGTTGGATGAGGCCGCTTCCATTGACGGTGCCGGTGCATGGCAGACTTATCTGCGCATTATCCTGCCCAGTCTGCGGCCTGTACTGACCGTGGTTGCCCTGTTCGCCTTCACCGGAGCGTGGAACGACTTCGTATGGCCCTCTATCGCCATCACCAACCCCAAAAACCTGACGCTGACCCCTGGTCTTCGCTTGTTGCAGGTCAGTGAGGGCACGCATATCGTGCGGCAGTTGGCTGGCGGTGTCATGGGTATGATTCCGACGTTTGTCATTTATCTGGCGGCTCAAAAATACTTCCTGGGCGGGTTGAACCTCGGCTCCGGAATCAAAGGGTAAGATATGCGCTACGACAAAAGCATAGACAGAATCCGCGGGGTTCTTGTCATGATTATGGTGTATGCCCACGTGTTGCAGTTTTTCGGCAATACGGGGGCATACCCTTCGATTGAGTGGATTACACAGACGATCAATGTTTTGGTGTTTCCGACTTTTGTGTTCTGCTTTGGCCGCAGCGCCGCCATGGCCTATCTGCAAAAGCCCTTTAGGAAGGCAGCGCCAAAGCTTGCAAAAACCGCAATGATCATGTACTGCGTGTTTGTGCTCTCGGGCCTTGGCTACCGCCTTTTGGTGGATGGGTCGCCTTTCAACGCGCAGACGGTAAACAATATCCTGCTGCTTTCCGACATGCCCGGTTGGTCGGAATTTCTGGCTGGTTTCGGCGCGTATGCAGTAGCTGTGCTTGTATTGTTTATGCCTTTGAGATGGCTTTCTACAAGGCTAGCTCCAAGCCTTATCGCGGGTGCGGTGTGCTTGGGGTTATGCTTTTTGCCCTATGACCTGATCACCTCCAAACAGGCAGGTTTATTCATTGGCTCCAGTACGTTCGCCTGCTTCCCGGTTGTGCAGTATGCCCCCTACCTCCTGGCGGGCATCTACTGGCAGACCACAAAAAAGCACGGGCTGGTCTTATCTTTGATCGGCACCGCTGCAACGGTTGCTGGCGTAGTATACATGGCGCTTGACGGGCTGCCCACCCGCTTTCCGCCCTCGCTGCCCTGGGTGCTTTTGACAGGAGTATTTCCTGCCCTTATGAGCTTTGCCATGGCGAAGGTGACAAGGGTGCCTGGCATACTGGAGCCTGCGGATGGCTGGCTGTGCAACATGGGCCGGCGCTCGCTGTTTTATCTTCTGGCCAGCAACCTGACCATATTCGCGCTGTCTGGTTCAAGAGCAGCACCAATTGCCAACCGGCTGGGCGGCTTGTTCTGGAGCCAGCGTATTGCTTCACCCTTTGGCGGCCTCATCTGGACCGCAATTCTCATCATTGCCATTGGACTTTTGGCATCGTTGGCCGGCCGGACATCGCAAAAGCAGCCCAGGGTGGAAGAAAAGGCGGCTTGAGCATCATAAGCGGAGGGTGAGTTATGAGTAGACAGTTTTTTCGGCGATTGGGAGGGCTTTTGCTGATGGGCACGATGCTATTTTCCTGCGCGTCCGCAGGCGGGTTATCCCCTCTTCCTCTAAAGGATGCAGGCGAGATAGGAGACCGTTTTTACATGAATCCGCAGGGGATTGACAATATCGGCGATCCCTTCGTTCTTACTGCCGATGGCAAATACTATGTTTTTGCCACTGGCGGCGGCATCGGCTTCAATGTATGGTCATCTGATGATCTGGTTACCTTCAGCAGCAAGAAAAAAGCGCTGCTGCGGGCGGCTTGGGCAAACGGCGACTATTGGGCGCCAGAGGTGTATGCCTATCAGGGAAAGTATGTCATGCTGTTTTCCGCCAGGCGTACGGAGGATAAAAGCCTGCGCATTGGCATTGCCTTTGCGGATAAGCCCGAGGGCATCTACAAAGATACAATGAAAGCACCGCTGCTAGACCCTGGCTATGCAGTAATCGATGCCAGCCTGTTTGTGGATGATGACGGTACGCCCTATCTGTACTATTCCCGCGATTGCTCAGAGAATTTGGTGGGAGCAAACCATGAGAGCCATTCCTATGTCGTACCCCTGGCAAAGGATCTGATGTCTCTTGCTGGAGAACCGGTACAGCTGATTGTGCCTGACCAGGCGTGGGAGCTTCATTCCGGCGACTATCGCTGGAACGAAGGCCCGGTGGTTGTAAAGCATGAGGGCAAATATTACTTGTATTACAGTGCCAACTACTTTGCATCCAAGGAATACGGTGTAGGCGTGGCTGTTGCTGACAGCCCCATGGGCCCCTTTGTTAAGATGGATAGCAATCCGCTGCTTACCTATACCATGGATGGAGACAAGGTAACTGTCTCCGGTCCGGGGCACAACAGCTTCTTTACGGTGGGAGTTGAGCTTTTCACCGCTTACCATACCCATACCTATCCGGATATACCATCTGGAAACCGTCAGCTCAATTATGACCGTGCCGGGTTTCATGGGGATGGTACGGCGTATATCAACGGTCCCACCCTTGCCGCGCAATTGAAGCCCTATGAAATGCTGGGTATGAAAAACGCTGCTCCCGAAGCCGAGATTGTTGCACAGGGCGAAAATGCGCAGGCGCTGACCGATGGGGATTACTGCATCTCGCCCGCATCAAAGGCATATGCCTTCCGGGGTACGGGTGTGGACATGACCTACAAAGCGCCGGTGAAGGTTGACACCGTTATCCTGTATCCGGGCTTTGATGCGCAAGTAAAGGGCAAAATTATTATCAACGGCACATATGAAATGCCTTTTGATTTGGCGGCATCACGCACAGTACCTGGCGGAAACCTTGTCCTCCATTTTGAAAAAATGGATGTTTCCTCGATTTCTATCGTATTGGATAACAAGGCGGAACTGGGAGAAATCATCGTGCTGGCAGACAAATAGAAAAGCGTATTACAACCAGTATACAGGATGCCGGGGCAAGCAAAAGGCCCCGGCATTTTCTGTGCAAAACCTTCTTGACTTAGAGTAAGCTTGAAGGTTTATGATAGAGATACCAGATTCGTGAAATATGGATAAACCATAGACACACCGGATCAAAAGGAGGATGAAATATGAAAACGATACAGTTGGGCGTTTCTAATCTTACGGTGCCTGTGATTGCGGTAGGTTGTATGCGCATTCCTGGATTAACAAAGCAGGAAGCAGAGAGCTTTGTTCAGACATCTTTGGAAGTTGGGGCCAACTTCTTTGACCATGCTGACATTTACGGTGACGGTGCCTGCGAGGAGATTTTTGCTGACGCCATCCATATGAGCCCCGCGGTACGTGAAAAGATTATTCTGCAATCCAAGTGCGGCATTCGCAAGGGGGTTGCGTTTGATTTTTCCAAAGCGCATATTCTAAAGTCGGTGGACGGCAGCTTAAAGCGCTTAAAGACTGATTATTTGGATGTGCTTTTACTGCACCGCCCCGATGCATTGGTAGAGCCGGAAGAGGTGGCAGAGGCCTTTGACACGCTGCATGCCAGCGGAAAGGTACACCACTTTGGCGTATCGAACCAGAATCCCATGCAGATACAATTGCTGAAAAAGTTTGTCAAGCAGCCCATTGTGGCCAACCAGCTGCAATTGAGCATCACCAATGCAACTATGATCTCCCAAGGACTGCATGTGAATATGCTGGATAATACCGCTGTAAACAGGGATGGTAGCGTGTTGGATTTCTGCCGCTTGAATGATATCACCATTCAGCCCTGGTCTCCCTTCCAGTATGGTTTTTTCCAAGGCGTTTTCTTGGACAATCCCGACTTCACAAAACTGAATGCAAAGGTCAATGAAATTGCCGCCAAGTATAGCGTAACAAACACTACCATTGCCATCGCCTGGCTTTTGCGCCATCCTGCCAAAATGCAGCCCGTGACTGGCACCATGAATGTGGAACGCTTGAAGGACTGTGCCAAAGCAGCTGATATTAGGCTCACCCGTGAGGAATGGTACGAAATCTATCTGGCCGCCGGCAATGATCTGCCGTAACCGGATAGCTTCTTCGCCACACATGAAGAGTTGTTTTCTCACTAGTGCTTTTAGGGAATCATCGAAAAACACACAAACGAAAATATATATGCAACTTCAAGCAATTCAAGCGCGACGGTTAAGCCGTTTGTGCTTGAATTGTTTTCCAATAAAGTATAAAATGAAAAATGATTGTATTGGAAAAATTAATTAGAGCCTTCAAAGATGCACAATAATTGGATTTGGTGATTTAATGTCAATAGAAGAAAAAATTTGCCTTGATTTGCGCCGGTGGGTGAATCATACTAAAGAGGGCGCGCGGCGAAGTGAAAACGATTTGGTTTACTATGATCATATGTGGAATATGATTCAGAATGTAATCACAGGATGGGAAAAAAGCAGTAATGTTGAAGAACGAGATTTCGTTTCTATGGTAAAATATGTTGGTCCACTTTATCGTTTACATAAGCGTTATGAGAAGAATGAACCAAGGTATGGGATTAAAGAAACAAGTCATTTCGTATCGTGGACGAAAAACATTAATCTCACAGATATTTATTGGGTGTATGAAGGTTGTCAATATTTGAAGTTAGAAGCCGATGCTAAACCGAATTATTTTGGTATCGACCTGGTTGGGCTGAATGAATACATTCAAAAGTACTGGTGCACTAATTTTTCGATAGGTACTCCTGCTATTCTCAATGAGCAAGAGGTTGTCTTCCCAATTGACTTTAAGTCAATTAATAACATAAAGATAGTTACTTTATAGAACCGCCTAATATACTCATATTGCGTTTGTCCTACTTCACTTGCTCATAGACGTATTCTAAGATCGAGTCTTCCTGCATGCTTAGACGCCAGCATGATTGCTGGCTGTCGGTTTATTTATACTGTTTAAGAAATATTATGCTAGAAACCGCTGAAAGAAGTTGTTGAGCATATGCGTAAGGGTAGCGGCGGCCACCGATTTTGCGCTGTGGGCCACAATGCCTAAAATCCAGCCCAACAGCAAAATACCCACCGAATAGCTTGCGGGGATCAATAGATCAGAGCGGAAGACACCTTCAAAATACCAACTGGGGAAATGGATCAAAAGAAATAGAACGCCAGTGATAAGGTTGGCGGCAGAAAAACGCATGCGTGTCAAAAAAGCACCCATCAGTGCACCGCGAAAGGTGATTTCTTCGACCAACGGCGCATAGACCACAGCGGTAACAAAGGACCAATCCCATACGATTGGCCCAACTGGCTGGCCGCCCAAAAGCGCAAACAGGGGAGTCTTGCCACCCCAGATCAGCCCTGTAATCCCGCCCCATAAAAGGATGGCCTTCACGCGGTTAAAGCCAAGCACTTCCCGAACACTGCGGCCCGACAGGCGGATGATGTGAAGGGAGGGCAGCACCCATAGCAGCATGCGCATTGCCAGCCAGTAGAGAAACGCGCCAAAGGGCTGGCCAAACCACGAATTTTGTTCCCGAAGCCAAATGGCAAACAACCAGGCCCCGCTCCAGGTGATCAAAAGTGCCAGCATGTAGAGTAAAGCAATGGTGAAGGTGCTCTTTTCCTCTCGTGGAGGTGCGAACGATGACAAAGCATTATCCTCTTTTAATGTAGTGAGGTCCTTTTATAGTTTTTGCCGTTCACCGCAGCTTCATCCATACGAGTGCGAAATGAGAATAGATGTTATTCCACAGTCCACTCGAATACGTTTACAATGCGCTTGCCTTCTTTGTACATATCATGCCATTCCGGTATTCTGATCAGGCGCACATGCCGAGCCCCCAGCTTTTCGCAAACGCGCCTGGATGCGGTATTGGTTTTCAGGTTAGTGATCAGCAGCTTTTTCATGCCATGGGCTTTTGCCACAGGCTGCAAAAGGCGGCAGGCGGTTACAGCGTATCCGTTACCCCTGTACTTTTCGTCAATGTTATAGCCGATCTGCCCGCCATAGTATAGGCTGTCAGTATACCCGATCCGCAGGTTGATATCGCCAATTGCTTCCCCGCCCAGACAAATGGCAAAATGATAGGCCGGCACATATTTCTTTTCGGGATTGGCAGGTTTTTTTGCCGTGCAGACCAGGTATATTCCGTCACCGGATAGCTCCTTCAGATCAAGAAATCCATCAAACACAAAGGGAAGGGAATTGTAGTACGCAATCTCTTTTTGTGCATCCCACTCATCCTTTATCATGGCATAGGTGAGTTCATCGCCATAATCCTGATCAGACAGTTTGTCTGCCGGGCGTCCTTTGATAAAAAGTCCTTCCCGGCGCATGCCGATTTTCTCCATCACGCGGTACGACCCATAATTCTCCGCATCGCAGCGGGCGGTGATGCGGTGCAATTGAAGCTCATCAAAGCCAAGCCCAAGCATCGCTCTGCCCATTTCCGGTCCTAAGCCTTGTTTCCAGAAATCCTGGTGCAGTATCCAGCCAATCTCTGCCCTATTCCCTTTTATCGCCAGGTTGGATCCGCCGATGAGCCGGCCGGTATCGCGTAGGATAGCAGCATATTGGTAATCTTGGCAGGGGGTTTCCTCTGCCATGGCCATGGCCATATTCAGAAAAGCTTGCGTCTGTTCTATGGTGTTAGGTCCCCACTCCATGTAGCGTATGTTTTCGCGGACACTCGCATAGCTTTGCACGGCATCCAAGTCATCCAAGGTAAATTTGCGAAGTGTCAGGCGAGCAGTTTCCAAGGTTTTCATTATTTTGCGTCCTCCTCTGTTTTGTTTGTATATATGAAAAAGCGGCTAAGGTTTTCGCCTTAGCCGCTTTTTGCCCGGTTCGCAGATGCGTTGCCGCTATCCCCGCAATAAGAAAGCAAAAAGAGCTAAAGCCTGCGTACCGTGACGTTCGGACGCAGACTTTGCAGATGCATTGTAACAGGCGGCAAACGATATCGTGCGCATAGCTTACAGCTCCTTTCCTGCATGTTTTGCAGCAGTATACCTGACAAGAGTAAAAAATGCAAGAAAAAAATCACAATGACAAGCAGTATCCTGCATAATGCCTGTTCATGCGGCTGCTACAAAAATTCATTAATGTTTTCGAATACGGTAGCAAATTTCATTGCAATCTCCATCAAATCTCCAAAATGAAAATCTACAATAAACATGTCATGGATGAAAGGGACATCCGCCGTCCCTCATTCGTCTGTCATCCAATGTATTCTGCTGCGTCGCACTCAATTAATTGTTATTGACAAAGTAAGATTCTTTTTTTATAATGTCGATACACCCCACGGGGGTATAGTAACTTTGTGATTGAAGGAGAATCTATAGATGGCGGATCAGAAAATGGAACGTATAGATACGGCAGATACAATGGATCAAGAAGCGGCAGCTTGTCCCCACTGCTCACAGCGTAAAACGGTGCGGGAGGAAAAACTTCGGGCTACTCTTGTAAAGCGGCTCAACTGTGTGGAAGGGCAGGTGCGGGGCATCAAGGGAATGGTGGAAAAGGATGCGTACTGTGATGATATCTTAAACCAGGTAGCGGCAGTACGGGCGGCATTGACTTCCATCAGCAAAATGGTGCTGGAAAATCACATTCATGGCTGCTTGGTGGAAAGAATCCGAAATGGTGAAGACGAGGTGGTCGACGAGCTTCTGACCACCATCGGCAGGCTGTTGTAACTGCACGGCCGAAAATCGATAGGCCATAAAACAAGTAATTAGACATTGGGAAGGATGAATAACTATGCCAAACGCAAGCAAGAACGCAAAAAAGCCGGCACCCAAGCCCGCTTACTACATTCTAGGTGCACTGATTTTGGCCGTTGCTGTAATAGGAGCTGCATTAGCGGCAGGCCCAGGGAATAAGACGCCGGCTCCCGCCACGCTGCCTCCTGTTCAGAGCCAGGCAACTTTACTGCCGGTTGCAACGCCCACCGTTGTTACGGATGACTATGTGATTACTACAGACGGCATTACAGAAACAGCCACCTTCTATCCCATCGTGGTGGAAGATGTTTCGATGGAACTGCTTGCTGTAAAAGCGCCGGATGGTACAATTCGCACAGCGTTTAATACCTGCCAGGTTTGCTATGATTCCGGCAGGGGTTATTATGTGCAGGAAGGCGACACGCTGGTGTGCCAGAACTGCGGGAACCGCTTTAAGACCAGCGATGTAGAAAAGGTCAGGGGCGGCTGCAACCCGCTGCCGATTGTGGCGGATTACAAGACGGTAGAGGGAAATACGATTACTGTTCCGTATGAGCTTTTGCAGGCGGCGAAGGAATTCTTTCTGAATTGGAAATATTAATTATATCCCCATGTACGGCTGCCGGTAGTCAGGCGGACGGCGAACTGGAAAGGTAGGTACAACCATGAACAAAGAAACCATTACCATCACCGGCATGACCTGCGCGGCCTGCGCCCAAAGGGTGGAGAAAGCGGTGTCAAAGCTTGGTGGCGTGGCTGCAGCGGCGGTGAACTTTGCCACCGAAAAGCTGACGGTGGAATATGATGCTGGCGCGCTGTCGGATAAGGAGATCAAGGCGGCCGTGGAAAAGGCGGGGTATGGCGTGGCGGAAATTGCTGCGGGCAGCCATGTCACTATTCCCATTGGCGGCATGACCTGCGCGGCCTGTGCACAGCGTATTGAAAAGGGTTTGGCAAAACTGGATGGCGTAGTGAGCGCATCTGTGAATCTCGCGACGGAAAAAGCGACCGTGGAATATATTCCGCAAAAGGTTCGGCTTTCCGCTATACGCCAGACCATTGAAAAACTGGGTTACAAGGCACTGAGTACCGAAAAGAATACGGTAGATGAAGATAAGCTGCGCAAGGAAAAAGAAATTCGCTTGATGTGGATCAAGTTTATCGTATCGGCCACCTTCGGTATTCCGCTCTTATACATTGCCATGGCGCCTATGATCACCTGGCCGAACTTGCCGGTGCCCAGGTTCCTGGACCCCATGAACTATCCCCTGGTGTACGCACTGACGGAGATTTTGCTCACAATCCCCATTGTAATCGCCGGTAACAGATTTTACCGGGTCGGATTCAAGGCGCTTATCAAGCGCAGTCCCAACATGGATTCGCTGATTGCCATCGGCACAACAGCGGCCATCGGCTACAGTCTGTACTCCACCTATCAAATTGCCACCGGGCATTTTATCTCTGTAGATAAGTTGTATTTTGAAACAGCCGGTGTAATTATTACCTTGATTATGTTGGGCAAAACGCTGGAGGCAGTGTCCAAGGGCCGTACCTCAGAAGCCATCAAAAAACTGATGGGTTTGGCCCCGAAAACCGCCATTGTCATATCCAACGGGCAGGATGTGGAAACCCCTATTGATGAGGTGGAAATCGGCGATATCATCCTGGTGAAGCCCGGTGAAAAAATTCCGGTGGATGGCGTGGTGCTGGAGGGGCATACCTCTGTGGATGAGTCTATGCTCACGGGTGAAAGCATGCCCATTGACAAAAAGGCCGGCGACAAGGTATTTGCCGCTACCATCAACAGCAATGGCGTTATCCGCTTTGAGGCAAAAAAGGTAGGCGCAGATACGGCCCTGGCCCAAATTATCAAGCTGGTCGAGGATGCCCAGGGCACCAAGGCGCCCATTGCCAAGATGGCGGACATCGTTTCCGGTTACTTTGTGCCTGTTGTGTGCCTGATTGCGCTGCTTGTCTTTGGTGCATGGCTGCTGGCCGGCGAATCGCTCTCCTTTGCGCTGACGGTGTTTGTTTCTGTACTGGTCATCGCCTGCCCCTGTGCGCTGGGTCTGGCTACGCCCACTGCCATCATGGTTGGTACTGGCAAGGGCGCGGAATACGGCATACTCATCAAGGGTGGCGAAGCACTTGAGACTGCCCATAAGATCAATACCATCGTTTTTGATAAAACCGGCACCATTACCGAAGGTAAACCCGAGGTGACAGATATTCTCCCCGTGGGGGGAATCGCCCGGGAAAAGCTATTGAAAATTGCCGCTTCTGCTGAGAAGGGATCGGAGCACCCGCTAGGTGCAGCCATCGTAAGAGGCGCCGAAAAAGAGAATTTACCCATCCTTGGCGGCAGCGATTTCGCAGCCATTCCTGGCCGCGGCATTGAGGTTGTGATTGATGGCATCGCCACGCTGATTGGCAACAAAAAGCTGATGGACGAACGGGATATTTCCCTTCAAGAACTGGAGGCAGACTCCAACCGTCTGGCGGGCGAAGGCAAAACACCCATGTACATTGCGTTGGATGGTAAGATGGCCGGCATCATCGCTGTGGCGGACGTCGTAAAGGAGAGCAGTGCTAAAGCCATTGCAAAGCTCAATGAAATGGGCATTGAAGTGGCCATGATCACCGGTGATAACGCAAGAACCGCGAAAGCTATTGCCAAGCAGGTTGGCATCACCAAGGTTCTGGCCGAGGTGCTGCCCCAGGATAAGTCCAGCGAGGTGAAAAAGCTGCAGGCAGAAGGCCGTAAGGTCGCCATGGTGGGTGATGGCATCAACGATGCGCCGGCGCTGACCCAAGCGGATGTTGGTATTGCTATCGGTTCTGGCACGGATGTTGCCATGGAATCTGCCGATATTGTGCTGATGCGCAGCGATTTGATGGATGTGCCCACAGGTATCCAGTTGAGCAAGAGCACCATCCGCAACATCAAACAAAACCTGTTCTGGGCCTTTGCGTACAATACGCTGGGTATCCCCGTTGCGGCTGGGCTATTGCATGTGTTCGGCGGTCCGCTGTTGAATCCTGTCATCGCGGCCGCAGCCATGGCGCTAAGCTCTGTGTCGGTACTTGCCAACGCCCTGCGCTTGAAAAGGTTCAAACCGTATCACAAATAAGCAAACGATTTATTCATAAAGGAAAAGGAAGGGAATCTTATATGGTGAAAAAGCTTACCTTGGTAGCACTCGCTCTGGCTGGACTTTTTGTACTGGCGGCCTGCACCCAACTGGATGTAGTTGGAACTGATTCGGTTAAATCCTTCGAAAAGCTGATGGCGGCAACTACGCCCCTGGTTTCTGAAGACGAAATGAATGGCGGCTGGTCACTGAAGGCGCCGGATGGCACGGTGCGGTTTATTTGGAGCAAGGATTTTAGCAAAAGCCCCATCCACGATGTGATGCTGGAGCTGGACGCGGCACCCTTTGTAAACGCCGGGCTGGATATTGCAAAGCTCCCGGAAGGCATGGCTTACAGCAACATGCTGATGGTAGGCACAAAGCTTGGCAACCAGGCTATTACCTACACTGGCGAAGCCACTCCCTTTGCATCCTTCCAAAAAATTGTGGAGCTCAAGCGTGAGAATATCAAGTACCATACCGCACTGGATCATTATGGTGTAGATTTGGGAAATGGTAATGCCTTTGAGTGGGCAAAGGATTTGAGCACAAACGACAAGGACATCGTGTTTGTGCTGGACCCCAAGGTGTTTGTTGACGCCGGTGTCGATCCCTTGAAGGTGGAAGGATGGGTATTCGCCAAGGTGAAGGTGGATGGCGCGGATGGCAAACCGGTTGAAGTGGATAAATTTTTGAAGCCCTTCAGCCTGCAATAAATAAAGGAGGATGATTCCATGCAAACGGTTGTTTTGAATGTAAATGGTATGTCTTGTTCTCATTGTGAGCGGGCGGTCAAAAATGCGGTCGGTGCCTTGGGCGGTGTGAAAAGCGTCACAGTGAGCCTGAATGAGAAGACGGTTACTGTGGAGCATGACCCCGCACAGTCTCCGGTTGATGCTATCAAGGCGGCTATCATCGAAGAGGGATATGAAGTCGCATAAAGGAAACGTACCTATAAACAAACGCCGGGCAGCATTTATGCCGCCCGGCGTTTGTGACATATAAAGCTTATTCCTCTGTAAAGTATACCAGCCCGCCCCGCATGCGGGTGGACAGGTACCAAAGCTTTAGGTCAAAGCTAATTTCATTCCCCTCATCTGAGGCGAAGGCTGTCACATTGTTTTCATCCACATCCGCCTTGGTGATGGTGATCCAGTGCCATCCTTGAATGTTTTTCACCCGGCCCTTTGTCAGATTTAAAAAAGCCAGGGGACAATCGCTTAAAAGCCCAGCCTTCACAAACGCTGCCAGTTCAGATACGGGCTGGCGGTTTTTGCTTAAGTTTCCTGACACCTCAAACACATGGGGCACAAGATGAAGGCCGCGGCTTTGTACAAACGCATTCACGCCATCCGTAAACATTTCCACGCGGTTTAGACCCATGTTACCTGGGGTTACGAACTGATAAAGCTCTTCCATATGGGCAGAAAAGTTGGCAAGACTCATGGAATCATACTTGTACAAATCTTTCAGAGCCGGCCGCGTGTGGGCAAGATAGGCCATCAGGTTAGAAGCGGCAGTAGGGCCGCACCCTGCCATACGGTGCCATTCATTGGCGTACCATTCCTGAAAGCCCCCCCAATATGTCTTGTCTGCGTTTTCGTCTGTTATGTTCAAAAGCTCAGGCTTTACAATCGAATAGGTCATTACTGGCTCCTCACTTGAAAATGAATCACAGGTACAGTATAGCTGATTTTGGGGGAATAATCAAAGTGTGGCAGAAAAAGCGCTATTTCTCGCCTTGCATTTTGATTTGATATACATGTACCCGGTTTTTTGCTTGGCTAAGCAATACACAGATTTGTAAGGCGGCAGAAAAAATTATGCGGCCCGCGCAAATTCACAAGGCTGGTATGTTACAATAATGTCGGTTCCTAAAGATAGGATTGTCCTTTTCTAATGGAGGCGTTGACTGTGAATATTTTGATCAGTGCCTGTCTGCTTGGTATCCGCTGCCGGTATAACGGAACAGACAAGCGGGATGTACGCATTGCAAAGCTGAAGGAGAAGCACCACCTAATACCCGTATGCCCTGAAATATATGGCGGATTGCCTACACCGAGGGACCCTTCCGAGCGGGTGGGGGACAAGGTGATGGGAAAGAACGGGCAAGATGTAACAGAAGAATTCGTGCGTGGTGCGGAGGAAACCCTTGCGCTAGCCAGACTATATGGCTGCAAGTATGCAGTCTTGAAGGAACGAAGCCCTTCTTGCGGGTTTGGGGAAATATATGACGGTACCTTTTCGGGTGCGCTGACTTCTGGCAGCGGTGTGGCGGCGGAGCTGCTTGCGCAAAACGGCGTGATAGTCCTTGGCGAATCACGCATGGAAGAGTTGTTGGGTATTGCGGATGAATAGGCGCAGCCTTTATAAACAGCTGTCCCTTGGCATATCATGAAAGAAATCGGAAGAGGAGGGGAATATATGCCTGCATTTATATACAAGTGCCCATCCTGCGGCAACGCGCTGAAGTATGACCCGAACGGCTTGAAGTTTGCCTGTGAGTTTTGTGGCAGTGCATTTGACAAAACCTACTTGGAAGCATTGGATGACAAAGCCTACCGGCAGGAGAATGAAGAAAAACAGGCGACCAGTCAGATTGGGGATACGGAATATCTGTATTCCTGTCCTAGCTGCGGCGCTGAGCTGGTAACAAGCGATACCACCGCCGCTACCATGTGCTACTACTGTCATAATCCGGTGGTGATCGTGGGCAGGTTGGATGAGGCGTTTCGGCCGGATGCGGTGCTGCCTTTCCAATATAACAGAGATAGTGCTATGGATCGCTTTTTTCAATGGATTCGTAAAAAGAAGTATGTGCCCAAAGAATTCATTTCAAAGGAAAGTGTTGAACGATTAGCCGGCGTGTATTACCCGTATTGGCTGGCGGATTATGAGGCCTCAGCCAGCTTTACCGGCGAAGGGCAGATCGTCACGCATTCCACCACGGCCAAGTATAACATTACAACGACAAAGTACTACAGCGTGTCCCGAGATGCGGACATCTCCTTTAAAAATGTGGAGCGCAGCGCTTTGCAAAAAGCGGACCGCAAGCTGGCCGACGCCGTCCATCCATATGATACTGCAGCTCTTGTAGACTTTGCGCCCTCTTATCTGTCCGGCTTTTTAGCCGAAAAGCGGGATATCGCCAAGGAGGCTGTCCGCAGCTCGGTGGAAGAGGAATTGAAGGGATATGCGCATCCGCTGATTACCGCCAGCAGCCCTTATACCTCGCTGGTCGGCGCGACTACCATGCAGCTGAAAGGCAACCGCTACCGCTATGCCCTCCTGCCGGCCTGGGTGATGACCTATCGGGGCGATAAAGGGAAAATGTACCACTATGAAATGAACGGGCAGACGAGCGAGGTCTGCGGTGTACTGCCGGTGGATGTGCATAAGCTGCTTTTGCACTGCGGTATTTTGGCTGCCGCTGTATGCGGCGTCCTTTTGACCATATTCTACTTTGTGTAAGGGGGAAGAACGCATGAAAAAGCACATTGCACTTTTTGTCTGCCTTTTGCTGCTGTCCCTTTGCGTTTTATCCACCACCCAGGGACAAGGAGAACAGCGGGTTTTTGACCAGGCCCATTTGATGGGGCAGACTGAAATTGACAGTCTGGAAAGCCGCATTGCCTCCATGAAAAGCAAATATGACATGGACTTTGTGGTGCTGACCGCGGACGATGTAAAGACGGGCGGTTCCCAGGCATATGCTGATGATTTTTATGATCAGCATAACTTTGGCGCGGGCAGTGATGCCAGCGGTTTCCTGTTTCTTATCGATATGGCCAACCGTGAGATTCATGTTTCTACCAGTGGATTGATGATCCGCTACATGACGGACGCCAGGGTGGATGTGCTGCTGGATGCGGTGGTGCCGTATGTTACCGGCGGTGAATACGGCGATGCGGCGGATATGGCGCTTTCGCAGGTGGAAGTATTCTTAAAAAACGGGATTCCAGAGAACCAATACAATCAAGACGAGCAAGGAAATATAGACCCTTATCAGCCGCCAAAGCCCAAGGCCGTCACCTTGGAGGAAGCAGCCATTGCTCTTTTCTCTGGCTTAGCGGCGGCGCTGATTCTCTTCTTTACTGTGCGGGGTGCGTATGCTATGAAGGGGTCGGCCTATAGCTATGATTTGAAGAAAAATGCCGCAGTGAATATCACCGGCGCGACAGATGTATTCCTGCGCACGCAGGTAACCAGGGTACCCAGAGCCTCCTCTAATTCCGGCGGCAGTGCCGGCGGACGAAGCAGTACCCATCATTCCTCCAGCGGCCGGGTGCATGGCGGCGGCGGGCGAAAATTCTGATACTGCAGCGAATGCCATGCTGCACAGTTTATTTGGTATCAAAATGTGCGGATCAAAACCAAGCTCAAAGAGCGGTTTGAGGAAATTTGCTAAATAGAAAACCCCGTCCTTTGCACTTTAAAGGGCGGGTTTTCTATGCTTTGTTGGTACTTCTGCAAAGTTTTTTGAAGCGATATCAAGGCCGAACAGACTATTTGCTGATTTCCTCAACAGCAAAATAGTTGCCTTCAACATCTGCAAAGTTAAAAGTCCGGCCGCCTATCTCCACAATCTCTCCGACTGTTACGCCTTTGCCAATCAATTCGTTTCGCATGGCGGTTATATCATAACTGCCAAACAGAATTGACGGGGTTCCCAAAGAAATGCCTTCAGACATTTCCTCCACGATGGCGCGGTTGAAGAGTACCAAGTGGCAATCTGAGAGCTTGTTTGGCACAAGCTCAATGGAGAGCAATTGGTTGTTCATTTCTTGCTGCTTCACCTGCGCAAAGCCAATTTTGTCGATCCAAAAATCAGCGACAGCGCGAGGATCTTTCACATACACCATAACCTTCCCAAACGTATTGATCATATCAGTGTCTCCCTTTTTGCGTGATCGCCATGGCTGCTTTTCTATAATGAGGTCTGTCTATAAGAATATATAAACGTATTGTTTGATAAAGAAACATATCATCCTGTGTCAATTGAAACCTTATGCATGAACAAAATCTTGTTTTCTTTGCTGAAATAGCGAATAGGCGATCTGTCGTTTGTCTGAAAGTCATTCATTGCCTGTTTCGAATGAGTTATCATAAGCGTAGAGGGATTCACATGCAAGTGAATAACATAAAAGTTCATGACATGTTTCTTTTCCTTGGGTATGATGTACAATGTTATCAACATATCTGACATGAATATCTATTTTTTTCTGTACATATTGACATATAATCAGCGCTATCATATACTGATATCAAGACTCAGCCAAGTGCGTTTCCTGACAGGGGATTGCGCACTGTGCAAAGAAAGTTTCGCGGCTGAAAGACAAAAATCGGCAATTATCAAACAGGTGCAAGCCATCGACAGTTTTAATAGCGTGCTGTTTTGGCGTGTGTTTATTGTGCCCATATTGGGAGCATATCTTCACCGGGGGAAGGGCCCTCACCCGGTGGCAGATAGGCTTGCGAGATAAACCTATCAATCAACAGGAGGAAGACGCATGAAAAAGCTTATTTCCCTAGCAATGGTTCTTGCGATGGTTTTGACCATGTTTGCAGGCATCACTGTGGCATCTGCCGCGGAAACAACCGAATTCCAATTCTGGACATTTAATGCGCTGCATGTGGAGTTCTATGATAAGATGGCCACGTTATGGAACGAAAAAAATCCTGACAGGCCGATCAAAATCGTTCCCACCTCCCTGGGCTATGATGATATGCACAACAAGCTACTCATCGCCCTGCAGTCCGGTACCGGCGCTCCCGATATCGTAGACATCGAAATTGGCAAGTATGCCAACTACCTGATGGGCGATATCCAGCTGGTTCCCCTGAACAGGGTTGTGGAGCCTGAGCTCGACAACATCGTTAAGTCCCGTGTAGACATCTACTCCAAAGATGGCAAATACTACGGCATCTGCTTCCATGTAGGCGCTTCCGTAACGTATTACAACAAGGATATCCTGGAAGCCGCTGGCGTCGACCCCGCCTCCATCGTGACCTGGGAAGACTATGCCAACGCCGGCAAGACCGTTCTGGAAAAGACGGGCGTACCCATGACCACCGTAGAAGCCAACGACCCCTGGTCCTTCTGGCAGATGCTGACCGAACAGGGCAGCGACCTTTTGACCCCCGATGGAAAGCCCAATGTCAACACCCCCGAAATGGCGAAGGGCTTGAAATTCTACCAGGATATGATCAATGCCGGTACGGCCACTGTGGCTCCTGGCGGCGGACACCATGCCGAAGAGTACTACGGCTTCATGAACGGCGGCGGCGCTGCCTCCGTGACGATGCCCTTCTGGTACATGGGCCGGTTCACCGATTATATGCCTGACCTCAAAGGCAAGATTCTTGTTATGCCCAACCCCGTATTCGAAGTCGGCCAGCCCCGTTCTGTGGGCCTTGGCGGCACCGGCACCTCCATCACCACGCAGTGCAAAAACCAGGATTTGGCTATGGATTTCTTGGCTTTCGCAAAGCTGTCTGAGGAAGGCAACCTGAAGATCTGGGAAATCATGGGCTTTGACCCCATCCGTAAAGCCATGTGGACCAGCGAAGAACTCAAGAAGCCCAACAAGTTTATTGACTACTTCGCCAACTTCCCCTTCGACGCGCTGCTGACCGTGCAGGATGAAATTCCCGCCATCGTGGTGAGCGAAAACCTGCCCAAGACCATGGCTGAGGTTCGCACCTCCATCATGACCCGCGCCTACGAAGGCTTGGAAGACATTGCAACCATGCTGGCTGAGGAGCAGGCCATCATCGAAAACACCCCGAACTGATCGGCCAGTTTGAACTGAAACTTGATTTGGGCGCAGTGAGCAGGTATCTCCTGTTCACTGCGCCTTAAAGGAAGGTGAGCGTACATGAGTGCAAATACTGCGCCCTCATCGAATAGCCGGCCTGTGTACAAAAAGGCGCCCGCAACACTCAGGCAGTTTGCATATAACCAGAAGATCGCTCCTTATGTGTTTGTGGCGCCTTTTGTTATCACATTCTTGCTTTTCTTTTTGTACCCCATGATTTCTACTGTCATTATGAGCTTTCAAAACATATTGCCCAACCAGGTTACGTTCATCGGCCTTGCAAATTACCAAAATCTAAGGGACCCCATCTTTTTCAAAGCGCTGCGTTTGAACTTGATGTATACATTCTGGACGCTGCTGATTTTGATTCCTATTCCCATGCTGCTGGCTGTGATGTTGGACAGCAAACGCATGAAGGCTAGAAATTTTTTTCGTTCCACGATGTTTATCCCGGCGCTGACCTCTGTCGTGGTGGCCGGCACCATCTTCCGTCTGGTCTTTGGTGAGCTGCCTGGCTCGCTGCTCAATCAGATCATCGGCCTTGTGGGCATGAAGCCAATTAAATGGCTGCGTTTGGCCGACACCTCCATGATAACGCTTTTGACACTTGCGGTATGGCGCTGGACAGGTGTAAATATACTTTACTTCTTGGCAGGACTTAAAAACATTCCTGCTGAATTGTACGAATCGGCGGAGATTGACGGCGCGAATGCATGGCACAGGTTTAAAAGTATCATTGTCCCCATGCTCAAGCCCGTAACCATCTACGTGCTTACCATCAGCATATACGGCGGTATGGCCATGTTCACTGAAAGCTACATGCTTTGGTCGGGCAACCGTTCGCCTAACAATATTGGCACCACCATTGTGGGCTATTTGTACCGCAAGGCATTTGAAGAAAACAACATGGGCTATGGCAGTGCCATCGGCATGGTGCTGCTGGTGATTGTCATGACAGTCAATATTGTGCAGTTGTATCTCAACGGCACGCTCAGAAAGGAGAAGCGGGGATGAAGAAGCGCAAAATGTGGGTATCGGTCCTGCTGGTGGTTATATTTGCTGTGATTGCGTTTGTGACCTTATTCCCGCTGTACGCCATTGTACTGGCCTCCTTAAAGCCAACAACAGAAATCTTCCGCAAAGGTTTGAATGTGCGGTGGGATATGGCTATCATGTCCTTTGACAATTATAAGTATTTGTTTACAGGTAATGAAGGCTATTTTCAATGGTTTGGCAACAGCCTTTTGATCACGTTTATACAAACGGTGTCCACGCTGCTTGTCAGCGCCTTTGTGGGCTATGGCTTTGCCACCTATGACTTTAAAGGGAAAAACCTGATCTTCACCTGCGTACTGCTGGTGATGATGGTGCCCTTGGAGATTATAATTCTGCCTTTGTTCAAGCTGCTGGTAGGTATCGGCGATCTGACAGGTATTCAGATGATCGACACCTACTGGGGTATAATTCTGCCCTTTGTAGCCCAGGCACTGCCCATTTTCTTCTTCCGCCAGTATATGAGCGGCCTGCCCCACGATTTTGTGGATGCCGGCCGTGTGGATGGGTGCAGCGAGTATGGCATTTTTGCCAGGATCATGCTGCCGCTGGCCGTGCCGTCTTTTGCGGCGATGGGTATATTGGTGGGTATGAATAGCTGGAATGGATTCCTGTGGCCCTTGATTGTGCTGCGTACGCAGAGCAAACTGACGCTGCCATTAGGGCTAGCTTCCCTGTTGTCGCCTTATGGCAACAATTATGCGGTGCTGATTGCGGGTTCCGTAATGGCAATTATCCCAATCCTGATTCTGTTCATCAGTTTCCAGCGGTATTTTATTGAAGGTATGACGGCAGGCGGCGTAAAAGGCTGATCCGCCTTCCTTTCAAAGGATGTGTTGGCTTGATCATATTTGTGGATAAGGACAGTGTGCCTTTCTTTGAGGCACTGGCCAGCGAGGTGCGTGTGGAAATATTGCACCTTTTAGCCAAGGAGGATTTAAATATCAAGCAGCTTGCCGAAAAAATCGGCATCAGCAGCTCTATTATGACCCGGCATGTGCAAAAGCTGGAGGCCGCCGGCATTATCAAATCCAACCTGGTAACGCTCAATGGTGCAAGCCATAAAAAGTGTGTAATGATGGAAACGGAATACCGGCTGCAGCTGCCGCACAAGGATATTTCGCAAAACATTCATGAGGTATCCATACCTGTTGGGCATTACAGCGAGATACAGGTCAAGCCTACCTGCGGCCTGGCGACAGATGACAACATCATCGGTTATTTTGATGAGCCTAAGTTTTTAATGGACCCGCAGCGGATGAACGCACAAATTCTGTGGTTTACACAAGGGTTTGTGGAGTACACCTTCCCCAATTACATGCAGCCCAGCCAGACGCTGGAGGAAATTGATATTTCCTTTGAAATATCCTCCGAAGCACCCGGATTTAACGAGGAATGGCCCTCTGACATCACATTCTATCTGAACGGTATAAGGCTGTTTGACTGGACATGTCCCGGAGACTTTGGGCTGCGCCATGGCGTTATCACCCCCCATTGGTGGCAGGCCAATCAATATGGTCTGCTCAAGCAAATCCGCATTGACAAGACAGGTACGTATCTAGATGAAGAGCGCAAAAGCGATGTGACCATTGCGCAGGTGGGAAATAGCCTGCCCAGCTGGCGGCTGAAAATGGAGGTCAGGGAGGATGCAGAGCATGTGGGGGGCCTGACGGTGTTCGGCAAAAAGTTTGGCAACCACAGCCAGGATATTCTGGTACGCACCTTCTATTCCACAGCCATGGATGATTTGAATCTGGTGAAAGACTTCTGGTATGGCAGAAACAAAACCATGCGCGAGATGGCTGGGTTCCTGCAGGTGCTGGAAGGGGAAAATACGCCATGAAAGTATATGTGCAGACTTCAAGAAAGATAGCCAAGGCCAGCCCACTGCTGTATGGCCATTTTTTGGAGCATTTTCACAGGCAGATTTACGGCGGAGTCTATGATCCCGGCCATCCCCTTGCGGATGAGGACGGGTTTCGATCAGATGTGCTCGATGCGCTGCGCAAAATTAAGGTGCCTATCCTCCGCTGGCCGGGCGGATGCTTTGTATCCTCTTACAATTGGAAAAAGGGTGTGGGGAAAAACCGGCCGGCCGTGTTTGACAAGGCTTGGCGGGTGGAAGACAGCAATGCCTTTGGCACAGATGAATTCATCAAGCTGTGCCGCAAAATAGACTGCGAACCGTATATTTGCACCAATGCCGGTACTGGCACCATGGAAGAAATGAGCGATTGGGTAGAGTACTGCAACCTTGAGGATGAAGGCGAGTACGCCAAAGCGCGAATCGCCAATGGATATAGCACCCCTCATAAGGTGAAGTATTGGAGCATTGGCAATGAAAACTACGGCGCCTGGGAATTAGGAGCGAAGGAAGCGGGCGAGTGGGGCAGGCTGGTTATTGAGTCGGCTAAGCTGATGAAGCATGTCGATCCATCCATTGAATTGTCGGCGGCTGCCATACCGGATATCGACTGGAACCTGAATCTGCTTCGCAGCGCGGGACATCAGCTGGACTGGATTTCCATTCACGAATACTGGGATGGCATTCACAATACCAACGCGCTGGCCACTTATGACCAGGTGATGGCTTATACGGCAAAGCTGGGCACATCTATTGCCAAGGTGCGCGGATTGCTTACTGCCCTTGGGATGGAAAAGCAGATCAAGATTGCCTTTGACGAATGGAACCTTCGGGGCTGGTATCACCCCAATATCCATACACCAAAGCTTGGGATCACCAAAGAAGAGTATCTGCTCCCCAGGGATAAAAACGATATCAACAGCTCCTATACCATGGCGGATGCAGTGTTCTCGGCGTGCTTCCTGAATGAACTGAACCGTAACTGCGATATTGTAGGTATGGCAAACTTTGCACCGGCGGTGAATACCCGGGGCTGCATTTACACCCATCAGGGCGGGATTGTGCTCAGGACGACGTATCATGTGTTTGACCTGTATGTAAATTATTTAAAGGATACGGTGGTAGACGCATACTGCGAGGACATGCCTAATGCAGTATTTACCGACAAGCAGCAGAGGGAAGTAAAGGTAGATCAACTGGACGTTGTGGCGACCATGGGTGCCCAAAAGGGTTTGGTTACTTTAGCGGTAGTAAATAAGTCAGCTACATCCATCGCAGAGCTTGCGGTGGAAGTCGATCATACTCCCATTCGTGCCTACCGCATGCATACGCTATCTGGTGCCTGCTGCGACAGCTACAATGATGTGGATCACCAGGGTGCAAAGATATCGTCTACCGACTGGATGGAAGTAACAGAGCCAAGGCCCTTGGCCATATTGCCGCATTCGGTGAACATTGTAGAAGTGAAGTTATAACTCAAATGCAAAAAAAAGCACCGTCATGAGATAAATGAACTGCACCCCTAAAGTTAGACAGTATGGTATACTGAAAGAACTTTGGGGGTGTATTCATGCCAAAAGGGATGCCGAACGCGAGGTATACGGCAGAGTTCAAGCAGCATGTAATGGAGATAATGCGTGAAGAGAAACTGAACTACGCAGAGACAGCGCGGCGATTTGGGGTCAGCGACGATAAGCGGATTGCAGCATGGGAACGCATCTATCTGACGGAAGGACCAGAGGGATTTCAGATAGAGCGACGAGGTCGGGGAAGCAAGGGACGCCCGCGAAAATTGGATAAGCAGGTAGAAGAAGATTTGATTGCCGAAGTACAGCGACTTCGGGCAGAGAATGCGTACCTAAAAAACTTGCAAGCCTTGGTTTTGGAAGACGAGCGACGCCAGCGCAAAAAACGTTGGTGATTCAAAAGCTGAGGCGAACATTCCCACTGGCATTGTTGCTTTCCATCGCTCAACTTTCCCGATCCACCTATTACTACCATGTAAAACATCAGGCAGAACCGGACAAATACAGCAAAGCCAAGGAAGAGCTCACATTTGTCTACCATGAGAACAAAGGTAGATATGGTTATCGTCGAATCACAATAGAGTTGCGCTGCCGAGGCCTTGTTCTCAATCACAAGACAGTGCAACGGCTGATGAAAGAACTGGGGCTTGTATGCCGGGTACGGATGAAGAAGTACAAGTCCTATAAGGGAGAAGTTGGCCAGGTCGCGCCTAATCTCTTGCAGCGGAACTTTGAAGCAGCGAAACCAAACCAGAAGTGGGTGACAGATGTCACGGAGTTCAGCCTGTTCGGGCAAAAGCTCTATCTGTCGCCGATTCTAGACCTGTGCAGTCGGGATATTGTGAGTTACGCCCTTTCGGACAAGCCCTTTCTCTCCATGGTGACGGGAATGTTGGACAAGGCGTTTGCACGGATTTCGGATAGCACAGATCTGATTCTACACTCGGACCAGGGCTGGCAGTACCAACACAAGCAATACCAACGCATGCTCAAGGACAAGGGCATCCGGCAGAGTATGAGCCGCAAAGGGAACTGCTTAGATAATGCTGTGATTGAGAATTTCTTCGGCTTACTTAAAAGTGAACTGCTGTATCTGCAGAATTTTCTATCCATGGAACACTTTAAGGCTGAACTCGTGGACTATCTGGACTATTACAACACTCGACGCAGAAAGGCAAAACTTGAGGGCTTGCCGCCTGCTGTTCACAGACTTCAAGCCCTCTCCGCCGCCTAATTCAAATTTCGTCTAACTTTTGGGGGTCACTTCAGCTTGGCGCAAGAGCTGTTATATGTTTTGCAATGGCTGGATTAATCGTCCTCTTCCTCGTCTTCGGGCAGCTCTGCGTTGTGGAAAACATTCTGCACGTCGTCGTTGTCTTCCAGCATATCCAGCATCTTTTGAATTTTCTCAATCGCTTCCGGATCGTTAACGGCAACGGTGTTCTGCGGAATCTTCTGCACTTCGGCGGATAAGAAGGACAGGCCCTGCTTCTCCAGCGCTTCACGCACGTTGTGGAAATCGGCGGGGGCGGTGTAGATGACATATGCATCCTCTTCGGCCTTCATGTCCTCGGCGCCGGCGTCCAAAGCGGTCATCATCAAATCGTCTTCTGTCAAACCGGGGGTCTTTTCCAAGGCGATAACGCCCTTTTCATCGAACATAAAACCCACGCTGCCCGTGGTGCCCAAGTTGCCGCCGTACTTGGCAAAGCAGTGGCGGACATCGCTGGCTGTGCGGTTGCGGCTGTCGGTGATGGTCTCTACAATCACGGCCACGCCGCCGGGGGCATAGCCTTCATAGGTGATTTCCTCATACGTGACGCTGCCTAATTCGCCTGCCGCCTTTTTGATGGAGCGGGTAAGGTTGTCATTGGGCACGTTGCTGGCCTTGGCCTTGGCGATGATGTCGCGCAGCTTGCCATTGACGTTGGGGTCGCTGCCGCCCTCTTTGACGGCGATGGCAATTTCACGGCCGATCTTGGTAAAAATCTTGCCGCGCTCGGCGTCTGCCTTGCCCTTTTTATGCTTGATATTGGCCCATTTGGAATGCCCGGACATAAAACCCCTCCCAAGGTGGAAAAAATCTCTATTGAACGTAATATTTTAGCATGGGAAAGGCATTGCCGTCAACACCGGGCAACCCTTTGATTCAGGAAGGCCTACTCTTATTGGGGTCAATTGATAAGGATAACCGCCCGCCGCTCTTTTGCAAATTTTTTTTTTAAAGGCACTGTACAATTGAAAATATATGGTATAATTGCTTTATTCACGTATCGGTTGTTTCAAGTGTACCTCTTGGTTTGTGCTATGTCCAGCAACTAGGGCCATTTGTAACGACGGAAATGAAGAAACTGGGCAATGAAACAGGAGGTATCATCCATGTACACCGACAAGACCCTGGTATGCCGTGACTGCGGCGCAGAATTCCCCTTCACCGCTTCCGAACAAGCTTTCTTCGCGGAAAAAGGCTTCACCAACGAGCCTGGCCGCTGCCCCGCCTGCCGCGCCAACAAGCGCAATGCCGGCGGCGGACGCAATGACAGGGGAAGCGCCCCCCGTCAGATGTACAGCGCCGTATGCGATGCTTGCGGCCGTCCCACCCAGGTTCCCTTCCAGCCCCGCGGCGACAAGCCCGTCTATTGCCGTGACTGCTTCCAGAGGCAGAACCCCAGGTACTAATGCTGCAGACGTTTTCTCTGCCCTCCGCTTTATCGCGGAGGGCTTTTTTGTATCTGCCAAACGGTGATGCCAATGGTTACACTTTTCCCGCGAAACGGTTTGAAAATATCAACGGAATATGGACAGATCAAAATGTTTTCTAACCTTTTATCACAAGCACGGACAAGCTTTGTAATCACTTGGTAAAAAGTATGTATAGGTGTCTCCACAGGTGGAAAACCGGCCTGGAAAACGAGTTATCCACAGGTGATTTCAGAAAACCGTGGTATTTCAACGCTTTTTCCGTGGAAAACTGTGGATAACCATGTGGATAGTGTGGAAATGTCGAAAGATGAGAACAATTTTGTTTCTATCACTATATACGCGCTTCGTATATCCAGCATATACAGCGCATGCCCATTGAAAATAAAAGTGCAGTCTGTCGCAAATGGACGGATCATAAGGCTTTTTGCAAAGCGTGCGGCGAATTGCGGCCTGCATGCAACAATTGCATACGTTGTTTTGCGCATGTTCATGCGGACATAGCGGGGGGGAGTGGGGCATAGGATAACATCGGGAAAGGATGTGGAAAAAGTGACGAAGCTGCGTCACGCTTTTGTAAAACGGCGGCTGATGACCTTACTGATGTGCGGGGCTTTTCTTTTTGCGCTGGTCGGCCTGCAGGGATATCTTACCCTGGGCCGCGGTCCATATCCTGCCCGGCCGGCCGTGCCTGCCAATCCTTCGCGCAGTGTGAACGCCGGAGAGAATCAGCCGCTTGAAGGCCAGGTGATCTGCCTGGATCCTGGCCACGGCGGGTATGACGGCGGCGCCAGAGCCAGAGACAGCGGCGTATGGGAAAAGGTGATCAACATGGCAGTGGCGCAGAAAACAGCGGTGCTGCTGGAGGATTTAGGCGCACAGGTGGTATTTACCCGGTCTGCCGACTACGCCCTGTGCGACGATAAACGCCCGGAGGGGAAAACAAAAAAGAGGCAGGACATGGAGCGGCGCATTGAACTGATCAAGGATGCAGGCTGCACCATGGTGATCAGCATTCACATGAATGAGTTTCGAAACAGAAGCCAGTCGGGCCCCATGGTGTATTTCCGCAAGGGCAAGGATGAAGGACGGCTGCTGGCCGGCATCATGCAGCAGGCGCTGATTGACGGCCTTGAGCCCAAGCGCAAACGGGTGGCCCAGTCGGAGGACTTTTACATTCTTTTGTTGGATATCCCCTCCGTGCTGGTGGAATGCGGCTTTATCTCCAACCCGGCGGAGGAAAAGCTGCTGCTCAGTGAGGAGTATCAAAAAAAGGTTGCCAAGGCCATTACGGCAGGCATAACGGAATATGTGCAGCTGGCCAGCCGGCTGACAGAAAGCCAGCCGTAGGCAAAGGGCGCTTGGGAGAGCTTCTATTCCCCCAAACGCCCTTGTGCATTTTCTTCTTTTCAGGCAAAAGTGGCATGCAGCCATTCACCGGTCTTCGATATAGAAGTAGTTGGGATGCCGGAAGTGAAGGGCTTCTATGGCATCCCCATTCCGCCACCCGAAAAAGCGTACAATGGCGCTGGGCCGTGGGCTGAAGGAATAGATTTTCATAAGATAGGCCATTTGCAGCCGCAGACAAAACAGGGAATCGTAATCGCTTTCCTGCTTGTACTCTTTGAACAGCCTGTTCAATCTATCATCCAGCGTCTCCTGCGCTTGCATCGTGCAGATGCCAAAGAACAGCCGGTCATCCAAATGATTTAGGCAAACCTTGTCATAGCCCATGGCGGCGATGGCGCTTTCCAACACCTCACTTTTTTCAAAGGTCATCAGCGCCTTTTCCTGCAAAAAGGCCTCGCCTAGCGCCTTGGGGCACTCCAAAAAGCTATCGGCGTGATCTAACTCCTTCTCCAGCGCAAAGCTTATAAAGACAATCTTGCCGCCTTTTAGAATGATATCAATGAGCACTGTCTTTTTGCAAACCCTGCGCTTGCGCGGCCTGGGGGCCAGCAGGGCAGATAATGTATACGCCATGCTGGCGGCCTTCTGGGTTGCGCTCTGAGATTCGTCGGCGATGGTGGTATCACAGATACTGACAAAGCGTTTGTACCGTTGTTTGTTTTCGTTAATCGCAAAGGACAGTGTACCCTTTACCTGCCACAGGGTATGCTCCGCTGTTTGCGTTTTTACGGCGGAGGTTTCGTCAATCAGCAGGTCATACCAGTACTTTACATCATTTTCAAAGAGCGTTTTGATTTCTTCTTTGCCAATGCACAGTTCGCCAACGCAGGTTCCAACCAGCACGCAGGGCTCGGTCTCGTGCAGCCACTTGCCGCAAAAGGCTTCAGCCAAAGGGATGCTGCGGCTTTGATACAGCGCTTTTAGTTCTTGAATGATCGTATCCAAAGGGGGAGACCACCTTTTCTGTCAAATGAAGCATGAAGCTCGTATTACGCATTTGTTTACAACAAAAAGGGAGGCAGTAATGCCTCCCTGAAAAAGCTTTATGCCTTGCCGTTGCAGCCCAGTACGTTCACGATCTTGTGGCGTACCATGTCGCGCAGCGAGGTGCGGGCATCGGTCAAATACTGGCGGGGATCGAAATGATCGGGATGCTCTGCAAAGTGCTTGCGCAGCACCGCGGTGAACGCCAGGCGCAGGTCGCTGTCGATGTTGATTTTGCAAACAGCCATCTGGGCAGACTGGCGCAGCATGGCTTCGGGCACGCCCTGGGCACCGGGCATATTGCCGCCGTAGGCGTTGATCATGTCCACATACTCGGGGATAACGGAGGAAGCGCCGTGGAGCACGATGGGGAAGCCGGGCAGCTTCTGGGACACTTTTTCCAAAATGTCAAAGCGCAGGCGGGGTTCGCCCTTGAACTTGAACGCGCCGTGGCTGGTGCCGATGGCGATAGCCAGGCTGTCAACGCCGGTGCGGGATACGAACTCTTCCACTTCGGAAGGATCGGTATAGCGGGCATCGTCGTCGCTGACGGCAACGGCGTCTTCGACACCGGCCAGGCGGCCCAGCTCAGCCTCTACGGTCACACCGCGGTCATGGGCATATTCAACCACCTTTTTGGTAACGGCGATATTCTCTTCGAAGGAATGGTGGCTGCCGTCGATCATGACGCTGGTGAAGCCGCCGTCGATGCAGCTTTTGCAGGTCTCAAAATCGGCGCCGTGGTCCAAATGTACGACGATGGGCAGATCGGTATCCAGCACGGCGGCCTCGATCATCTTCATCAGATACACATGCTTGGCATACTTGCGGGCGCCAGCGGACACCTGCAGGATCAGCGGTGCATTTTCCAGCTTAGCGGCCTCGGTGATGCCCTGTATAATTTCCATATTGTTGACATTGAAAGCGCCTATGGCATAGCCGCCTTCATAAGCCTTGCGGAATAATTCCTTTGAGTTGACAAGTGGCATTCGTAAAACCCTCCTTGCGTCATTTCAACCTGTATTATATCAAAACTTTTCCTGTTTGAACAGCGGTGCCTGCTGGTTTGTCAAAAAACCTACAAATTATGCGCAATGTAAAAGCATGGAATCCGGCTTGCGCGGCAAAGGAAAGAGATGGTATAATAAATGCTGGTAACCTGGGTAAAAAAAGGAGACCTGCTTATGCGGATTTGTAGAAGATTGCTTTGCAGCTTTGCGGCGTTTGCGCTGCTTTTATGCACCCTGCCGGGGGCGCTGGCCGCGGATACGGCGCTGTATACAGCCAAGGCGAATGGTGATTGTACCCTGCGGGAGGAGCCCAGCAGAGAGTCAAAGATTGTTGGCGGCATCAAAGCGGGTGATACCATTGAAATATATGAGGTAAACCCCGAATGGGTCGTTGCCGGGTATAAGGGCAAAAAGGGAAACGTGCTGCGCTCCCAGCTGGCCAATGTAACGCCCATCGACCCTGTGAATACGCCTCCCTACGGTGTATTCAAGCATATGTATATCGCCGAGACGGCCGGTGAGACCCCTGTTTTGATTGCGCCTCAGGCTGGCGTGGAGGCGCATATTACCCTGCAGGCCGGCGCGCGCATCAGCATTCTAGATATTACGGATGGCTGGGCGCGTATTCCCTTCAAGCGGGAATACGGGTATGTGGACACCAGGCTGTTGAAAAATCTGACGCCGGTTTCCCCCACGGATGAGCCGATTAGCAATGAAACGCCGATTGCGGCCTTTACCTCCTTTTATAACGTTGCAGATACAAAGGCCAACATAGGCCGCATGGAAAACATACGCGTTGCAAGCCTTAAACTCAGCCGTGTGATTGAGCCGGGCGATATATTGGACTTTAACGCCCAGATTGGGCCTTTCAGCAAAGCCAACGGTTACAAGCAGGCGCCGATACTGGTCGATGGCACCGTATCGCTGGGTTCCGGCGGCGGAACGTGCCAGGTATCTTCCACGTTTTACAATGCGGTGCTGCAATTGCCGAAAATCGAAGTTCTGGACAGGCGGCCCCACGGCCCGGCAGGTGCCAAATACCTGCCCCATGGCGTGGACGCGGCGGTTGGCAATAAGCAATTGAACCTGCGCATACGCAACGATTACGACTTTCCCATACGTGTGGTGGCCAGTTCCCAGGACGGTGCATTGTTCATGTGCATTTATAAACAGTAAGGCGGTAGAACGTGCGCTATGCCACTGTAATCATGGGCCGGTTTCTCAGCCGGCCCAACCGCTTTATCGCCCATGTGCTGGTGAACGGCGAAACCGTGATCTGCCATGTGAAAAACACGGGCCGCTGCCGCGAATTGTTTATACCCGGCGCTGCCGTTCTGCTGGCCAAGGGGGAAAACCCCGCCCGAAAAACGGCCTATGATGTGATTGCCGTTTACAAAGGGGACAAGCTGATCAACATCGACAGCCAGGCGCCTAACCAGGTGTTTTACGAATGGGCGCTTGGCGGCGGCTTTTTAAAGAATATGACCTTGATCCGGCCGGAATATGTGTACGGGCAGTCCCGGCTGGATTTTTATGTGGAAACGGAAAACAAGCGCTGCCTGGTGGAAGTAAAAGGCGTAACGCTGGAGCAGGACGGCTGCGTCCGCTTTCCCGACGCACCGACACAGCGCGGGGAAAAGCATCTTCGGGAGCTTGCCAAGGCGGCTGGCGAAGGCTATGACTGCTATGTCTGTTTTGTGATTCAGATGGAGGGCGTTACACACTTTTCACCCAACCGTGAAACAGACCCGGCTTTTGCAAACGCGCTTACACAGGCAGCGCAAAGCGGTGTGCACATCTTGGCCTTGGACTGCCGCGTGAGAGAGGATGCACTTTCCATGGGAAACCCGGTACCCGTTGTGTTGTAACAGTTTTTACAGTACTTGCCGTTGTAATTATACGTTCAAATGTGATAGCATAGGTGCAGTAAAGGAGGTGTCTGCATGGGCAGAAGGTTTCTATTGCTCACTCTGTGCCTGATGTTTGTGCTGACATGCACCCTGGCGGAGAGTGGGACAATCCCCTTGACGCCGGCTGCGCAAACAGCAGCCCAGCCGGAGGCTACAGCGGCCCCGGTGGATACGCAGGCAGTGAGTGAACCCACGTTTGTGGATCTTTTGCTTTCTGTGGCAAGAGAAGAGCTTGGTAATGGGGAATCAAAAAACGGGTATACGAAATATGGCGACTGGTCCGGCGACCCGTACGCACAGTGGTGCGCGGAGTTTCTATGCTGGTCTGTAGACCAGACCGATCAGCGCTATGGCACGAACTTACTAAAGGTGCAATATCCTCTGTACAGCGGCAGCAATGTGGGCCGCGACTGGTTTATCGCCCATGGCCGTTACATCGACCGCAAAGGGGCCATTGATAACTGGGGCATCCAGTGGTTTCCGGGCAAGCAGGCCCCCATGCTCAAGAATGAATACATCCCCCATCCGGGAGATTGGATGTACTTCACCTGGCGGGGCGGCAGGGATACCGACCATGTGGCCATGGTGGAATATACCGATGTGAATGAGGATGGCGTGGTGGTCATCCATGTCATCGAGGGGAACAACCCCTCCAAGGTGGCCCGCAACGAATACCTGCTGACAGACCCGACCATATTGGGCTACGGCACCGTGGCCGACGTGGCGGAAGTGACTATGCGCGCCGGCAACAAGGGCGAAAAGGTAAAGCAATTGCAGACAAAACTGAGCGCGCTTGCCCTATTGGATGAAAAGGATGCCGACGGCGTATTCGGCGGAAAAACCGTCAGCGCGCTGCGTACCTTTCAATCTACCTATATGCCTGGCAAAAAGGCCAACGGTATCGCGGATATGGAAACGCAATTTGCCATTACAGATGAGATTGAAAACAAGCTGGATGCCGACCCGTCCAACTGGCTGGTAGCCAGCGATGGCGGCTGATAGGCACATAATCTGTATCATTGAATGAAACAGGCTGTCCCAATGCAAGCGCGGCGGGACAGCCTGTTTTTTATATATCTTTTATGCCCGCTGCTCAATAGGCCTGAGCTACGTTGACGCTTGTATTACCCCATACGTCTCTCCCCGGGTCCAGGGCCGAAGCCCTGGTCGTTTTAAGGGGGATATGGGGAGTGCAGGGGGGAGCTAAGGGGGGAAATCGAAATCCCCCCTGCTCCCTCCTGCGTCATCGTCAGCCTGGCAGAAGCGCGCCGGGACAGCCCACATTATACAAAAGCCTTATTCGCCCATTTCCCGGGTATAGTTCAATAACCCGCCGGCCAGCAGCATGCCCCGCTGGCGGCTGGAAAGGGGAAGCGTGACTAAAAAATCAATCCCCTTTGTTTCATTGACGAGGGTAAACGTATCCGCTCCGCTTTCCAACTGCTTTCTGGCATCGGGGAATACAATCACATCGCCCTGGGCCATTTTCTCATAGTCGCTGGCATCGGCAAACGTCAGCGGCAGAATGCCGTTGTTAATGAGATTATCCTTGTGGATGCGGGCAAAGGAGGCGGCAATGATGCCCTTCACCTTCAAATACAAGGGGACCAGCGCCGCATGCTCCCGGCTGGAGCCCTGGCCGTAATTCTGCCCGGCGACGAGGAAGCCGCCGCCCATCGCCTTGGCCCGGGCCGGGAAATCGGCATCCACCGGGGTTAAGCAATAATCGGAAAGATAGGGGATGTTGCTGCGGTAGGGCAGCAGCTTGGCGTTGGAGGGCATAATGTGGTCGGTGGTAATGTTGTCTTCCATTTTTAAAAGCACCGGGCCGGTAAGGGTATCATCCAGCGCCACGTTGATGGGGAAGGGGTGGATGTTGGGGCCGCGCACGACCAGCGCCGCATCCTCCTCACCCTCATTCACCGGGGGCAGAATCAGATTGTCGTTGATCAAAAATGCTTCCGGCATGTTGACGGTAAGATCGGCCTCCAAGGTTCTGGGGTCGGTCAGCACACCGGCGATGGCAGTGGCTGCTGCCACCTCACAGCTGGTCAAATACACATTGGCACTTTTGGTTCCTGAACGGGCGTAGAAGTTGCGGTTATTGGTGCGCACACTGACCGCATCGCTGGAGGGGCTTTGGCCCATGCCGATGCAAGGGCCGCAGGCGCATTCCAAAATGCGGGCACCGGCGGCGATTAAATCGGCCAGCGCACCGTTTTGCGCCAGCATATTCAGCACCTGCTTGCTGCCGGGGGAAATGACCAGCGACACATCGGAATGTACAGTTTTGCCCTTTAGTATGGCGGCGACGCGCATCATATCCAGGTAGCTGGAGTTGGTGCAGGAGCCGATGCAGACCTGATCCACCTTGATGGGGCCGATGTCACTTACCTTGGCCACATTGTCGGGCATGTGGGGCCGGGCGGCCATAGGCTCCAGGCTGCTTAAATCGATGGTCAGTGTTTCATCATATATGGCGTCCTCGTCGGCGCAAAGGGGCACATAATCCCCCTCCCGGCCCTGGGCTTTCAAAAAGGCCTGTGTAACCTCGTCACTTGGGAAAATGGAGGTGGTCGCGCCTAGCTCCGCGCCCATGTTGGCAATGGTGGCCCGCTCCGGCACGGACAGGGTTTTCACGCCTTCGCCGGTGTATTCCATTACCCGGCCTACGCCGCCCTTGACGGTTAATTGGCGCAGCACTTCCAATATGATATCCTTGGCTGCCACAAAGGGGCGAAGCGAGCCTGTCAATTGCACGTTTACCACCTTGGGGCATTGCAGATAATACGCGCCGCCGCCCATGGCCACCGCCACATCCAGCCCGCCGGCACCGATGGCAATCATGCCCATGCCGCCGCAGGTGGGGGTGTGGCTGTCGCTGCCCAGCAGCGTCTGGCCTGGGATGGAGAATCGCTCCAGGTGCACCTGATGGCAGATGCCGTTGCCGGGCTTGGAGCAGTATACGCCATGCTTTTTCGCCACGGTTTGTATGTATTTATGGTCATCGGCGTTTTCAAAGCCGGTTTGCAGCGTGTTATGGTCGATGTACGCCACGGATTTTTTGGTGCGCACCCGTTTTACGCCCATGGCCTCAAACTGCAGGTACGCCATTGTGCCTGTAGAGTCCTGGGTCAGGGTCTGGTCAATTTTGATGGCGATTTCCTCTCCCTGAACAAGCTTGCCTTGCATCAGGTGGTTCGCCAGTATTTTCTGAGTCAGGTTCATAATGCCCTCCATTGCGCATTGCGATTGTTTTTTGGATACAGAAAAGGAATGGTTGAAGTATACGAAAAGCAGAAGCCGGGTGTCAAGGCAAACACATCAAAAATGCAGGAAAGAAACAAGGAAAATGCAGGAAAGGCTGATTTTCTGCTTATTGCGAAAACAAGACGGGCCATGTATACTATTACCTGTCACTTATTCTATACTATTCATGAAGAAAAGGAATCGTGCGCATGCAAAAACCAACACCCAGGGACCTGTTTAGCTATGTAATTGGTATCCTGATGGTGGCTTTCGGCATGGCGCTGTATGCCAAGAGCGCCATGGGCACGGCCGTCATGTCCTCCCTTGCCTATGTGCTCAGCGGCAAAATGACCCTCTTTTCCTTCGGCGTGTGGACGTACATGGTACAGGCCTTGGTGATGCTGACCATGATCATCATCATCCGCCGGGTGCAGATGGATTACCTGTTTTCCTTTGCCTCATCGGTGGTGGTGGGATACTTGATTGACTTCTTTTTGTATTGCTTTCGCGATATTCCCGTTAGCGCGCTGCACATGCGTATCTTTATATACATCGCCGCCTACGTGATTTTGACCATCGGCGTTGGTGCGCTGATGCTGACACGGCTGCCCATACCGCCCTTTGACCTTTTTTTGCGGGAGGTCAGCCGGCACAAAAACACCAGCATACAGGCTGTCAAGCTGCGGCTGGACATGATTGTTCTGACGGTGAGCTTTGCGCTGTCCATTGCGATGTACGGCGGCCTTGAAGGCATTGGCATCGGTACCTTTATCGCCGCCATTACCAACGGGCCGACCATACAGTGGATGAACAAGCGCTGGGTGCGCATTTTGGAAAGCGTACCCGCATTGCGCGTCTAGGTATAACACTTAAAAGGTGTCCGGCAGCGGATAGTCTTGCAGGTATTCCTCCATCAGCCCGCATTCGTCCATGAGCTTAAAGAGCGTGTACCTGGTGCGGTAATCCTTGGCGCAATGCATGGAAATGTTAAGAAGCGGTGTATCTACCTGCAGGTCTGCGGGTGTCATGGGTGCGCCCAAGGTTTGCATAGCGCCCTGTATCTTTTCAAGGGAAGGCAGCGCGTGAATGACCTCCCGTATTTCCTTAAAATGCTCCCGGGCCGCGTTGATTCGTTGAAGCTGCTCCTCCCAGGTCAAAAAGTCGCCAGGGTTGTCTTTGATGATGGCGCTTGCGGCTTCCTCCCCATAGGCGAAGCGGAGCCACTTGATCCGCTCTTCCCGGCTTTGACGCCGGGCTTTTATTTTTTCAAGGTCCAGCTGATCTAGGTCTTCCTGCGCAAAGCGTAAAAACAGGGGCCAGCACAACAGCGTAGCCACGCCCACCGATGCGCCATGGGCCGGGGGATGGTTTCCCCGTTTGAGCTGCATCATTTCCCAGTAGTGGGCAATGTTGTGCTCTACCGAGGCCACTGCCCTGGTGTGCCCCACGATCATGATGGTGACGCCGGCCAGAAGCAGCGCCTCGATCAAGATGCGGATGCCCTTTTCCGTGCGCTTGTGGATTTCGTCCACGTTCTCCACCAGCTTGTTCACCGCGTCCAGCACAATCTGGCCGCAGGTGGGGCAATAGGCTTCGCCGTTGATGATCTGCCCGATCATCCAATCCGCCTTGGCAATATACTTGCCTAGCACGTCGCCCACGCCGGACTGTACCATGGTAAGGGGAGCTGTGCGCAGAATATCAATATCGCAGACAATAATGTCCGGGCAGACCCCCGCCCGGTGGATTTTTACGCCCCGAAGCAAAAGCGGCGCTACCACGGAGGTGTACCCATCCATAGAGGGGGCGGTGCCCACGCACACAAAGGGCAGCTTGGTTCGGGTGGCGTTTACCCGCACCGTATCGGTGATGGAGCCGGAACCGACGCTTACCAAAAACTCCGTTTCCGGCTGGATGGAAAGCAGCACCTCGCCGCAGGCCCGCTCATCCGGGTCCATGGCATGCTCCCTTTTAATCACGCAGGGGATAACGGTATAGCCCGCACGAATAAGCGCCGCCTCCACTGCCCGGCCGGCGATTTCATAGGTGTTGTTATCGGCCACCAGCACGCAGTTCGTGCCTAGATTCCGGGTGCGGATGTATTCTGGGATGCGGTCTATCAGGCCATTGCCCACATAGATATCCTGGGCGGGCATGTGATGGGCAAGGGAGCAGCCGCAGGCAAGCCCCGACAGGTGCAGCTTGCCCTGTGCGCCGTAGCCGATGGTCACAGGCATAAGCAATCTCCTTTATATGCTGATTGTGATAGTGGACGCGCAATCTTGACTGCATGTTCATTCGCTGAGAAAAGTGCGGATTCCTGCCTTTGTGCGGCCCGGCACGCTATCAAAAGCGCTTGCTTTCTGTATGAAAAAATGCGAATGCAAATGTTTTACACAAAACCTACCGGGGCGAATAGTATGAAGCGGAGGGGGTCTCCAAATTTATGTAAGGTGATGTCTTTATGAGCGCAGATAAATGCAACGGGTATTACCCCGCTATGGGATACGAAAATAACGGCTATACCGAATCCTGCACCGATATGGTAGCCCAAGGTGATGTGTATGGAAAGTGGCAGAAGCCAGTATGTGACCGGCAGGTTGCCCTAAACGCTTCCTCAGGCGGCGCCGGCCCCCTGCCCCTTATTACCACGCTGCTGGCCAGCCCCATCAATGTGGTGTCTACTTCCATCGATACCAATGGCATGGGTAATACAAATAACCTGCTTACCTTTACCAGCAATATCAGCTTGCCCCTTGGCATTTCCGTAACGCTGAACTTCCAGATCCAGCGTGTTTACAACAACGGATCGCCATTGAACGTAGGCGCCTCCTATACCTTCTCAACCACGGTGGTTGTTCTGGAATCGGAATCCTTCAGCTTCCAATACTTCGATTCAAATGTTCCGGAGGGTTATTACACGTATTCGGTGAACCTGTCAACCAACTCCATTATCGATGTCACCCCGGGCGCAACCATCAACAACGCTGTTTTGAGCGTGTTGGCTGTCGCAAACTGACACAAAGCACTCGTGTAGATCGCCGGACATCAGGCTGGGGAAATACAAAAATGGGGCAGCCGCTTGGCGGCTGTCCCTTTAGTGAATCGAAAAAGTGGCAGGGGCCACTTTTTATTTTTGGCGCTGCGCAGGAAACGGGTAGGCCTTTTAAGACTTTGCCTCGCAAGGAAGAAATACCCAACGTGTCTTTGCTCTTTTTTTGTGTTTGTGATAGACTGACGTATGAAGATAGGCACGTTTCCTTTCCTGTTGATAGAGAAAAATGAATAGGGGAAAGCCAGGCCGTGTATTATATGCCAGCCTGTTTGCCAAAAAAAGGAGAGTGGAAATCATGAAGCGGTTGATGGGTCTGTGGCTCTGCCTGATGATTTGCGTTTTGAGCTTTCCGGCGCTTGCCCAGAGCGGTTGGATGGAGTCGCTCAGCGCTGAGGAGACGCGTTTCTATGCTGCCATTGATGGCTCTACCGCCACCATTCCGCTAAGTGAAGCCATTGCGGTCAAGCGCCTGGGTATCACAGGGGAGCAGGCTGCAAAGCTGATTCACCATAACACCACCGCGATGGCTTACGATAACCTCCTCCTGGGCTATGATGAAGAGGATGGGGAAGGCGCGGATTTGATCTTTGTGACAGCGCCGTCTGAATATGAATATGAGCAGGCAGAGGAATATGGGGTGGAGCTGGAATTTATACCGGTGGCCCACGATGCGCTGGTGTTTTTAAACAATGTGCAAAACCCTGTTGTAAGCCTTACCAAACAACAGCTTGTGGATATCTACACAGGAAAGATTACATCCTGGAAAGCGGTGGGTGGGGAGGATGAAGCCATCATCCCCTTCCAGCGCCCGGTTAGGTCAGGGAGCCAGACACTCTTTGAGGAGCTGCTGATGGGAGAAACAACACCCATGACTCCCATAGAAGCCTACCGTCCTGACAGTATGGGCCGCCTGGTGGACGAGGTATCCAATTATGAAAACGGCAAGCGTTCGCTGGGGTATTCGGTGTACTATTATGTGACCGACATGTACGGCAACGACCAGTTCCGCCTGCTGAAGGTGGATGGTATACCGCCCGAAAAAAATACCATCATCGATCACAGCTATCCCTTTTACACCTATTATTACGCGGTCTTGCGGCGTGACACCAAGGAGGACAGCCCTTACCGTAAATTGGTCCAGTGGCTGCTGACGGATGAAGGGCAAAGGCTGGTTGCGGAGGCCGGGTATGTGCCCATGCGCAGCCTGGAGGCAGCCCCATGAGAAGAATCGCGCTGGCCCTCTGCCTGATTCTGATGGTAACGGCGATCACGCCCTGCGCCCTGGGAGATGAGAAGTTTTTTCCGCCCAAGGACTACGCCTACATCCCTGCCGACAGGGAATCTGTCCGCGAATCCAGCGGCACTGGAGGCACCCAGCCGCTGCTGGGAAACTCCCTGGTGAAGGGGAGTGAGATGACCTATGCGCAGTGGTGGTCGCAGAATAACCCCAAAGACAAAAAACGCCAGCGTATGCAAAAGATGGTGGACGGCTGGAAGCAGGATGCCGTTTCGGTTTGGCAGCTTAACAAAGAGGATTTTCCCCAAGGGGAGATTGAATTTGATGAAACGGTAGTGGGACGCCTGCTGAGCGTGCGCGCAAGGCGCGGCGCCGAAAATGGCGATGTACCTTGCGCAGTATTCGATTTGGCAGCTGGTCGGCAGCTGCAGCTATCGGATCTTTTTTACGACGGCTTTAACTACATCGATTACATCAATACCTTCCTGACGCAAAAGCCGGATCAGTGCTACCATACCTACTGGAATAACAATGGGCCTGTCGAAGATATGTTCAAACGCCCCTTCCCCGGCCTTGCGCGGGATTACCCCTACTTCGGCGTCACCTATCCATCGGGCGTGTATGAAATCGATGATCCGTTGCCGGTAATGCTGCAGCTTTTGTGGACCGACGCCAACCCGTATTGGCAGGCGCCGATGATGGACGATGGGGTTGGCGATTCAGAGGACTATTACTTTGTTGGCGTGCCCCTCACCCACTGGGCAAGCCCTTATGGCGAATGCCTGATTGACGTGACGCTGACAAAGGAAACATGGCAGGATTTCAGGTTCTTTGCACCCCACATTTCCATCGATCAGGGCCGTTATCCGGAGGCGGAAAAAAAGATTAACCAGGTGCTGGATACCATGGCTGCGTCCTTTCGGGAAATGTATATCCCCAACGCCATTGATGACAGCGGGTTTGGCGACTATCAAATCAAGCCGTATATCTCCTGCCGCGGGCAGACGCTGCATGTATCCCTGGAGGTGCCTACGCCCAATTACGATGTGACCGTGTTTGACGGCAGCTTTGACCTGCACACCGGCGAGCGGCTTCCTGACATCGGCAACCGCATCGACGGCAATGCCAAGCTGATTCAGTTGACGGTGCCTTTTCTGGCAAAACAACTGGGCATCAGCCAGGAGGAAGCCGCGCTGCGCATTTCTCATGGCTGGGAGAGGGACACCAAGTACCGGCTATTACAAGGCGAGATTGATCTGGCCCTTGTCACCACTGGCGAAAACGGCATTCTGGATAAATGGGCTGGGCCGGATGGGGAGAAGCAAAAGGACCTGGAAATGGAGAATGACCAAGAGGACGCGTATGATGTATGGGGGGACTTTGATTATATCCCCATTGCGGTTGATGCGCTGGTGTTTGTCAACCGCATTGAAAACCCGGTCAAGGCGTTGACCGTAGGGCAGTTGCAAAGTATATATAGCGGAATGACTGCCTCCTGGGAGGAGGTAGGCGGGAAGGCAAAGCCTGCGGAAGCCGTGGCACCCTATATGGGGACAATGGCACGAAACATGTTCGATCAGTATATCGTTATGTATGAAAGGGGCAGCTACCTGCCAGAGGGCGATCTGAGCCAGCTGTCATGGCTTTCGTATAAGGGGAAGGAAGTTGTGGGTGCTCTGCAGTGGGCGGAGCGCTGGGGCGATGAAGATTCGCCGGGGCTTAGAATGCTTGCGGTGGATGGCATCAGACCTACATACCAAACGATTTTCGATGGCACCTATCCCTTGAGCGTAACCTATTACGCGGTGATGAAAAAGGGCTTGCCCAAGAATGCTCCCGCCAGACAGCTGGTTGGTTGGCTGCTTTCCGACGAAGGACAGCAGGCAATGAAGGATGCTGGATACGTAGCGGTGCGAGAATTGGATGAGTGAAAAGATTCAAGCAAATCCAAACGAAATCCGTGATGGGAGCACAATAAAGTGGTTTTCGACACGCAAAGGGGCAGCCTAAATCGGCTGCCCCTTTGGTATACGATCGTGCTTATGGTTCCAGTTCAGGCAATATGCTTTCCATAAAAAATGCTTTAGCGTTTTCTGGGTTTACGCTGTGGCACTGGCCGTCGAAGGTGACGGAAACGCCCTTGGTGATGCAGTTTTTCATGCAGAACGCGCCCTTGAACTCCAGCTTTACGTGCAGGCCGTATTCCTCAATCAGCTGCTGAAAGGTTTGTATAACGTTGTAGGAGCCCTTTACATGGCAGGAGCTGCCCACGCAGATGCTCAATTCCTTCATGCCTTTTCCCCCTTATGATAGTGCACGTGCAACAGCTCATGCACCCGGCCCTTTAATAAGCCATTGTACAAGCTCATCATCAGCGGGTTTTCCTCGCTGCGCTTGATACTGCACATGCGGTCGGCATCGTAGAGCACCTTGCCCCGGTTTTCCCTTGCTTCCCTTTGGGCAAAAGGCTGGCCTGCGCCTGCAATGCAGCCGCCGGGACAAGCCATGACCTCCACAAAGTCGTAATGCTCTCCCGCCTTGATTTTTTCAATCAGGTCCGTGGCGTTTTTCAGACCGCTGACCACGGCAATGCGAAGCTGCTTTTCCCCATAGGGGATCACCGCCTCCTTGACGCCATTCATGCCCCGCACGCCCTGAAAGGCGATTGCCTTTAGGCTGCCGGAGGATTTGTCGGCAGCAAGACGCCGAAGCACCGCCTCGGTCACGCCGCCGGTGACGCCGAAAATCACGCCCGCGCCGGTCATGGTGCCAAGGGGCATATCCACCGCCTCTGGGTCCAGCTCGTCAAACACGATCCCCGATTCGCGGATCATTTGAATCAATTCCTGGGTGGTGATCACGCAATCGACGCTGGGCGCATCGCCAAATCGGAATTCCTCTCGGGCCGCTTCGCCCTTTTTGGCGGTGCAGGGCATGACCGCCACATGAAAGCAGGTGCGTGAGGAATGGCTGTTTTGCTCTTTTACCAGGGCGGCCAGCATTTGCATGGGCGATTTGCAGCTGGATACGTGGCCCATCAGTTCCGGATACTTCTGCTCGCACAGCTTGACCCAGGCCGGGCAGCAGGAGGTGAACAGCGGCAGGCCGTCGTTATTTTCCTCCAGATGTTTTAAAAACTCCGCCGATTCTTCCAGCACGGTCAAATCCGCGCCGGTGGAGGTATCGTAAATTTCTTCAAAGCCCATGCGGCGCAGCGCAGCTACAATGCAGCCCATGGCGTTTTCGCCAGGCTGCAGCCCCAATTCCTTGCCGATGCCGGCCCGCACTGCCGGGGCAATCTGCACGGTGACCTTGGTTTTTGTATCATCAATGGCTTGCCACACCTTGGCCGTATCGTTTTTGACCACAATGGCCCCGGTGGGGCAAACGGCGGCGCACTGGCCGCAGCCCACGCAGGGCGAATCGGCAATAGGCCCGTCAAAGGCGGTGCTGATGGTCATTTTGGAACCGCGGTGGGCAAAGTCGATAGCGCCTACGTTTTGTACTTCGTTGCACATGCGCACGCAGTCGCCGCAGAGGATGCATTTGTTCTGATCCCGCTCGATGCACAGGGAGGAGGTATCCAGCTTGGGCTTTTCTGCCGTATTGGGAAAGCGTACCCCATCCACATGAAAGCGCACCGCCAGGTCCTGCAGCTTGCAGCTGCCCGAATTGTGGCAGGTGGTGCAGTCGCGGCAGTGGTTGGCCAGCAAAAGCTCCAGTATCATTTTGCGGTATTTACGCAGGCGCTGGGTGTTGGTTTTGATCTCCATGCCCGCCTTGGCTGGGGTGGAGCAGGCTGCCTCCAGGTTGCCCCACTGGTCCTCAATCATGCACATGCGGCAGGCCCCATAGATGGAAAGCTCGCTGTGGTAGCAAAAGGTGGGCAGCTTGACGCCAGCCTTTCGAATGACCTCCAGCAGGTTGCGCTCGCCGTTTAGCTCTACCGGTACCCCGTCAATGGTGATAAATGCTTGGTTTTCCATCGTCTCACACCCCCGCAATCGCCTGGAACGGGCAGGCCGTTACACAGGCTTCGCACTTGATACATTTGCTTTGGTCAATGGCATAAGGCTCTTTTACCTTGCCAGAGATGGCATTTACTGGGCAGGCCCTTGCGCACTTGGAGCAGCCCTTGCACTTGTCTTTGTCAATTTGAATCTTTTTCAGCTTCTGGCAGGCCCCAGCCGGGCAGCGCTTTTCATAGATATGGGCTTCGTATTCCTCCCGGAAGCTTTTAATGGTGCTGACCACCGGGAAGGCCGCGGTTTTGCCCAGGCCGCACAGGGCTGTGCTGCTGATGAGGTCCGCCAGTTCCAACAGAAGCTCGATGTCGCCATCCTCCCCCTGGCCGGCCACAATGCGCTCCAAAATGGCCAGCATGCGCTTGGTGCCTTCCCGGCAGGGCACGCACTTGCCGCAGGATTCGTTTTGCGTAAAGTTCATGAAAAAGCGGGCCACTTCCACCATGCAGGTGTTCGCATCCATGACCACCAGGCCGCCGGAGCCGATCATGGCGCCGGCTTTTTTCAGCGAGTCAAAATCCAGCGGCAAATCAAAGTGTTCGTGGGTTAAGCAGCCGCCGGAGGGGCCGCCGATTTGCACGGCCTTGAAGGTGCCGCCATCGCGCATGCCGCCGCCGATGTCAAAGATGACTTCCTTGAGCGGCGTGCCCATGGGCACTTCAATCAGGCCCGTGTTTTCAATGTTGCCGGTTAGGGCAAAGGCCTTGGTGCCCGGGCTTTTTTCCGGCCCGATACCTTTAAACCACGCCGCGCCATTTTGTATAATCAGGGGTACATTGGCAAACGTTTCTACATTGTTTAAAACGGTGGGCTTTTCAAACAGGCCCTGCTCTACCGTGCGGGGAGGCTTGACCCTGGGCATGCCCCGTTTTCCCTCAATGGAGGCGGTCAGCGCGCTGCCCTCGCCGCAGACAAAGGCCCCCGCCCCGCGGTTGATGTGCATATGAAAGGAAAAACCACTGCCCAGTATGTTATTGCCCAGCAGGCCCAGTTCCTCCGCTTGCCGGATGGCGTTTTTCAGCCGGCTGACGGCCAGGGGATACTCGGCCCGGACGTAAATGTACCCTTCACTGGCACCGCAAGCCCTGGCGGCGATCATCATGCCTTCCAGCATGCGGTGGGGGTCGCCCTCCATGACGCTGCGGTCCATAAACGCGCCGGGATCGCCCTCATCACCGTTGCAGACCACATATTTGGGGAAAGCCTTTTGCCGTTTGACCTGCGACCATTTCCGCCCGGCCGGAAAACCGCCGCCGCCCCGGCCCCGAAGGTTGGAATCGCTGATTTGCTGTATAATCTCATCCTCCGGCAAATCAAAGAGCGCCTTTTCAAAGGCGGTATAGCCGCCCATGCCTAGGTATTCTTTAATGGAGGTAGCGTCTATCTGCCCGCAATGGGAAAGCACCAGCCGCGTTTGCTTTTTGTAAAAGGGTATGTCCGCCTGCCGGGGGTAGAGGACGCCTTGCTTGGTATACAAGAGCCTGTCCACCGTTTCGCCTTGTACAATGGTCTTTTCCACAATCTCCAGGCAGTCTTCCAGCTTGACCTTGGTGTACAAATACCCTTCCGGCTCAATGCGTACAAGGGGCCCCATTTCGCAAAAGCCGTGGCAGCCGCTTTTCTTCACGCCTACCGTTTCGCCGTGGGGCTCCATTTCAAGGGCTACGGAGCAGGGGATTTGCTTATCCTCCATAATCTGCGTCAGCTTTTCATAAATCTCCATGGAGCCGGAGGCCACGCAGCCCGTGCCGGCGCAGACCAGCACCCGGCGCTTTTCCATGGTAAGGGCCGACGCGCAGGCGGCGCGCAAGGCCGTAAGGTCTTGTCTTGATTTGAGCATGTCACAGCGCCTCCTTGAGCGTTTGTAATAGTTCCGACACCTTGTCGGGGGTCATGGCGGGATGCACCTTGTCATTGACCGTGATCACCGGTGCCAGGCCGCAGGCGCCAAGGCACGAAACCGTCTCCACCGTAAAGCTCAAGTCATCGGTGGTGGTTTTTACATTGCTCAGATGCAGCTCCTTGCGCAGCCGCTCCAATATGGGGATGGACTTGCGTACATGGCAGGCCGTGCCGTCGCAAACCTTGATGACATATTTGCCCTTGGGAAGCAGGGAAAAGTTTTCATAAAAGGTGGCCACGCTGTAAATCTGGGCCTGGCTGACGTTCAATTGACCGGAAAGGTAGGGGAAGCACTCCTTTGGCAGGTAATGATAATGTTCTTGCACCGCCTGCAGTATGCCAATGATGGCGCTGGGCTTTTTGCCATGCTCCTGCAAAATCCCATCCAATACTTGATAGGTGAATCCTTCGCTCATGCTGCTGTCTCCTTCGTTTAAAAATAGCTGACCTTGATTCTTTTGCCCATCTTGGAAAGGGCCTCCGACAGCTCCTCAATCAGGCGCAGCTTGATGTTGAAGCTGATGGGCAGGTTGGGGTTTTGATGGGCCGGATTGATGGCGCGGCCTACATAAAAGTTGATGTCCGTCGCCTCTTCAAACAAGACCCTGGCAATTTGCGACGCACCGTCTTTTTTGCAGCTCCATTGGATGTAGGCGTCGTTGTCCTTTAGGTAATTACGGGCATATTGCAGCACCCGGTTGATGGTGATCACGCCTTCGGTGGTCAGGTCCACCCCGTCGATTACGGCGGTAGGCGGAATCTCCGGGTCGGCAAAATCCAGCTTGGGAACGAGGGGCTTATTTAGATACTTGGCAACGGCGTTAGAGGTGGCTCCGCCGCAAACGACGTGCTTGCCCTCCTTGGCAAAAAACAAGGACATCATTTTCATATCTTCGTCCCTGTTCAGCGGCAGGCCGATCATCAAATGCACCGGCGCGCGCCGCCGAATGCGGATGGCGCATACCGTGGCATCATCGCCGGGCTGGCCGCCGTATAATCGGGTGCATTCATCCAGCAGCATGGTGCAAAGGGTTTTGGCGGTAAAGCTGACGTGATAAAAGGGCTCCATAAACCGTATCACGTTTTCCCGCTGCCAGCCAAAGTTAAAGGCCTTGCCCACCCCGGCGTGCAAAACCCCATCGCTCATGGCCAGAAAGAGATCGTTTTCCTTTAAATCAATCACCGAGCGGAAAATCTCCTTGCCATCCACCGTTGACTGCTCTGTGGGAAACTCAATATGGGCTCCGTCCCGAAGGAGAATCACCTTGGGGTTGTCGTACTGAATGATTTCCGCCTTGGCATTGTTCATAAGCCGTATAATGGTAAAGGTGGAATACGCAACGCCACGGGTAGCGCACACAGGCAGCGTGGCGGCAATGGTGGAAACGCATTCCTTTAGGCTCAAGCCATTGGCCACCATGGTGGAAATGATTTTGCCCGTTAAGGTGGAAAGAATGCTGGCCTTCACGCCGCTGCCCAGCCCATCGGCCAGCACCAGGGTGGTGGAATCATCCTCCGCGTCCACCACCTCCACATGGTCGCCGCACAATTGCTCCTCATACCGGTTGATGCTGGCAAAGCCGATGTCGGCACAGAGGTTATTCATGACGGATGGTCTCCTTCAGCTTGGTCAGGGCGATTTTCGTTTCCGCCGTGGTTTCGCCAAGGAGGGAAGCAATTTCCTGAACCACGCGCATCTGCTTTTCGACCACCTTATCCACCACGGCCACGGTTTGCCGGCTCATTTCCTCTTTTTGGGCCCGGGCGCTTTCCTCCTGGGTGACGTCCCGCAGGATGAGTATCAGAATGTGGTACTCCTTGTCGTGCAAAACCGTTTGATCGGCATACAGGCCGTATTCGGCCAGATAGGACCGCTGATTGTACAGGTTGCGGCCAAAGCGCAGCACATCTAAAAAGGGCTTGGGGTCCAGGATGCGCACCACCTGGTCGCCCAGCACATCCTGTGCGGTGCGGATGTGCAATAGCTGCTGGGCCGCGCCGTTGATTTGCTGCACCTCCAGCTTTTCATTGAGCACGATGATGCCATTGGGCGTATTGTTGATGATGATATTGGAAAAGTTTTCAGACTTGGCTTTGATAAAGGGCAGGCACATGCCGATTTCCGCCTTGCCCTGGTACACGGCATAGGCCTTTTCCCGGCAGGTGTTATACCCGCAGGAGCCGCAGTTGAGCTCGTGCTCCGGCTTTGTTTTGCCCATCTGCCGCAAAATGGCGCTCACCTCCGCCTGGCCAGGCATTTGCTTGCCTGTTTCCAGGTACAAATGATCCAGCTTCAGCGCCCCGGGCGACAGGTCGGGTACTGAAAAATCCTCTTTGCCGGCATAGGCGGCCACCTGCTGATAGCTGTAAATGGGGGAAACACTGCGCTTTTCCATCACCGGCCCGCCGATGCAGCTGCCGGTACAGGCCGACATCTCTATAAAACAGTTCTGCACCCGGCCGCTTTCAATATCCTTTAAAGCGGCGATGCAGTTTTCCATGCCATCCACCGCCAGGTAGGTGTAGCGGGGCTGGTCGCAGCGCATGGTTTTTAAAATGCCGCCAGCGGTGGGGAAAAAGCGGGCGCGGCTTTTTTCATTGGCGTCCCGGCCCTTTTCCAGGGCGATGCCCCGGCTATTGAGCCACTTGGTCAACTCTTCAAAGGTGAGCACGCAATCCACAATGCCCTCGTAGCGCTGCGCCTCATCCTTTTTGGAGATGCAGGGGCCGATGAACACGGTTTTGGCACCCGGAAAGCGGCGTTTGATATCCTGGCAATGGGCCTGCATGGGGCTGATGATATCGGCCAGGTATTTGAGCGCGCTGGGATAGTATTTTTGAATCAGCAGATTCACCGTGTGGCAGCAGGAGGAGATGAGGTTGCTTCGCTTGCCATCCTTCAAAATATCGTCATAAGCGTTTTTCACCATGGTGGCGCCGATGGCAGTTTCCTCCACGGCAAAAAAGCCCAGCTGTTTAAGCGCCTTTTCCATGGCCGCAATGCCAACGCCCTCATAGTTGGCCGCAAAGGAGGGGGCGATGCTGGCGATGACCTTTTCGGTGCCGGACAGCAGCACCTTTGCACGTTCGGTGTCGTCGGCAATCTCCTTGGCGTTTTGCGGGCAGACCACAAAGCACTGGCCGCACAGCACGCACTCCTGGGGGATAATATGCGCCTGGCTGCCGGAAAAGCGGATAGACTTGACCGGGCAATGGCGTATGCATTTATAGCAGTTTTCGCACCTTGATTTTTTGAGCCTGAGACAATCGGCCATCAGCGTCACTTCCCATTTTTATGAATGAATGCTTCTGTTTCAGTGGGTTGGTTATGTAAGTGCTCCTGCAGGTGGCAGGACAAAACGGAAAGGGAGGAGGCCATGTTTTCGTTTTGCACCAGTACCCCATCGGGAACGTGAAGGCACACCGACGTAAAATTCCAGATGGCGGCGATGCCGGCTTGGACCATGGCATCGCAAGCGGTTTGGCCTTGGCCGTCGGGCACGGTGAGAATGCCGATGCGTATGATGCTTGTCCTGCAGATGACAGGCAGATCGGATAGGGGAAACACGTTCTTTCCATCGCATTTTTTGCTATCGATATCAACGGCGGCCTTTATATTCAGGCCGTAGGCAACAAAGCCTTTATGCTTGTACAGCGCCATGCCCAAATGGCCCGCGCCGACCACCACTGCGTTCCATGTCTTGGAAAGGCCTAAGGCATGCTCGATGTCATGGATCAGCGTATCCTTTTGATAGCCGATTCTGGGCCGGCCGGAGGTGGAGATGGAGGCCAGGTCTTTGCGCACCTGCACTTCGCCCAGGCAAAGGGCCTGGGCAATGGCTGTGGCGGAAATGTTTTGCGGCATGTGGGGTGGGAGGCGGCGCAAATATTCCAGATAGACCGGCAGCCGCTTTACGGTTGCCTTTACATTGGTCATGGGTCATCTCCCTTCCAGATGCGGTAGGGTGGATCGATTTTATCGATCATGATAAAATTGTATCAATGTAAAGGGGAACTGTGAAATGTAAAAGAGGCATATCGATATATAAATATCGATATGCCTCAGACCATCAAAACCCATGGGAGGGCTGGGAGGGCCAAAGCCCTCCCAGTGTGGATCGCAAATCGGCGACATGCGCGGCGATTTGCGTTGGAATTTCGAAGAAATTCCTTCCTTGCCCGAGCAAACGGCCGCAAAAACGCGTAGCGGGTTTGCAGTGAAGCGAGGGTAAAACTCGCTAAGGTGGCATTGCCACTTTAGCGAAAGCCGAAGGCTACGACCGCATATATTCATCCATCGCCTTGGCGGCGGCCTTGCCGGCGCCCATGGCCAGGATCACTGTTGCCGCGCCGGTAACGGCATCGCCGCCGGCATACACGCCCCTGCGGGTGGTAAGGCCGGTTTCGCCATCGGCGATAATGCCGCCCCATTTTTCTGTATCCAAACCTTGTGTGGTGGCTTTGATTAACGGGTTGGGCGATGTGCCAATGGCCATGATGACGCAATCCACTGGCAATTCAAACTCGCTGTTTTCCATGCGTATGGGCCTGGCCCGTCCGGAAGCATCCTTCTCGCCCAGGGTCATCTTTTCGCAGCGAAGCCCGCCCACCCAGCCGCTTTCCCCCTGCACAACAGCCACGGGGTTGGTGAGAAAGTGAAAGACGACGCCTTCTTCCTTGGCGTGCTCCACCTCCTCCAGCCTGGCGGGCAGCTCGTCTGCCCCCCGGCGGTAAACGATGCTTACCTCCTGCGCGCCCATGCGCAGGGCACACCGGGCCGCATCCATGGCTACGTTTCCGCCGCCGACCACGGCCACCCGCTTGGCTTTGAGAATGGGGGTGGCGCTGTCCTCCCGGTAGGCTTTCATCAAATTGATGCGGGTCAGGTACTCGTTGGCGCTGTACACGCCCTTTAGGTTTTCGCCCGGTATGTTCATAAACCGGGGCAGGCCCGCGCCGGTGCCGATAAAAACCGTTTCATACCCCATGTCAAACAGCTCGTCCACCGATAAGGTTTTGCCGATGACCATATCGGTTTCCACGGTAACCCCAAGGGCGCCAAGGGCATCAATTTCCTTTTGCACAATGGCTTTGGGCAGGCGGAACTCGGGAATGCCGTATACCAGCACCCCGCCGGCCTGATGCAGGGCTTCAAACACCGTTACTGCATAGCCCATTTGGGCCAGGTCTCCCGCGCAGGTCAGCCCCGCGGGGCCGGAGCCGATGACCGCGGCCTTGTGCCCGTTGGATGCGGGCCGCACCGCGGCTTCCTCCCCGTGGGCGTTGTGCCAGTCGGCCACAAAGCGCTCCAGCCGGCCAATGGCTACCGGCTCTCCCTTTTTGCCCCGAAGGCAAACCTGTTCGCACTGGGTTTCCTGGGGGCATACCCGGCCGCAGACCGCCGGCAGGGTGGATGTGCGGTGAATGATTTGATAAGCATCTTCAAACGCTCCCTGCTGCACCTTTTGAATAAAGGCGGGAATATCTACCGCCACAGGGCAGCCGTGAACGCAGGGCTTGGTTTTGCAGTGTAGGCACCGCCCGGCTTCCTCTACCGCCTGTTCTTGTGTGTAGCCCAGCGCTACCTCATGAAAGTTGTGGCGGCGGATGTGTGGCGCCTGGTTTTGCATGGGCTGCTTTTCAAGGGACATGTTAGGCATGCAAGGCCGCCTCCTTTGCATAAAGGCTGCATGCCGCATCATGGGCATGGGCCTGGAAATCCTTGTACATGGAAAGTCTTGATAGGGCCTCGTCAAAATCTACCTGATGCCCGTCAAAGTCCGGGCCGTCCACACAGGCAAACTTTGTTTTTCCGCCTACCGTCAGCCGGCAGCCGCCGCACATGCCGGTGCCATCGATCATCACCGGATTCATGCTCACCACGGTTTTCACGCCGTACTCTTTTGTGAGCAGGGATATATACTTCATCATTGGCAGCGGACCGATGGCGATGACTTCGTCATATGCTTCGCCCGCGTCCAGCAGGCTTTTGAGGGCCGTGGTTACAAGCCCCTTCTCGCCCAGGCTGCCGTCATCCGTCATTAAAAAATAGCACTGGCTGACAGCCTTAAATTCCTTTTCCAAAATCGCCAGGCTGCCGGTGCGAAAGCCCGTGATTGCATGCACCTGCGCGCCCTGTTCATGCAGCTTTTTGGCTACAGGGTACGCAATAGCGCAGCCAACGCCGCCGCCGACCACAGCCACCTTTTTCAGCCCATCCACGTGGGAGGCTACCCCCAGCGGCCCCACAAAATCCGCAAGGCTGCCGCCGGGCTGCAATTGATCCAGGGCTTTGGTGGAAGCGCCGACCACCTGGAAGATGATGGTCACTGTTCCCCTTTCCCGGTCGTAATCGGCAATGGTCAGGGGAATGCGTTCGCTGCGATCATCTGCCCGCAAAATCACAAACTGGCCAGGCTCCGCCTTTTTGGCAATCAGCGGCGCCGATACCACCATACGGGTAACGGCTTCATTCAGCGCCTCTTTTTTAAGAATAGTTACCATGTGCATCTCTCCAATGGCATATAGCGATATTTCACCCTACGTATGGTAGCACCGCACGGGCCTATTCAGAAGATACAAAAACGGCATATCGATATACCAATATCGATATGCCGCGGAGAACGATGAATTTTTACGCTTGAACGCTTTGCACCACCTGATTGAGTATCGTAAAAAACGCTTCGTCAATGGGGCTGGGGCGGTAATCTGACCTGTAAATCAGCACATCCTTGTACATGTTATTGGGGATATCGCACTTTTTCTGCACCAGGTCAAAGCGCGTGAGCATATCCTCGGGTATGCTGGAAACCCACATGTAGGTGCTGGGAATACGGCATAGCAGTTCAAACTGGCTGCCCCGCTCGTAAACGGCAATTTCCTTCTTGCTTTCCTGGGGCGAGCCTTGTGCCTTTGCAAAGGATAGGGGCAAAGACAAATCACCATGGGTGATCTCGATATATTCGCCAAGCTGCGTGTAGTTAAGCCTATCCTCATTGGCCAGCGGGTGGCTTTTCGACATCAGCACCAGGTATTCAAAGGCCATTACCGGCCGGGCAATCAGATTATTTTCTTCCGTAAGGCTTTTGAAAAAAGGCTCGTGAATGGTTTGATAACGTATGATGCCCAGGGAATGGGTATAGTCGGCCACGCTTTTTACGGCATCAATGGAGTTGGTTTCATGATAATTGATTTGCAGGGCTTTTGTAAGGTCCAGCGTTTTGACCAGCTCGGTGCAGGCATAGGCGATATAGCTGGCCCTGGGCACCACAATGTCAAACTGAATCACGCCGCTGTTGGTGGGCAGATACAGGGATTCCATATTTTCAATTTGCTGCAGCACGTTTTTCGCGTACTGCAAAAACACCTTTCCCTTGGGGGTGGGCGTAATGCCCTTGGAGGCCCGCTTGAAAATGGTGATGCCCATGTTCTCTTCCAGATCGCGAATGGCCTTGCTTAAATTGGGCTGGTTCATGTACAGGTTTTCCGCGGCCCGGGAGATGGAGCCGGTGCGTTCCACCTCGACAGCGTATTTTAAAAGCTGGGTGTTCACGCTATTCCTCCTCCCGCTTCATGCTTGCCGCTAAATGGTTGGACAGCACCGCCAGGGAGGAGGCCATGTTTTCGTGCTGTATTAGAATGTGCTCCGGCGCTAAAAGCTGCACCGGGGCAAAGTTCCATATGGCGCGTATGCCGCCTTTGATCAGCAGGTCGCATACCGCCTGGGCATGCTCCGCCGGAACGGTGATAATGCCGATATGGGCGCTGAGCCTTGGGCACAAATCTGTCAGCCTGTCCAGCGCAAACACCTCTTTGCCGTGTATGGTTGTGCCGACCAGCTTTTCATCCACATCAAAGGCGGCCACGATGTCCAGGCCGTAGTCGGAAAAGCCGGTGTATGCCAAAAGCGAAATGCCCAGGTGACCCGCGCCGACCAGGACCGCGCTGTTTACATTATCATACCCCAGCTCATGCTCCATGCAGCGGATCAATTCTTTTATGGGAAAGCCGATGCGGGGCCGGCCCGCGGCAGGGCTGATGGAGGCCAGGTCTTTGCGAACCTGCACCTCATAAATTTTCAGGGCTACGGCAATGCTGCCGGAGGAAACATGTGTTTCGCCTCTGGCATCCATTTGCTTGAGCAGCCGAAGATAATAGGGCATGCGCCGAATGGCCTGCAGGGAAAGTTTTTTGGATTTGGTTTCCATTGTATGACGCACCTTCTAAGATATTTTGTTATCGATATTATTTTATCTATTTAATGTGATTTGTCAACCTGTTCCGTTAACGGGTTTAAATTGACGAAGCGATGCCGCTGGGCTATAATATAAGGACAAATGAATAGCGCGTGTATCTGCATGGCGACATGCGGCGCCAAATCGGCGTCATGGGAACGCGGATGAAAATTCCGGACTATCCCAGTAACCGTGAAACGGACGAACGGGCTTTAATGCCACTGCCATTAGGCGGGAAGGCGCCCAAGTAGGATGATGTAAAGTCGGGAGACCTGTTTACACGATTTTAGCTCCTGGGGATTGGGACAGGCTATGCATAGACGGGACCTATGCCTTTTGAGGCTGCCTTCTCCATTGGAAGGGCAGCCTTTTTGCTATCCCCCCTCCAACCTGTTCATTTGAATATTTGAAAGGGGAACCCCAATGAAAACCACCAAGCTTCTCTCCCTGTTCCTGGTATTGACCCTAGCCCTGGGCCTATTTAGCGTGAGCGCCCTGGCCCAAACCGCAACACCCATCACGGTGACCGATATGAAAGGCCGGGACATAACATTGGATGCGCCGGCCACGCGCATTGTGGCGCTGACTGCCTCTGACTGCGAAATACTCTACGCCATCGGTGCCGGCGATACGCTGGTGGGCCGCGGCGAATATTGCGACTTTCCCGAACAAGTGATGGCCCTGCCATCGGTACAGTCCGGCGCGGAAACCAACATTGAGCAGATTGTGGCCTTAGCGCCGCAGGTAGTTATCGTGGGCACCATGGCCCAAACGGTGGAGCAGGTGGCCGCACTGGAGGCCGCCGGCATCAAGGTGGTTGCCAGCGATGCCCAGAATATCGAGGGTGTCTACACGGCCATTGAATTAATCGGCGCCATCACCGGCAGAGCGGATGATGCTTTGGCCTTGGTCACCGGCATGAGAACCACCTTTGAAGAGATTACTGCCATGGCAAAGGGCGATGGTACAAAAACCGTGTACTTTGAAGTGTCTCCCCTGCAGTGGGGGCTTTGGACCGCCGGCAGCAACACGTTTATGGATGAGATGGCCGCGATGCTGGGGCTGAAGAACGCCTTTGCCGATGTTACCGGCTGGGGCGAAATCTCCCAGGAGCAGGTATTGGAGCGCGACCCCGACTACATCGTCACCATTACCATGTATTATGGCGAAGGCCCTATGCCAGTGGATGAAATCAAGGCCCGTGAAGGCTGGCAGGATTTGAAGGCCGTGAAGAACGGAACCATCTTCAACGCCGACTCCAATGAAATCTCCCGCCCCGGCCCCCGCCTGGTGGATGCTTTGCATGCCCTGTACCAGTTTGTGTACGAGCCGGAAACCCTAGTGCCCGCGGCATAAAAGACATGAAATAATGCAGAGGGAGCGTTCATACGCTCCCTCTGCACAAATTGAGGTTTACATGGATAAACCCACAGAAGGCTTTCGTCCACTTCAATATCTGCTGTTTGTCGTAGGTACGCTGGCGGCCATGCTGCTGTGCGTTTGCCTGGGCAGCGTGAATATTCCGCTTGCGGATACGCTGACCGCCGTTTGGAACAGCATCTGGGGCCTGCCGATCCCCCAGGGGGTATCCCGGTCGGTGATCATTTTTGTGCGCCTGCCCAGAATCATCTGCGTGGCGCTGTCGGGGGCCGCCTTATCCCTGTGCGGCGCGGCCATGCAGGGCCTTTTGCGCAACCCCCTGGCGGATGGCTCCACCCTGGGCGTATCCTCCGGCGCGTCGCTGGGGGCCATTGCAGCCATCGCCTTTGGCCTGACCATTCCCGGCATACAGTATGGCGGTGCCATGGTGATGGCCATGACTTTTGCGTTTCTTTCCCTAATTTTTATTCTTTCATTGGCTTACCGGCTGGACCATTCCCTGGCTACCAACACCATTATCTTAATTGGCGTCATCTTCACCATGTTTGCCCACAGCATTATCAGCCTGATCATTACCTTTTCGGGGGATAAGGTCAAATCCATCATGTTTTGGACCATGGGCTCCTTGGCCGGCAGCAGCTATCAAAGTGCCTTGGCGCTGCTTGCGGCCCTTTTGATATGCGGCACGCTGATGCTGCTTTCCGCCAGAGAATTAAACGCCTTTGCCATTGGCGAGGACAATGCCCGCCACGTAGGGGTGGATGTAAAAAGGGTCAAACTGAGGGTGCTGATTTCCGCCTCCGCCTTAATCGGCGTATGCGTTGCCGTTGGCGGCACCATCGGCTTTGTGGGGCTGGTGATGCCGCACATCATGCGCATGATCATTGGCCCCAACCACAAACGGCTGCTGCCGGCCAGCATGTTTGGCGGCGCCATCTTTTTATTGCTGGCAGACTTATTGGGCCGCACCATACTCAGCCCTTTGGAAATACCCATCGGCGTCATTACATCGCTGATTGGCTCGATTGTGTTTGTGTATATCTTCTATTCCCAAAGAAAGGCGGGGTGAGCCATGCTCAACGTTCGCAATCTAACAGTCCGGTATGGCAGCCTCACCGTACTAAACGATGTCAGCTTTTCACTGGATGAGGGGCAGTGGCTGATGGTGGCCGGGCCCAACGGCGCGGGGAAATCCACCCTGGTGCATGCCATCTCCCAAGGGGCTAGCTATCAAGGCGAGGTGCGCTATGGCAAACAGAATGTAAAGCGCATGCGCCCAGCGCAATTGGCCCGGGAAATGGGCGTACTCTCCCAAAACCATCAGGTGGGGTATGCTTTTACGGTAGAAGAGATCGTGAATATGGGCCGGTACGCCCATCAAAAGGGCCGGCTCTCCTTTTCGGATGAAAACGGGGCCCAAAGGGTGCAAGAGGCCCTTGAGATGACAGGCATGCTGCCTTATAAGCACCAATCGGTGATGACGCTATCCGGCGGCGAACTGCAGCGCACGTTTCTGGCGCAGATTTTTGCCCAGGACCCGAACCTGCTATTGCTGGATGAGCCCACCAATCACCTGGATTTAAATTACCAGAAGCAAATGTTTGAGCTGGTTCAGGCATGGCTGAAAACGCCCGGCCGGGCGGTGATCTCCGTCGTCCACGATTTAAGCCTGGCCAAGGCCTACGGCACCCATGCCCTGCTTTTGCACAGGGGGCGGCAGGCCGCCTATGGCCAAAGCGCTGAGGTGTTGACAAGGGAGAACCTGCAAAGCGTATACGCCATGGATGTTCAAGCCTGGATGCAGGCTTTGCTGTCCCAGTGGGAGCAATAGCGAAAGTTCTTCGGTTTAAAAATCGTGCACATGCTGCCGGTTCAGCTTGAATCTGCCTACCTCTTGGCGAAGTGCCTGGGCCTGGGCGGTCATCTCCTCGCTGGTGGCGGCGTTTTCTTCGGCGGTGGCGGCGGTGGTGGTAACGACGGAGGATACCTGCGCAAGACCGGCTTTGATTTGCACAATGGCGGCCGCCTGGCTTTGGGAGGCTTGATCGATGCGCAGAATGCTGCTGCTTATCAGGCCGGTGTTTTGCTCAATATCCTCCAGCGTTTTTGCGGTTTGGCCGGCGACCAGGGCGCCTTCTGTTACCGCTTGGGTGGAATGGTGGATCAAGTCTGCCGTTTCCCTGGCGGCGGCAGCTGATTTGGCGGCCAGGTTGCGCACCTCATCGGCCACGACGGCAAAGCCCTTGCCGGCAGCGCCTGCCCTGGCTGCCTCTATGGCGGCGTTTAGGGCCAGTATATTGGTTTGGAAAGCGATATCCTCAATGACCTTGGTGATATTGGCAATTTTTCCGGAGGCCAGATGAATTTTGTCCATAGCGCCGGTCAAATGGTGCATGTGTGCGCTGCCATCCTTGACATTTTCCACAGTCTTTTGCACATATCCCGATGCCTGTTGTACATACCTTGTGTTTTCTTCGGCTTGCCCCGCGATGTTTGTGACGGAGGCGTTTAGCTGCCCTAGGGAGGCGGCCTGCTCAGAAGCGCCGGAGGCCAATGCCTGGGCTCCGCTGGATACTTGGGATGCGCCGATGGCAACCTGCTCCGCCGCGTTGGAGATGGTGGTCAGCGTTTGGTTGAGCGAATGGGCCGTCTTAATGATTTCCTCTTTAATGGAAGAAAAGTCGCCGATGTAGTCCATTTCTACCTTCAGGCGCATATCGCCATCAGCTAAAAGGCCCAGCTTTTGGGTGATATCCTGAATGTAGGCGGAAAGCAGGGCGGTGGTTTTTGCAATGCCCGCAGCCATCTGCCCGATTTCATCGCGGCTTTGATAGGTGATTTGCGCTTGTAAGTCGCCCTGGGCCATGCTGCCAAACACGCTTTCAATCTCCCTGACCGGGTGAATAATGGACCTGCGCAGGATGATGACGATGGCGGCAGACAGCGCAAGGGACAGTGCGCCAAAGGCGATGAGCAGTGTTAAGGCGGCGCTTTGGGCTGCCCGGCCCTCATTGCCTTGGGCTTTGGACTGAGAATCCTCTCCCTTTGTCAGCTCCAGCATGATATTGGCGGCCGCGTCAAAGGCCGGGTTATATTCCTTGTTCAGCAGATTGTTTGCCTCATAAATGGTGTCTTCGGTCCGCTTTTCCAGCAGGGCCGCAATTTTTGCAAGCGTGCTGTCCGCCAAACGGATGAAGGATTTTGCCTCATCCAGCTTTTGCAGGGCTTGGGCATCCGACTGGTTGGCCCGGAAGGAGTCTAAAGAAGCCAAAATGGCTTCGGAATCGGCTTTGGCGTTGTCAAGCTCGGTTTTGCGTTCCTGGGCGTTGTCGGTCACAAAGGCGCGAACCAGGTATCGCTGGGCGGAGACCATGTTTCTGCGTGCCTGCCACAGGTTGCCGATATCCGGAACGATGTTGTTTTCATACGTTTGCAGGTGGCTGGATAGTGTGCTGATGGAAGAAAGCGACAGGCCGAAGGAAATGAGCATCAACAGGACCAGAACTGAAAAGCCGGCAACTAACTTCATGCTGACAGACAGGTTCTTCACGCGGGCAACCTCCCCAAGATACATATATTTTTTTGAGCTGCAGGGTGAATGATTTATGATATTAAAGTATAGAAAATTGCCCATCATGTGGTGGACAAAAAAAGCGGAGGATGCGCACACGCCAAGGAGGCATATGCGTGTGCGTTGAAAGGAAGAATGAAATGATTAAAAATTAAAGGGCCGGATAGGCATGGCTGTGCGGGAACCTTGAAAAAAGGGGAAAAACTAAATCTATAGTAACAGATAGAAGTTGGAAGCGCATACTGCATTTTGTGGTATTTTACATTTTTTCGCAGAATTCGACAACAAAAAGGCCATCCGCGAACGGATGGCTCAGACTATCAAAAAACCTATGGGAGGGCTGGGAGGGCCGAAGGTCCGGCTGGCTCAATTGTCGCACTGCTTACTGCCGTTCGCATTGCTCTGTTCCGCCACCCTCCTTCGCCTCGCATCCCGCCCCCACTGGGGGCTGCTACGGCTACGGAGCCTCCCAGTTTGGATCGCAAATTGGCGACATGTGCGGTGAGTGAGGTAAGCGCTGCCAGTGGCAGCAAAGAGCGTACCGAACGAATCAACCGAAACAAGCGGCTTAAAGCCGCGCCGATTGAGGTTGCGGAGGTTTGCGAAGGAATTTCGAAGAAATTCCTTCCATGCCCGAGCAAACGGCCGCACAGAGGCGCAGCCGATGTGCAGTGCAGCGAGGGGAAAACTCAACAAAGTGGCATTGCCGCTTTGTTGATGGGAAAAGCCATCCGCGAACGGATGGCTCTGTGGCTCAGACAAGTGGCGCTGCCACTTTTTTTGATACAGTTAACCGAACAGAGACAGCAGCACGCCTGCCGCGATGGCGGAGCCGATGACGCCGGCCACGTTGGGGCCCATGGCATACATCAGCAGATAGTTGCCCGGCTTGGCCTTTTGGCCCTCGATTTGGGAAACGCGGGCGGCCATGGGTACGGCAGAAACGCCGGCGGAGCCGATGAGCGGATTGATTTTGCCGCCGGAGAGCCAGCACATCAGTTTGCCCAGCAAAAGGCCGCCAACGGTGGAGAACATAAAGGCGATCAAGCCCAAGCCGATAATGGCCAGTGTGTTAACATCCAAAAAGGTTTCAGCCTTGGCGGTAGCGCCCACGGTTACGCCCAGGAAAATGGTGACGATGTTGATCAGCGCGTTTTGGGCGGTGGAGGATAAGCGCTCCGCCACACCGGATTCCTTAAACAGGTTGCCCAGCATCAGCATGCCGATCAGCGGCGCGACAGAGGGCAAAAGCAGCACGCAGAAGATGGTAACGATGATGGGGAAGCAGATTTTTTCCAGCTTGGAGACTTCGCGCATTTGCTCCATACTGATTTCGCGTTCTTTTTTTGTGGTCATCATGCGCATAATCGGCGGCTGAATCATGGGGATCAGCGCCATGTAGGAGTAGGCCGCGATGGCGATGGCCGGCAAAAGGTGGGGCGCCAGCTTGCTGGTTAAATAAATGGCTGTGGGGCCGTCGGCACCACCGATAATACCTATGGAAGAAGATTCTTTGGGGTCAAAGCCAAAAAGCAGTGCCAGCAAAAAGGCCATAACGATACCAAACTGTGCGCCGGCCCCTATAAACAGGCTGCTGGGCCTGGCGAGTAGCGGGCCAAAGTCGGTCATTGCGCCAATGCCCAGAAAGATCAGCGAGGGGTAAATGCCCAGCTTGACACCCTGGTACAAGTAGTACAAAAGGCCGCCGGCCTCTTTTCCGACAGGCTCGCCCATCAGGTTGGCCAGGGGCAGGTTGGCCAGCAGCATACCAAAGGAGATGGGCAAAAGCAACAGGGGCTCGAACTTTTTGCCGATAGCCAGATAAATAAGTACGCAGGCGATCAGCAGCATAATTCCGTGCTGCCAGGTAAGGGCAGCGAAGCCTGATTCCGCAAAAATCTTCTGTAACGCATGTGAAAACATGGGTCTCTCCTATCCGCGGCGGCGCCGCCTGTATTTAAACCTTTGTGGCGCTGGTAAAGTAACGGCGTATCACCGCGGAGGCCAGCTTGATCAGCGCGTAGATGGAACCCAGCAGCGCAAATACGAGCGATATCACAAACAACGCAACCTTAATGCCTTCAAAAAACCCCATAAGTTCGCTTCCTTTCCAATTAATATAGGCATGAGCCTGTATGCATGGTGACAGGCAGTCAACGGGAGGGCGCACCCCTTTACAAGAACATAGAGATGGGTGAGAAACTTCACAAGAAGCTTCCCACCCATAAAGCTTAGTTTCTTGAAGCAGTTGCCTGCCCAACCGGTTGGCAGCCTGTTGAATTGAACACATCATACATTATAATCTATTTTTTGTCAATGTGTGCATGGCGTTATTCGGCAAGGAAAACAATTGCGGAACAGGCGTCTATATCGCTTATTCATCCTGCAGGGCAGCGTACCCTTCCTCGCCGGTGCGCACCTTGATAACGTTTTTCACATCGTAGACAAAGATTTTGCCATCGCCGATGTTGCCGGTGTACAGCGCCTTCTTGGCGGTTTCCACAACGGTTTCTACCGGCACCTTGCACACGACGATCTCCAGGCGGATCTTCGGCAGTACGTTGATATCTACCGGTACGCCGCGGTAGAACTCGGTGCCGCCCTTTTGCATGCCGCAGCCCATGACGTTGGATACGGTGATGCCGGTAATGCCAATCTTGCTCAGCGCATCCTTCAATACGTCGAAGCGGTGGGGATTGGTGATGATATCTACCTTGGTCATCTTCACATCAGAGGTGGGAGCTTCCGCCTTGGCGTGCACCACGGGCACCGCGTGCTCCATAGGCGCGGGTGCAGCGGAGGGTTGAGCGGGAGCGGCGGTGCCATCGTGGGCGATCATGACCGGCATAAAGTCGGCATAGGCGCTGGCCAGGCCGTGCTCCTCAGAGTCGAGGCCCGCGATTTCTTCAGCGGCGGATACGCGAAGGCCGATCGTCTTTTTAAGGATGGTGAAGAGAATGACCATGGTGACCGTGACCCACAGGATGACGGACCCAACACCCAGGGCCTGGATGCCCAGCAGCTTGAAGCCGCCGCCATAGAACAGGCCGCCGTCCAGTGCGAACAGGCCTACCATCAGCGTGCCGGCCGCGCCGCAGGCAAAGTGTACAGGCACCGCGCCTACCGGATCATCGATCTTGAGCTTTTTGTCCAGCAACTCAATGACAGCTACGATGATGACGCCGGCAATGCCGCCAATGATAACAGAACCCAATGGAGAAACTACGTCGCAGCCCGCCGTGATGGCTACCAGGCCGCCCAAAGCGCCGTTTAGGGTAACAGAAACATCCGGCTTTTTATAACGGACCCAGGTAACGATCATTGCCACCGTTGCGCCGGCAGCGGCAGCCAGGTTGGTGGTGACAAAGATATTGCTCATGGAAGAGAGTGCCCCATCGCCCGTGGCAGACAGCGTGGAGCCGGGGTTGAAGCCGAACCAGCCAAACCACAAAATGAATACGCCCAGTGCGCCCAGGGTGACGCTGTGGCCCAGGATGGCCCTGGGTTTGCCGTCGGGGCCATATTTGCCGATGCGGGGACCAAGTATTTTCGCGCCGATGAGGGCTGCGACGCCGCCGACCATGTGTACGGCGGTGGAGCCGGCAAAGTCATGGAAGCCCAGCTTGGCAAGCCAGCCGCCGCCCCAGATCCAGTGGCCGGAGATGGGGTAGATGAGGGCGGTGATGACAACGCTGTAAATACAATAGCTGATGAATTTGGTGCGCTCCGCCATGGAGCCGGAGACAATGGTGGCCGCCGTGGCCGCGAATACTGTTTGGAAAATGACAAAGGCTGCCGTTGGGATGGTGCCGGAGCCATAGGCCCCTTGAATGAAGAAGTCAGGCGTGCCGATGATGCCGCCGATGGATGCGCCTTGCATCAGGCCAAAGCCCAGCGCCCAGAAGACCAAGGAACCTAAAGCAAAATCCATCAGGTTTTTCATGATGATGTTGCCGGCGTTCTTGGCACGGGTAAAACCTGTCTCGACCATGGCAAACCCCGCCTGCATGAAAAACACCAGTGCCGTCGCCAGTAGTACCCAGATGGTATCCGCTGATGAAAACATACGCCACACTCCTTTTCCTTATAAAACAAAAATGTGCATTCGGCGCGTTGACACGCTCGAATACACATCATTGTGTAAAAATAAATAAGGGCAGGAACCTTTTTGCGAAGCCCCCACCCTTAAGCCTCAAACTTGAAATAGTAAACAGAAATTGCTTACTACCAACCGGAGAAACCAAATATGAAGTTGTGTAAATAAGATAACATTGAAATACATGTTTGTCAAGGCGAGGGTTTTGTTTTTTTGGTGTTTGGGGGTCAGCCGATGAGCGCCAGCACCAGGTCATAGGCGTAGCCCAGCAAAATCGCGCCTACAAGCAGGTAAGCAATATACAGCGCGATGGCCTTTTTCTTCATGATGGTGGCTATGCCGGTCAGCACGCCGGCGCTGGTGCCGGGGCCGGTAATCAGAAAGGCCAGCATGGCGCCGCCGCTGACGCCGCCTTGCATCAGTGATTGCAAGAGCGGTATGGAGGAATCGCCGTTGATGTACAGAGGCAGCCCGATGACGGCGGCCAACGGCACGGCCAGCGCGTTTTGCGAGCCGAAGAGGGCAGATATCCAGGAGGTGGGGATGAATTGGTTGATCAGGTACCCGATGCCCGCGAACAGCGCGAAGTAGGGAAGAATGCGCTTGATGCTGACATCAAACACGGCCTTTGCCACCTGGTCGATTTTATACCTGCGCATCAGCTGGCCCATGGTGCGGGCATGGTTCGGCTGATTGAGCGCCATCTCCCCGCAGCCGCACCCGGCTGCAGCATAGGCTAAGCCATCTTCAGCACAGCCGCAGTCATTTTTCGCATCGCTGAAGACCACGCCGGCCATGGAAGGGGCAGACGGGCTGTTATCGGCAGAGCAGCCGCAAGAGGGCTTTTCTTTTGACGACGCTGCTTTGGAAAAGCGCAATTGGCCGGTAAGGTAGTTTGTTTTCTTTTCAATGAGGTGGGTGACATAGCCGGAGCCCAGGCCGATGAGGATGGAGGCGGCTGCCAGTGCGATGGCGAAGGTGGGACCCAGGATGCCGTACAGCATGACGAAGCCTTCGGGGCTCATCAGCGGCGAGGAGGTCAAAAAGGCCATCACCGGGCCCCAGGGCAGCGCTGTGGCCAGCATGGACAGCACAACCGCCATGGTGCCGCAGGCGCAAAAGGGCGTGAACGCACCAAAGGCCACCGTTGCCGGAATGGAGAGGGTGGAGCGGCGCAGGAGCCAGCCTCGCATTTTGTTGGGATCAACATATACCTGTATGGCGGCGGCTACAAGCACGCCCAGTATGAGCGCGGGGCTGTTGTGCAGGAGTGTGTTCACCACATAGAGCAGGGTGTTTGCGAGCGTTTGGAAAATTGGTTGCATGGTTGTTTGCTCCTTTTATTTACTTCGAAAAAGTGGCATGCCACTTTTTCGAGTTTTCCCCTCACTTCACTGCAAAACCGTTGCACGGTTTTGCGGCCGCTTGCTCGGGCAAGGAAGGAATTTCTTCGAAATTCCAGCGTGCATCTCCGCAACCTCAATCGACGCGGCTTACAGCCACTTGTTTCGGTTGATTCGTTCGGTTCGCTCTTTGCTGCCACTGGCAGCGCTCACCTCACTCACCGCACATGCCGCTGATTTGCGATTTGAAATTGGAGAGCCTTGGCCCTCCAATACCTCCCTAGAACATACCTGGCGGTTATATCGTATTTTTACGATGAATCAGGGCAAAAAAAGGGGAAGCTTACCCGCACAGGGAATTTGCAAGCTCCCGGCTGAACGCCTCCAGCAGTGCCTTGTTGAGGAAGAAGCAGGTCCACTGGCCGCGCTTTTCCCGCGAGATGACGCCGGCCTGCTCCAGCACCTGCAGATGCTGAGAGACGGTGGACTGAGCCAGGCCCGTAGTGGCCACCACATCGGCCACGCTGATGCCTTCCTCAAAGTACTGGATTTTGTCGCAGCAGGTGCCGATGGCTCGGTCCTTCATGGCCTTGACAATTTGGTACCTTGTTTCGTTGCCCAGCGCGTTGCAGATTTTGAAAAGCTCCATGCGAACACCTTCAATCCATCGTATTTCTACGATGCGGATTGTATCGTAAATTTGCGATGATGTCAAGGGGGATTTGAAAAAAAAGTATCAATCAGGAAAAGGATGAAATGGGTATGTCGGTTCTGGCCATGTCACTTTTGCAAGGCCTTGGATATGCAAGGCTTTTTTCATGCAAAATAGGCTGAAGGCTTATTTGCAAGGAGGTGTTTGTATGGAAAAGGAACCTAGTGAAAAAATTCTGCCGTCTCAGCCGGATAACGCAAAGCACAAGTCCCGGCAGGTTCACAAGAAAAACGGGGATACCTCCAGCAAGCGGTAGGGGGACAGGCACAACTATCTGATAATGGTATCAAAGGGGCCGCCGTGGGAAGATACATTGCAAACATATCAAGAGGATGGCGTCCGAAGGTATCCAAAGGGCGATTGGAAAGCCCTTTGGTCCTTTCGCACCAGCCTGCGTTATGCTTGGCTGGTGTTCCGGCTGCCCAAGGCTTCGCCTATTGCAGCCTCCAGATACGCGATTTCATTCGCGTACCTCCAGCGCGTCCGAAGACGCAATATACTTTTTCTTGAAAACATGATGCAATATGTAGTCTTGGCACGGCGGCCCCTTTGCGTACGCCAAAAAAAGCAAGATTGCCCAACAAATACAATCAGATGCAAGACAGCAGCTTTGACACCCTTAGAATTCCTTGATTTTTGCGGCAGCCTCCGCCATGGCTTCCCGCGCCGCAGGGTCTGTATCCAGCTTGTATTGCGCTTTCAGATACGTTTTGGCGTGGGGGTTGCGTGTTTCGCCCAGGGACTTTGCTGCCGCGGCGCGGATGAGGGCATCCGGATGCCGGATCAGCAGAATGAGGTGGTTGAACCCATCGTCGCCCCTTGTTTTGCCAAGGCCGGCGATGGCTGCCAGGCGGATTTGCATGTCCTTGTCATTGGTCAGCTTGATCAGCTCACGCTCGTCGCCCTTCTGAGTGGCCTTTTCGATTTTGGTTTGCTTGTTGGAAAACATGGGGGCAACCTCCTTTTTTCGTGAAATTCGCCAGCGCTGTTTTGGGGGGACAAAGCAGCTTTCGCATAAAATTGGGCATGGACGCGCAGCTTAGTTAAAACAATTCTCTATTCGCTTATATTACTGAAAATAGCATTTCAGAACTGGTTTTTGGGGGTGTTAGGCTTGGAAAAGTATAAGCCGAGCGCTTTTTAAAAACCAATAATAAGCTGTTTGATAAAGCACCCGCCGATGCAAACTACAAAAAAACGCGGGGGTTTTTTGCATGCCTGCAACCATAAAAAAAGGCGCCATACAATTTGGGCTGGTCTATATACCGGTGTCGTTGTACACCACTAACACCGAAGGAAGGACGAGCTTCAACCAATTGTATAAAGGCACAAATGTGCGCATCCGGTACAAAAAGGTGCGGGAGGATACGGGAATGGAGGTATCCCCTGAGGATATCGTAAAGGGCTATCAATATGAGCCCGGGAAATATGTGGTAATCGATGACGATGAGCTGGAACGGATGAAATCCTCAAAGGATAAGGCAATCAGCATTATACAATTCGTGCCGCGGGATTCCATCAATCCGGTTTTTTATGACAAGGCATATTACTTGACCCCGGATGGCAGCGACAAGGCGTATGCCTTGCTGCACGCCGCCATGGCAAAGGAAAAGGTGATGGCGGTAGCCCGTACGGTGATTGGCACGAATGAAACCATGCTGACCATATCGCCCATGGAAAACGGCAGCTTGCTGATGGAAACATTGTATTTTATCGATGAGGTGAAGCCTGTCCCCCAATCTGTAGGTGAGGTACCCGTCAATGATACGGAAGTGAATATGGCTGGGATGATGATCAAGGCGATGATGGGTACCTACCAGCCAGAAGAGCACCATGACACATATGCAAAACGGCTGCATGAAGCAATAATGAAGAAGATTCAGGGCCAGCAGGTGGTGCAGCCCCAAGAGGATGCGTTTAGCGCCATCGATTTAATGGAAGCCCTAAAGCGCAGCCTTGAACAGGTTCCGGGTCTTGCACCACCTAAAATGGAAGAAATCAAAATGCCGCAGCGCGCACAGCCGGAGCCTGTTTTGCAGCAGGAGAAGCAGCAGCCATTTCAGCGGTCCATGCCGTATTTCGGCTTTGGGCAGCCAAAGCAGGATGCTTCGCCGCCCGCACAGACACCGCCCATAAAGCAGCAGCCATGGAGCAAGTAAGATGGACATGTTTGAAGCGCGCGGCGCGAGGCCTATGCTGATAGATACGCAGCGTGACCCTTTTGATGACCCGGATTATATGTATGAAATGAAGTTTGACGGCATCCGGGTGCTTGCATATCTTGGCGAAAATGAAACAGATATCAGAAACAAGCGGAACATGATGCTGGGGCCGCATTTTCCGGAGCTTTCGAATTTGAACCGGCAGGTGAATGGCAAAACCATACTGGATGGCGAGGTTGTGATATTATCGGCCGGAAAGCCGGATTTTGAAAAGCTGTACCGAAGGGTGATGATGACAGATTCCTTTAAGATTGAGCTGGATGCACAGATGAATCCGGCAACGGTTATCACCTATGACCTTTTATATAAAGACAAAAAGGAGTACTTTACCACACCGCTGATAGAGCGGAAGGAAATGCTGAACAAGACCCAGCAAGAGAGTGACCGCTTTGCCATCTCCAGGGTGTTTTATGCGCAGGGTGTTGCATTGTTTCAAACGGTGAAGGAGATGGGGCTGGAAGGCGTTGTGGCCAAAAGGATAAAGAGCCTATATTATCCGGGCAAGGCGACAAAAGACTGGATTAAGTTTAAAAACCTGATCGATGAGGATTTAATCGCTTGCGGATACATCCCCAAGGGGACACAAACCAGCATTGTGCTTGGCAAACAGGTAAGTGGGCAGCTTGTGTATGAAGGCCATGTGACCATTGGTGTACCAGGCCAGCAGGTACGCGGGATGAAAACGGCACCCCATTCCCCCTTTATGCAAACGCCGCCAGGACATGAGCAGGCCCTTTGGTTTGCATACATGCCTGTTTGCACCATTGAGTACATGAACAGAACAAAAGGCGGGGGAATGCGCCAGGCCAGGTTTAAGGAATTTCGCGTGGGCGTATTGGAATAGTAAAGGGGCAGAATGTATGACAAGAGAGCAATTCAAGCAAAACCAGATGGCAGCCCTGAATCAATTACGGATGGATGTAGAGTTTTTTCAGCAAAATGCAAAGCTGAATGCAGATTCGCGCAATGAAATGGAACAAGGATACCAGGCCATATTGCAAAAGCAGGCGCAATGGGAGCGCGGAGATTTTTGGGACGAGGAGAATGAGAGAAAGTACAAGGAGGTATATAAAAAGGTACATTGATGAAGGAAATATTCTCGGCAATGGTAAAAAACCGCAAACCCGTTTGAGATGGGACCGGCACTGGCTTTTAGAGGATATGTCATTTGAAAAAGGCGCGTGATAATGGCATACGCCATCCAATAGCGAAGGCGCAGCGTACGATATTTGTTTGACACAGAAAACGGATGCGTGCTAAAATAACGTTACGAAACATGTAGTGCTCCGCACGTAAATCTGATTACGGAACGGAGCACTATTTTTTTGTGCAAAAAATGAGAGGGGCACGATTATGCCGCAAACCAGGTTTCAACGATTCATCTTTGCTCTGCTATCCGTTATCATCAGTGTTCATTGCTTTGTTTTCTACAACCTGTCCATGGATCATGGCTTTACCAATGATATTTCCGTACAGCTTATTCTGTAAAGACAGCCAAAGCGTTATGGGGTATTCCTGTTCCAATTATTCTTACAGAATTCATCTTCGCCCTGCTGTTGGAGCTGTTAGTCGGCGGTCCCCTGTCAGAAAAGCTGGCGATGAAGGTGGTCAATCCTCGCGAAAATCAACCGTATATGGTCATCACCGGCGTGGTCTGTGCAACCGTTGCGCTGATGTGCCCCATGATGAGTTTTGTAGCAGCGATTTTGTATTATGTATGGGCCGGCTATGGCTCCGTTTCCGGTTTTTTTGGTGCAGTGGTTCCACCTAGTATACCGCAATATCCCCTTTGCCTTTTTTTCGCTATTGTTTTACATTCAGCCCTTTGCGCTTTTTGTTTGGTAAAATGTTTGGGCATGGGAACAAGGCAGGGCACGAAATGGAGAGGATTTATGTGGCGTAGGGTGGGGGCATTTCTCAAGCATGAGTAATTTTAAGTGGAAGATGCATTGTTTTGGTTTGTTTTATGAGGAGTGATTCATTCTCGCATAGACGCTTGGATTGGGGTGAAGCGTGATTGCTAGATACCGTTTTGTCATATTTACATACCGAACACAGGGGGCATGACTTATGGAAGCTGTCCCTATGGCTGTGTCCTCTAGCCTTTTCTAAAATGCAGACATAAAAAAGGGATGCCATTGCCGGATTGCCCAGGTCAGCGAATATTAATTCGCCGTTGCTGACGCGGGATGATGACATCCCCGTTGACAGTCTACCACCTGATGGTAAAGACGTCAATTTTCTTGTGAGATTGTGAAGTGCGCTGTTGAACCAGAATGAATAAAGAGGTGAAAGTATGTGCTGTTATGGATTATTACGGATGCAAAATTCTTCATTTATTCTGATGACGATCAGCACCATGATTTTGAGTAATTCAATATAATCTGATTTGTGGTCTTTGGGCTGTAACGAATGTGTTCCATGAATGTATTTGTTTCGCAGATCATGGCCATTACTGAACTCTGCTTTGTTTAGAATGTAGTTGATATATGCTTGTTCTGGTTTTGAAAACAATGAGGCTTCATATTTTATCTCGCCGGAATCCTTCATTTTGTCCAATAATGTTCGATACTCACCAAGATAGAGTAAGCAGCTAACTTGATTATCATATAGGTCTTTTAGTATAATCACTTTGGCTGTGCTAAGTGCTACTATTCCGCTCTCACCAATATTCAAACAGCCGTTCTGTACTAGCCAATCAATTTCAGATTTTTGATGATCTGCAAAATCATCTAAATGCATTGTCTCGCCTTGTAGAAGCATAAAAAGGTTTTTATAGTTGTCTTGCGCTTTTTCTGTATATGCTAGACCGGATTGGTCAGAAAAAAGCAAAAACATACAACCGTTGCAAGCATCATTATTTGGATAAACATACTTTTCTTGTTGAAAGCTTGGCACATTCTCCATTTTTACATGACCAGAGGACATTTCAAACAATTCTCTGTTAATAGAACCTTCATTTACGAACAGAGTAAATTGCCTCAATACACTATCAATTTCTGAGGCGAGCAGTTTGCATTTTTCCAGATCAGTAGTACCATCAGACGGGGCAATAAAAGTAAAGCCCTTTCCATGGAATTCATCCACCAGATAGGTTTCAAAAAACCACATAAAAACAGATTCCAACCTTATGTTATGACGCGAAAGCTCCTGATAATAACTCATCATTTGTGTACTGGATAACATATGCGTTATTCTATAATTAATGCCTGTTACATATTCTCTTTTTCCCTTTATCCCCATTACGCGCTCAAGTGTACTCAAATGGGATGGTTGAGCGATAAATTGACATCTAAAAAATCTATCTACATATCCGAAAAGATATATGAAGTTATTTAGCAAAGTTGGATTATCCTGATTATCTTCTATCCAATTTGCGCTATAGGAGAATGAAAGTTCATGAATACTTGTGCTTCTATTTAGCACTTCATCATTTTGAGACTTTGAAAAAGCGATCTCAACTCCAAATGATATTCCGCTATTCTCTGAGAAGTATGATTTTACATAATTATTGAATTTATTCCGAGCTTCCAATCTTGTTTTATCATGAAGCGGCAGTTCTGGTGTGCTTTGTGACTCGGCTATTAGGTCTAAATAGTTTGGATTTGCTTCACTTGATCTAATGTAGTTAAGCAGTATCTCTTCTTTCTGTTTCCCGGTCAGTTCTTTAGGAAACCAGAGTGCGGCATTGGATGAAAGGTGGGCCTCAAAGAATTGCGACATGAGTAGTTCTGCACTCTTTGTGGATTTCATCATGTATGTTGTAATTGCCTGTCCATAGTAGTTTACAAGATCTTTTTGCTTTAGTAACGGAAGTATTTGGATTCTAGGTTGTTCAATTGCTTGAGTAAATGTTTCTTCTGAAATGCGCTCAAAAACCTTGTAACGACTGATTAGCAACCAGAAGTCACTCAAATATTCGCGACTAATTTCTTGAATTTTTTCCATAAAGTTAGAATCATTTAAGTACGAAAAAAAGATAGCGATAGTCTGATCAAATTCTTTTGTTATATTTTTGTAATTAATAAAAACGGTATCTGTCCATTTCTTTAGGCGTAAGCTGTGTTCAAAAAACTGTTTGATATTATATAGCTCTAATGCTTGATTAATGCTTAGAGGTTCATTCCTCCAATATAGTGTTTGGAGGATAGATTCAGCCTTTTCTAATGAGTGACCGCAGCTTAAATCTGTCGTACTATAGAATTTTACACCATTGTAACGATGTTGCATTTTATACCTCGATTTCTTTGAGGTTTATTTCTCCATGATGACAAATAAAACAGAATCTTCTCCTGATATCAAAACTTCTTGATCCATTACACTCACAACCCACTCTCCAGCACATGCACTTGGGCCTCACTGTCAAAGTCGTTTCGGTTGATGTGTTCCAGCTCGTGGTTCAGCGCTTTTTTCTTGCCCTCCTCATCGAGGCTGGCGTTTACAACAATGCAAACCCGGCCGCTTTTCATGCGGCGGGAAAAGGCCCGTATGCTGCCGGGCAGGGGCTGGGCGATGACGTGGATATCCTCACGGTTCAAGCTCATCTTCTTCATCCATCCGCTCAACGAGTTTCAGAACAATTTCTAGATCCTGGGGCTTTAGCTTGGCTGACCTGGAAAACAGGATGGCCAGCTTTTTGTTTTTGTGAAAGGCTTCCACAATTTCATCGACCTCGGTTTTTTCGGAGGGCTGGGTCATGAAATCCTGGTAGATAAAGTTGGCGTCAACACCCAACACCTTCATCAGCGTGTACAGGATGGCATCCTTGGGCGAACTATGGTCGCTTTCGTAGTTGCCGATGGCCCCGGGGGATACGCCGGCCATCTGAGCCAGCTTGGCCTGGGACCAGCCCTTCATCAGCCGGGCCTGCCTGATTCTGCTGCCTATACTCATAGAGTCCACATCTTTCCTATTTGATGCAAAAACGATAGCATGAGTTTCTTGAAGTGTCAAGAGAACACACACAAGAAATTTGAGTAAAAGGGGTTGACTGTTCAAGAAACGTGTATTATTATGTGAATACACTCAAGTATCTTGAGAAAAGGAGGGGGCGGTTTGGGGATTGTTGCGGAAAATGCGGCGCGAATTATACGGGAGCAGGGGTTGGATAAAGGTGCCGTGGCCAGGAAAGCGGGGATTGCGCCGCAGGCGTTTGAAAAGATGCTCAGCGGCAAAAAGCGCATACTGGCCGGGCACGTGGCGCCGCTGTCCAAAGCCTTGGGGAGTACGCCCAACGAGCTGTACGGGTTTTCAAGGGGCGGGATAGAAACATGATACCACGATCTCCCATGGGCGGGTAGTAGCTGGAAGAAAATGCACACGATGGTGATAGAAAGGAGGAAGTAAATGGACCACCTGTTCAAGGCCCTGGATGAGCACATTGCCCACCAGGAATGGCTGTTAAAGTGTGAACGCAATGCCAGGGAGGCGCTGGAGAAGGAGGCGGAGGTGCTGCGCGGGGAGACTCGCAGGCTTTCCCTTTTGGTAAAGGAACTGGACAAGGAAAAGCCGGTGATGGAGGAGCCTCCATCATGAATCTGGACCGGTTTGATGGGTATCCCGGCGGGGAGGAGCAGCGGCAGAAAAAGCCGACGGCACTGGAAAGGTGGCTGGCGCTGGGGTTTGATCCGGCGGGGGAGGTCGGTGGAAGTGGCAGGTTCGATATTGCTTGTAGCATGTATCAGCTTGAGAAAAGAGGTTTCGCGACTGCGGACGCGATAGAGGTACGCGAATGAATTCGCGTATCTGGAGGCTGCAATAGGCGAAGCCTTAGGCAGCCGGAACACCAGTCAAGCATAGCGCAGGCTGGTGCGAAAGGACCAAAGGGCTTTCCGATCAACTGGCTTAATCGTCGCATTACTCGCTGCCGCTCGTATTGCTCGTTTCGCCAGCCTCCTTCGCCTCGCTTCATCCGCCACAGGCGGCGCTTCGGCTTGGGAGTCCTTTGGAAACCTTCGGACGGCGTATTAAGTAGTAGTGCTTCGGCTTCGGAGTCCTTTGGAAACCTTCGGGCGGCGCATTTAATCCATGATTTCCAAATGGTGGGCAAGGCAATGAGATGGACGAGTAATTTCACAAAACATATTTTTAGGAGGAACGAAAGATGGCGTTTTCAGTGGATCATGACAAGGCGGCAAAGAGCCGCTATCTGCCGCCGGAGGGTGAGTACGAAACAGTGATCAAGGCGGCCAGGCCGAATGTAACGCGGGAGGGTGTTCCCTTTCTGGATTTTCGGCTGACCATACGGGAGGATGTGGCGCAAGCGGGCCAGGGTGAAACCATCCGCTATGCGGTGTGGCGCAGAAAGACGCCTGCGGAGTTCGATCCGGAAGGGTATCCTGCCGGGGTGGTGCAAAGCCTGCTTCGATGCGCCGGCATACAAAACGGCGTGCGGTTTGAAAGCCTGCAGGAGTGCATGCGCTGTCTTGCAGGGCTTGCGATTCGGGTTCGGGTAAAGCACGAGGAGATAAACGGGGGCATCAAGGCCAGGGTCTGCTACATTCTGCCGCCAGTGTTTCCCCTTGTTTTGGAGGCGGTGGGGGAAGAAAGCGAGCTGCCGTTTTAAGGGCAATCTTGGGAGGTTTGTATGTTTGAACAGGTGCCGGAGGAGTTAAAACGGCTGGACCAATGGGTGTGCTGGCGGGCGGAGCCGGATCGTAATAGACCTGGGAAAATGAAAAAGGTGCCCGTCAACCCAAGAACCGGCGGCCTGGCCATGAGCAACAATCCCGGCACCTGGACAGGGTTTGAGCAGGCGGTGAAGGCCGCCAAGGTGCATTCCGGCATCGGGTTCATGTTCGCCAACGGGTATTTCGGCGTGGATATTGACAACATCCAAGACGATATCCAGGATTATCAAAACGGGGGCAGAACCAATATCGTTGCGGAGTTTGTGGACACTTTGCAGTCTTACGCCGAGTATTCGGTGTCGGGCAAGGGCCTGCACATCCTCTGCCGGGGGGTGCTGCCCCTTGGGGGCCGGCGCCGGGGCAATGTGGAGATGTACGATAGCTTACGGTTTTTTGTGGTCACGGGAAATGGGGCCGGGCCGTATGATGCCATTGCGGAATGTACGGAGCGCATACGGCCCCTGCATCAAAAGTATATTGGGGGCGGCCAGGCGGCGCTTAAAAGCGCGGCGCAGGAGGTTCCCTTGCCGATGCCGGATGATAAGATATTGCAGCACGCCCGCAAGGCCGGCAGCGGGAGGCTGTTTACGCAGCTATACGCGGGGCATTGGGAGGAGCGCTTTCCCAGCCAGTCGGAGGCGGATATGGCATTGTGTGCCATGCTGGCCTTTTGGTGCCGCAAGGATGAACAGGCAGTGGACAGGCTTTTCCGTGCCTCCGGCCTCATGCGGGACAAGTGGGATAGAAAGCAGGCCGGTTCCACCTACGGCGCACTGACAGTTGCCAAGGCGGTGCGATCCTGCCGCAGTGTGTTTCATCCGCAGGCCGGGTACGAGGTTAGGGTTGGCCCGGAAACGGCGGCCGCAAAGCCCATGGACAAGCGCTATGCCTTTGATGACACCGGCAGCGCGGAACGGTTTTGCGACCGGTTTGGCACTTCGGTTTTGTATAATTATACAGCGAAAAAGTGGATGTACTATGACGGCCGGCGCTGGGTGCTGGATGACAGCGGCGAAGTAAAGCGCATGGCCGACCAAGTGGTGAAGGAGGCAGAGGCGGGCCTCACGGGGTATTTGGAGGGCTTGGCTGACGCGGCGGACAGGGAGGAGGCGGCGAAAGCGTATGCAAAGTATATGCGTATCCTGCGCTCCAGCCGGGCCAAAACCAACATGCTGCTGGAGGCCCAGCACAAGGTTCCGGTGAGCTCCGCACGGCTGGACGCCAACAAGACCCTGCTGTGCACATTAAACGGTGAGCTGGATTTGACCTGCGGGAGGCTGCTGCCCCATGACAGGGGAAACCTGCATAGCAAGATTGTGCCTGCTGTGTACAAAGAGGCGGTACATCCCAACTGGGACAGGTTTTTGCTGGAGGTGTTCGCGGGGGACAGAGAGCTGATCCGCTATGTGCACCGGGCGGTGGGATATTCCTTAACTGGCGACACCAGGGAGCACTGCGCTTTTATCCTCTATGGCACAGGGCGCAACGGCAAGAGCACCTTTGTGGAGGTGATTGCCCACCTGCTGGGGGATTACGCGGTCAACATACAGCCGGAGACGATTCTTGTGCGGCAGGCATCCGGCGGGCCGACCTCCGACATCGCGCGGCTGAAGGGGGCACGGTTTTGTACCACCGCCGAGCCCAATGAGGGCATGCGGCTGAACGAGGGGCTGGTAAAGCAATTAACCGGCGGCGACCGGGTGACCGCGGCGCAAAAGTATGAGAACGAGTTTGAGTTTACGCCGGAGTTCAAGCTATGGGTGACCACCAACCACAAGCCGGAAATCAGGGGCACGGATGTTGGCATATGGTCGCGGATTCATTTGATTCCCTTTGGGGTGCGCATACCCGATTACAAAATGGACAAGGAGCTAAAAGCCAAGCTGCTCAACGAGCTTCCGGGCATTTTACACTGGGCGGTGCAAGGGTGCCTTGCCTGGCAGCGGGAGGGGCTGAATCCACCTGAGGCGGTGAAGTCCTCGGTGTGGGAATACAAAAGCGAAATGGATGTACTGGCTGCGTTTGTTCAGGAAGCATGCGGGCCAGGCGGTGAGGCGGCAGCCAGCGAACTGTTTAACGCCTACAGGGCCTGGGCGCAAAAAGGCGGCGGGTATGAGATGACGGCCACGCGGTTTGGCCGGGAAATGCAAAAGCGCTACGAAAAGCGCAAATCCGGTGGGATGGTTTATACGGGGCTGCACCTAAAAGCGGCACAGGAGCTTTGAGTTGGGTCAAGGCTTGTTGAAGCTGGGGTTTTTAAGAAAACAGGGCGGAAAATGAGAATGGATATAGAGAGGTTTTGGGAAAACGGGTCAAACCCTCCCAACCCTCCCAAAGGGCAGGGGCTAGTTGGTTATACGGATGTCGGACTTTATATGATCTAAAAAAGCAAATGGGTAAGGAATTTTCGATGCGGTGCAAGGAGCCGAAGGGGGCAACGCCGCGCAGTACAACAGCAATCGCTGCTACGAAGAAACAGCGTATGGATGTAGTTTTATTCGGCACAAAGGAAGGAGGAGGAGAAGATGATGACACCCAGGCAGCTATGCGAGGCCTGCCGGTATGCGGTGCGGGAGATGGCGGCCATTGAGCAGCAGATTGCACGGCTTGGCTCCATCGGTGGACCCAAGCCGCTGGCGTCCTCTGGCATGAACGGCATGCCCAGGGGCACCAACCGGCCCGACGCGGCACAAAACCAGCAGGTGGACGCCTATGAAAAGGTACTGCTGGATAAAAAGCAGGAGGCGGTAGATCTTTTGATGCAGTTTGAGAAAATGCTGACGGAGGTGAAGGACGGCACCGACCGGGCGATCTTGCGATATTACTATGGCGCCGGCTGGACGGATGAGCGGATCGCTGAGCAGATGGAGCTGACGGACAGGACGGTCAGGGGGAGGAGGAAGAAGGTGGTGGGGGGAGAGGGGAGTCGTATCTCGTAGCATGAATAACATGAAAATATATCATTGAAAACAATTGTAGTTGATATTATTTTGAGATATTTGATTGAGAAATTCGTGGACATAAAATGCCACTCCTATCTACAGGGCCAGCACGAGTAAAGCTAAATGCATGATAACAAAGGCACAAATGAGAGGAGGCCTAGTTTGTGGAAGACAGCATGAAACAGTTCATTAAGAAACGCCGCTCCTTGGAGGCAGAAGCGCGGATCTTCCATTCCTGCTATGACAACAATTTGCAGCTTGCTAATACAACAAAGGTAAATCATATAAGTTCCCTGGAGAGACAAATTGCGCTTATTGATAGCTGGCTTCTTTTACTAAATGAAGATGAAGCATATGTAATCAAGCGGCATTTAATTGACGGAATCGATTGGCCGCGCATTGCGGTCGAGTATAAGGGCATATGGGGAGAAGACTATGCCAAATCAGAAAGGACCCTCAAAACCTATCAGCAGCGAGCCATGAGTAAAATTGTCAGGTTTACACAGGAGCAGAACGCTTACCCCCAATTCATATAAAAACATACCCCAAAGGCGCTGACCAGATTTTCCTCAAATCTTCACTATATCGGCACTAGCTCTTCACTCCCTTTTTGGAGGAAAGTGAACTACACTAAGACCAGCAGAAGGAAATGCTGGCCAGCAAACCAGCTGCAAGAATAAAACAACAAAAGGAGAAAAATAATGGCAACCAAAAATGTAGTGGTAGATGGCAATTTTGAGATCGGTGGAACTTGGATTCCAGTTGCGCCCGCAGGAATTGTCAGTGATGGTAATGCTTTGACTGGCTCGCGGTGTCTACGCTTCATCAATCAGTCTATGGGCGGATTACAGCGAACCTTTCAAGTGATAAATGTTGTAAGGGGGGCCCGATACGAACTATATTTCTGGGCCAAACGCACAGGACGCATGGATGTATGGGCGGCATATGATTACAAAGACGCAAACGGAGTCTCGCAGACAGTTCATGCGCCTTCAATGCTAAACACCGTGACAGGATCATACACTCGACAGTCCTGGTCATTCACGGTTCCAAGTAACGCAACCTCGTCAACGATCGGGCTGTTCATCCTTTCAGGCGGGAATGCTGGTGATACGACCACTGCATGGATTGACAATGTGGAACTGTGGGGCGAAGAATACATCCCTCCGCTTCCGGATCCCGGCCCTCATCCGACCGGTTACAACCACCTTACGAATGGTAAGTTTGAGACCGCTGAAGCTTGGAGATTCTATACACTTACGAGCATTGTCACCGACAGCACCAACGCGAAGGAAGGTACACGCTGCTTAAGGTTCCCTTACAAGTCAACCGCCGGCATGCAGTACACTTGCCAAGATGTGAACCTTGTGCCTGGCAAGGAGTATATCCTTTCGTTCTTTGCCAAGCGCAGCGGCCGATTGGATGTATGGGCCGGATACAGCTACACCGATACGAATGGCGTTAATCAAAAGGTTCATGGGCCATCTCTTTTGAGCCAAATGCCTGACAATGGCGGATACAGAAGGCAGCAATACAGATTTACCGTTCCGGCTACAGCCAGCTCAAATTATTGCGTATATATCCACGGGGGCAATGATCCGGTTGATACGGGAGTATCCGCATATGTGGATGATGTTGTGCTTGTACGCACTGATGGGGGTGGCGGAGAGGATGACATGTTACGCACCGGGTATGTCAATGCTGTTGAAACTGCAGTACGTGCTAGCATGAGTGCCTCAGGCACCCTATTGGGCCGATATCCTTTAAATGCGCCAATTGGCTACATGACAACATCGAACGCTGATTGGCATCAAACATACTACGGCTTTAAGCCGAGCAATGTTGGATACACTATGAGTAATCTGATTACCTCTACTGCTGTAACCAAGGCACGATTACTGGCAGATATTGCGGAGTTCTGGTATGGTAGAGGGACGAGCAAGGCTGATTTTGGCATGGTAGATGATTGGTGCCAATGGTTCGTGAACTGGTGCGTGACACAAGCCTGTCTGGTACCGGGAAATAGTTGGGTAACAGATACAAACTGTACCGGTGGATGGGGGGCCTTAGGCGCCACCGCGATCCAGACTCCGTCTCTTGGTTACATATTCTACACGAAATCTGGATCAGATACAGTCTCCCACACAGGCATCGTTGTGGAGGAAATATCTAGTACCAAGTGCATGGTTGTTGATGGAAACTATGACGGTTCTTCATCGCTTACACGTCGTGAAATGGATCTTAACAATTTGGCTAGTGGTGTAACCTTGCTAGGCTTCGTTAAGCCTGTGGGCATGTAAACCACCGGGGGCTGCTGCTTCCAATGAGCGAACAGCAGCTCCCGGTTTTTCATATTATCCATTATGTGAGTAATAAATCGTCAGCACGCAATTCTGGATCTCAACAAAAGTGGAATCATACAACGCGATTTGATTGGCTTCGTACTTTTCTCCTGGCGCAAGGATACGGCGTTCCAACTCATTGCCAAGCAAATCGTATCGAATAACAACCCCACTGCTACTTTGGTCAGCCACAGTGAATGTATACGTAACCCCGGTTTGATTGTAGTTGAATTTGGGAAATTGAGACGCAACATAAAACATACCGTTTCCGGTATATTGATATCCGTTCTCCTCTGTAAGAACGGGCGCTTGGCGCATGGGCGTCAAGGTTCCGTCCCCTTCCAGGCGAAGGGATGCATCCAGGGGGATGTATAGGGTATAGGCGGAGGGTCCGGTGGCTTGCAAGCTTTTGTCATAAGCGTTTTGCGAACTGCTGATGGTGAGTAAACCGGAATCATCCTTTTTAAGAGCAAAGGTATACAGTCCTGATTTGATATCATTTCCCGTTTGATATGCTCCGGATGTCAAGGCCAGCGTATCGCTTAAAAACAAATCATCCAGGAGAATTTTATTGCTAAAGCAGCTTTTTTTCATGAAGCCGCAGCCAAACTCATCCATTACACGAACCTGATACCAATCGCCAAGATCGGCGAGTAATTCTATCGGATAGGATAAGGAATTCTTTGGCTGTACTGACAGCCAGGGATGCTCTATGGTCATGGCATCCTCCGCAGGGTATGCTTTTAATACCGGTGGCTCGACCTGTTGCCTGTCAAGGTACAGATAACCGATTTCTGGGATGCCGCCATAGATATCGGGCAAAACAGCATCCGCAAGCAGTAAGTTATTGGCAGAGATAAAGCAGGTCTTATTCGCAAAAGCCACATGGTAGTATTCTGCATACTTGCCAAACACCCTGATTTTTGCTTGATTGGGCAGATAGCCCAGCACATCAGCTTGATCGCCAGGGCCTGCATAATAAGGAACCCTCGTATCTATGGAGCTTGTAACCAAACCTAATTGAATTTCATGATACCCGGTGACTGCCTCCATGGATGTATCCAGATCTTTCGATCGGACATAGCCTTCCATGGATGATAAGGTATCGCTGATACTAATCAAGGACCACTCATCCTGCGAATGTAGTACTTCCACAAGGGTGCCATCGTAATAGGTTCCGATAGGCACATCTTTATTGCTATCAAAAAATGCAGCACCCTCCGCAGCGCCTGAATGAATGGCTGCGGTCTGTGCAAGGGCGACATGTGCAAACAACATTACAAAAAATACTGCCATTACAGATACCAATGATTTTTTCATAACAATTATACCTCCATGTTTATTGATTCGTGAAAGCCTGGGAAAGAGTCATGATTATGAAACAGTAAGATCGAACAAAACCAAAGGCCAACAATCGTTAGATGGAGCAACCATAGGACAGAGCCATCAAGCCGGCCTTATCTAGTTTGAGACTTTTCTGACATTTGCGCAAGAACCTGTGTGTACGTCTTTGGAATATCCTCATAGCTGATATTCCGAAGATCGATATCCCATGTGCTGTATAAGGGCAGATTTGTATAAACATCCTCTCCATGAAGAGACTGATCAAGATAGAACAGTCCATCCTCCACAATATCCGCACCAATACCAAACCTATCAAATAAAGGATCAAAGGGATCACTGTAGATGCCATACCTACTAAAGCTCCAAACAAGCGGCCTGTCTAGAAATGTGCTCCCTCTGCGATAAAACCTAAGAAATTCCCAGTAAGAACCACGGTTATACATTACGCTTACCCAATTTGGATCTTCAGATCAAATTGTATCGGGAGTAGGTCTGTTCTTGGTAGAATGCTGTCGTTTTTTACAACAAGTTCCCACCTTCCACCCTTTATATGAAAAATGCAGAGCACATCAAGACTGTCTTTGCGCATGATCAGAGCAGCGGTACCCATTCCGCCATTCCCTTCATCATGTACAAGCGAAGAAACGCATTGATATCCCTCCCATTCAGGGGTGTCAAAGAAGGATGAAACTGGATCGGGTATCACCCTTTCGCTTGCTTTTGCCGGCATGGCAGAGATAGCTAGTATTAGGATGAACAGGATACAAAAAAATCTTTTGAGCACTGGATACACCTCCAAACAGGGTTAGTGGGTGCGCTGAAATGGACTGAGGAATCTGGTTTTACGAACCACCGGTTCTCTGTGCTCAGGTGCAGAATATTATAAGTAATCAACATAGGGCCATACACTGCTTGGAAATGCAAAAGCATATGCAAGGACAGCTAACCTAAAGAGGGTTTTTGACTTCATCTCCACAGGATAGAGACCTGCCTGATTGTTTCCTTCACTATGAATTAACGATATTGCATTGTGAAATTATTCCAAGAGTATACAAATTAGGTTGATCAAAACACAGGGACGATTCCTTCGGTTTCATGTTACAAGACATGCAAACCAAATGAAATGTCCCTCTGTTCTCATATGGGCGAGTTATTCTTTGGATAAAGCTGCATATTGTTGTGAATCGTTTATAGGAATGCAGGCTGGCCCGACAAGGAAGCATTTTTGAGGTTGGATGCACAAGCGGCAGTGCATCAGCATGGCAATTGAACCAGATGGAGAGGGGAGCATGACCCGGGAAGAAGGATAGAAGCGGGTGGATGAGGAAATGAGAGTTGAGCAATTGATGTGGACTACATATGATACGGGGTGTTGGATATGTTTCAAATAGTGCCGATGTCCTTATCGGCGGCGGAAGAGATCAGCGGCTGGCAATATCCGGGGGAGTATGCAATATACAGCTTTGATGGAAGTGGGGAGGCCGTCAGCGAGCTGATGGGTGGGGACTATGTCGCCTGCCTTATGGAGGACCAGCGGCTGACCGGTTACTTTTGTTATGGAGCCTCGGCGCGGATACCGACAGTAGAAAATGATGCGTATGAGGCGGATGCGCTGGATGCGCTGGATATTGGGCTAGGGTTGAGGCCGGATCTGTGCGGCGCGGGCCTGGGGATGGCTTTTATGGAATGCGGCATGGCCTATGCCAGGGAACGGCTGGGTGCAAAAAGGCTGCGGCTGACGGTGGCCCGCTTTAATAAGCGGGCGATGCGTCTGTATGAGAAAATGGGGTTTGTTGTGGAGAAAGAAGTGAAGCATAAAAGAAGCGGCATGGATTTTTATGTGATGGAGTGGGTGTACAAGGAGTAAAGAGCAGGCACCGACTTAGCTTGCATGACCCTAGTGGAGCAATACCGCAGTATAATGATCCCCAATACATTGCTGCCATGGAAGCGCGTGGAAGAGCACTTCTTGCAGCACCGGTGAAGCAAAAAATACAAGCTTATTCAACTGCGAACAAAAGCAATAGCTCAGTTATTACCGTTAGTGCGTTTCTTAAGAATCTTGCTCGTTTGGTAGAAAACAAAACGGACTGCACAAGGAGTTCTGATGATACTGGCTGCGCAAGCTTCATTGACGATGCTATAACCAACCTTCCCAGAAATGTCGGGCATGGTGATATGACGTCAATTTTCTGGGGCCGACCATCTTCACAGAATCCTAAAACCAACATTAATAAACAGCAGCTGAAAGCAAACGCCATTGTTTGGGGGACAATTGACAGCATAGGAGCTGGTGATTCGTTCGTGCCAGGCATGATTCTTGGGGAGAAGGATCCCGAAGACATAACAAAGGTAGGACACGGTGGTGTATATGCTGGTAACAATATGGTTTACTCATTCTCAGGCAAAAACGGTTATGGCAGCCTAAGACCATACGATCCGCGAGAATGGGATTACTATGCTTGGCATCAAGGGGTTATACTTGATGAATCATTTCAAACACAACACTTGTTGGGATGGAAGAATAGGTTAAGATCGAAATGCATAGCTAGTTATAATTGCTGATAGTTAAGAACATGCAGCGGTTATATACACAAATCGCGCATATAACCGCTGCCATTTCTTATGTGCCGCTATTAGTAAAATCAAGGCTGATAAGAATACACTCAGTCGCCTTGCATTACAAACAAATCAGGGTACGCAAGCCGCGCGAGCTCGATAGCACTTTGCACCATGAATTGCGAATGGTGGATGCCAAGTGGATAAATGTGATTGCTTTTTATCGCCGGCACAGAAGAAAGATGCTGATTCTTTCGTAGATTGGCGATGATACTTTTTGTATGATCACTGCTGATGTCGTATATGGATCCATCCGTATCTGTACTAATAGGGTCGATCGTAATCAAATCAGGATTCCACGCTGCTAATTGCTTTTCATTTATTGCTGTTTGGGCTGTGCCGCTTGCGCTGACTACACCGGCGGCATGCGCAATCACGTCATATATGCCTGGTACATAGCATTCTGGGTTCATGTATTTGTAATGGGTTGCGCGCACACGTTTCTCCTTGGGAACGTTTGCAACAATTTTCGCAAGCTGCGCAAGCCCATCATCAACCTTCCGAACCATCTGAGCGGCCATATCCTCCGCGCCAACAACTTCTCCCAGCATCGCAAGCGTATCCTTTACATCATCAAAATTCTCCGGTAACTCTACGAACAAAACGGAAACGTCATGCTGCTCAAGCGCCGGAAGAAGCGTTTCATAAGCATAATAATTCTCTCTTTACAGTACCACAAGATCAGGCTGAAGACTAAGAATTCCTTCCGCTTGATCGATCCCGAGTCCGCCCTGAATATGCTCAGTCAGCGGCATCGTAGGCGAGTAGGCCTCACCGTTTTCATAGTAATCATGTGAAATGCCTACGATGCGGTCAGACCCTATCATTTGCAGCAGCATCTCTTCTGCAAACAGTGGAAAAATAGCAATGCGCTGCGGTGTATCGGGAATTTGAACCTTGCTTTGCACTTCGCCGCCTGCGTGCGCTATTGTTATACCCGATGAAACAATACAAAGTGAAAGGATAAGCAATAGTGTAATTTTTGCGGCAAAACGTGACGAAGAAAAAAGACCAAAATGGTTTCTTTTCATGTGTGTTTTCCTTTCGTGTTTCTCAAAGGATGCTGGTTAGCGCTGAAATAGTTACTTGCAATCGTGCCTTCTACACTATTGCATAAATGGAAAAAAAAGGCAATAATAGGGTGGATTTATGTAATGAAACTTGATAAAAAAAAGCGAGTTTATAAGAGGGACCTTAAATGGAATTGAACTACAGTGATTTTTGTACGAAATTTTCCAGTTGCAAGCAATTGCACATGAACTTCAGGCTGCATGACACAGTATATTCGATTGAAAAGAGGCCAGACAGCAGCTGTATATGTTTTACGCACCTTTCTGAAGTTGCTTATCCCAATGTTCATCAGATGATAGATCAACTAACATTCGATGGAAAAAGCATAAAAGACATATGAGAGGAAGTAACCATCCTGGATTTGTTTGATTTTACTTATCCTTGTGTGAAGGAGCGGTTTATAAGCGGGCATGCTGACTTTTCCCTTGTCTATCAACAGAAAATATACTGGGTTACAGAAGCACATGGAATGTACTATATAGGTACAGAAGATGGATCGTGGCTCGAACAGTTCACTTCACCTGTTGAATTGTTCGAGCGCGCTCGCGTTGTGGGGAAAAGCTTGAAGGAAATATGGGAGAGCATAATAATTGAGCATTTTCAATCAAGGTTGCAACACCACTCTGTGAAGATGCAGGGAATGACGATAGGTATTATTATATAGTTGGTTTTGAATCAAAACGCAGCGTAGAATTGAGCGGCCGCCCCGTGTGGGCGGCTTTTCGCGTTTTGCGGGGAAATACCTTGCCAACGTGCTAAGCCTTTCACCGCCTAAAGATATTTACGATGATGCCAAATATCAGGATGCCACTAACTGCCTGACAAAGAGCGTTTTTGGTGGGTTTTCTTCACGAACGCCGTGATGGCCATTAGGGTCAGAGCGGCAGGCAATAGGCGGATGAGTCGGGGGGGTCTGGCACTGAAACTTCCCTTGGGAAAGTGGCATCTTATGATCTTTGCTAGGCAAGTAATCCGCATTGCCGGTAGATTTTTTCGATGCAAGGGCTTTTGTATTCGATATACTTGTCAATATCCTGGGGATACAGCTGTGCCGCTTGCCTCTTTACCCCGCTGTATTCCTGCACGGCCTCCGGATGGGTGCGCAAATAAT